>JAYUKO010000185.1:0-13721 GCA_043764415.1 Bdellovibrionales bacterium | reverse complement strand
GAGTTTTTACACAGGAGAGAGATCACATGATGATTAATTGGGATGAATTTGAGCACATACATGTCATTAAAAAACTAAAACAAATCTTGGCGACCTGGTGGAATATCGACGTAGTTTTTACCGACGAAACCGGTGCGATGCGTGGCTTTAATCAAATCGAGATGAACCCGGTGAACAAAGCTGTATTTCATGCTTTGCAAAATTCTCCAGCACGCGAAAGCCTTTCTGAGCTCGTAAATCATTCTTTAACAGAGCTCCGTCAAACGCAGAACCGTTATGCGATTAAAAAGTGGGAAAACACAGGCCTTGATGTGGCCGTCTTCCCCATCGAGATTGAGCGCGAATTTATGGGTACCGTTTTGGCTTTGGGATTTGTAAAAGATCCTTCTGAAGCCAACCGTGGCCACGAAATCGTAGATCATCTGCGTTCGCATAGTGTCGCCGACGCTGATGCTCATCAAATTCTCGCAGGCATTAAATTTTTAACTGTTGATGAGAAGAATCATTTTTTAGACCTTGTGGAGCTGATCTCTCGGGAAATCGTCACTCTGCACCTCGAAATCACCAGCCGTGAAGAGCGTATTAAAGAACTCAATAAAGAACTGGGCAGCCGCTACAAGTACGACAACATGATTGGTAAGTCGAAGGCCATGCAGAGTCTTTATGCTTTGCTTGATAAAATCAAATCAGCGGACAGCACAGTCCTGATTCAAGGTGGAAACGGAACTGGTAAAGAACTTATTGCCAAATCGATTCACTACAACTCATCTCGTAAAGAAAAAGCTTTTGTTATTCAAAACTGTTCGGCTTTCAACGATAACCTTTTGGAGTCCGAACTTTTCGGGCACGCCAAAGGTTCGTTTACTGGCGCACACAAAGACAAAAAAGGTCTTTTCGAGCTTGCAGACAAAGGAACTTTCTTTTTAGATGAAATCGGTGATACCTCTCCACAAATGCAGGTAAAGCTTCTCCGTGTTCTTCAAGAGGGAACCTTCACTCCAGTTGGTGGCTTAGAAATGAAGCGCGTGGATGTGCGTATTGTTGCCGCCACCAACCGCGACCTTCGCGCCATGGTCGAAGATGGCTCGTTCCGCGAAGATCTTTACTATCGTTTAAATGTGATCAATCTTCGCGTGCCACCGTTAAGAGAGCGCAAAGAGGATATCCCACTCTTAACTGAATTCTTTATCGAGCTTGCTTGTAAAAAAGCTGGTCTTCCTAAAAAAGTTCTTACAAAACGAGCGTTAGAAAAACTCTACGATTATCCTTTCCCTGGAAACGTTCGAGAGTTACAAAACGAAATGGAACGCGCTGTGGTTCTGTCGGGCACTGAAAACAAACTTTTGGCAGACATGTTATCCCCTAAAATCTTCGAAACCAACGAAGCTGCTAAAATTCAAGGCGCTCGCGTTGCTGGCTCTTTAAAAGACGCCATCGAAGATCTCGAAAAAGATCTTATTCGCGAAGGTCTACGTCGCACGGGTTGGAACAAATCGAAGTTAGCTAAAGAGCTTGGAATCAGTCGCGCGGGTCTTATTATGAAAGTGGAAAAATATGGTTTAGATAAACGACGTGTACTTGGCGGTGCTGGCGCCGGAGCCAAAACTTCTTAATTTGACATCTTTACAGGAGAATCAGATAAATGAGGAATGCATAAACTGCGTTCCTCTTTTTTTTATTTTCTATTCCCCATCGCGGGAGGAACCTTTGCTGCGGTGGCGTTGTGTTTTTACTACTCTCGCATCCTTCGTACACGCACTTTTGTATTTGGGCTAGTCGCTCTTCTGTTAGGCTTAGTTGCTCATCTTTATATTTACTCCTCCATCGCGCAAGTGTTACCTGCTCCGTTTTATCTGCGGGATTTTTTAAATCAGCCTCGAGGGGCCACGGCAAGCTCAATGATGGGTCTTTTTATAGCTTTCGGGCATCTGGTTCTTATGCGCAAACGTGATCACGTGGACGTTATGATCTTTATCGAACGGGAGTGGCCCACGATTCCTAATTTAGTTTGTTGTGCCATCGGCGGACTTATAAATATTGCTCTTTTGAGTGGCATATATTGGATTTACAACTAACTCGCCTTAATTGCTATCCCACCCCTTGCGGAGTTGGTTCAACTGCCCGCCGAAAAAAATCACAATAATGACGATGATCGCAAGGATGAGCAGGTAGCGAATATAATCGCCGATGGACAAGCTAAACGACGTGTCCGATACCGGTTGCTTTGGTTTAAACTTGTCCATGTCGACAGCGATCTTGCGTGCTGAGCGCCCCGCAAGCTTTCCTGTAAGATCAATCTTCTTGTTCAACACAGTTTCTTTGTTTTCGTTTTTGAGTTTTGTATAGATACGACTGCCCGGTCCGCCCCGTTGCACATTGGCTCGGTAACTGGCCGACGTATCTTCGCCGCCGCCGGAACCCTGATATTCTTTTTTGGATTTATTTTCGATTTTTCCAGCGGCCACTTGCCCACCGCGATCCCGCTCCGCATTCAAGGACGATCCGCTCCGCGTGACGCGCGATCCATTTGAACCTCTAGAAGAGGACCCTCGGGAACTTGCGTCGCTGCTGCTGCCCTCTCCATTTCCGCCACCGGAACTGGCGATCAGTGGTCTGCCATTTTGCAATGAAAAGGGTTCGTAGAGCGAGGCACAACTTTCGGCATTGGCGCCGCTGCTCCCACCGAGACTAGGAAGCTCGCCGGTCTCTAACAAACACGCGACGTAATCACCAAAGTAGCTTTGCACATATTTTTTAAGCGCGGTGTTGAGCTGATACATCACGCCCAAAGCAATGCCGACGACAACCACGAGCACCAGAATGTATTCCACAACAGCCTGACCTGACTGTGACCCAAGATGAGACACACCTCGACCATGGGCTGGTGCGGACAATGCATGGTTTGCTTTTAAACACTTTATAAACACCTGTATCCTCAAGGCTTTTCGAATGTTTACCGATAATATATACATGTTTCTTATCGGCACAGCTTTCATGAGACTAAAGTGGTTCTTAATCTTTGGCGGATTCTGCCTCTTCTTTTTATTTCAAATAAGTATGGCCCATGCGTTGGATCGACCCCTCACCCGCGAAGAAGTTGCTAAACTTAAAAAAAATCTCGCAGCTGAGCCAACAAGTAAAATGTCTCGCCGTTTTTTAATGGATCACTACGCCCGCGAAAAAATGTGGGCTGATTATGTGGTGACTGCTCAACCAATTCAGAAAGACTTGCCCGCAAAAATTCAGCTGGAACTTATCCAAGCCCATCTTTTGCTGAAAGATGGAAAAGGGGCTCTTTCGGTGATTGGTTTTTACCAAAGTCAAAATCCTCCAAGCTCCGAAACTAAGGTGCTCGAGGCCGATGCGCTTTTGCTGTTGGCTTTGAAGGGCACCACCGAAGTGGCTCGCAAACAAGGCGGCGTTGACGTGATCACCGTTTTGCGTGAAGCGATTCGTTTAGATCCACTGAACAAAACCGCCTACTTCCACTGGATTGACGTTTTAAAAACATTTTGGACGTCTCACGCGGAGGATGCACTACAAGTTTATTATCAGCTCGAATCTGCTACCAAAGAGACAAATGGTTACTTGGACGACAAATGCGCGCTTTATGTTCAAGCCGCTCTCTGGGATCAGGCCCTCGAAACCTGCAAACGCGGCATTGTGCAAACCAGCCCAAAGATTGAGACCTACGTGAACTTGGCAAAAGCCCAAGCCGTGAAAGAATCGTTACAAGACAGCAAAAAGACTCTCAAAGCCCTTGTGACCCGCTTTCCCCAGGCCGTCGAAGCCCACACGGCCCTCGCCGATAACTATTTTTCCGAAAACAATTTTATTTTAGCGGCTGAGCATTACCGGGCGAGCACGAAGCTCGATCCCTCCAACCCAGATGCGTTTCTCTCCCTTGCCGAGTGCGAATTTCGACAAAAGAGGTATCTTGAAGCTTTGGAGGCGTACAAACAAAACTGCAACCTCTCTCGAACGCTTGCCAGTGAATTTAAACACGCCACCGGCGAGCTTCGTTCCAATTATCCATTGCACAATAAGTATAAAAACGTGATGTCTTCTTGTCAGAAATAGTCGCATCTTGTAAAAGCAATTATGGCCTATTTTAGTTTTGTATCCTTTGCTAAGACTTCCGAGCTCTACACATGGGTGAATTCTCTGACGCAAGACTGTGTGCTTGTGGAGTGCGGACAACTACACCGTGGGTCCCTGATTGCTTTTGCGCAATCAACATCGTCGGTACCGCGCCCACTCATTTGCGACGATTTTTTCACACATCAGGGATCTGGCGAGCGTTTTTTAAAAGCCTACCACAAACAAAATTCCATCCAAGTAAGCCATGGCATCTTGGTTGTCGAGTGTGACAAGCTATCAGACATGTGCGCCAATGTGCTCACCGACACAGCCTATAAAGACTTCCACCTCTTAGAAGTATCGCGAAACGCTTTACCTGGT
The DNA here is from genome assembly GCA_043764415.1 of Bdellovibrionales bacterium. Classification (GTDB taxonomy): domain Bacteria; phylum Bdellovibrionota; class Bdellovibrionia; order Bdellovibrionales; family JAGQZY01; genus JANPLN01. Next base: position 9,260 of record JAYUKO010000185.1, on the reverse strand, counting down.
GGCTCTGCCACAGCAATCTTCGTCAATGTTGATAATTTTAAATTCCCCGACAACTTCTCCGGCGCCTACATCGCGCAACTCAACCCACAGTTGAAGAGTTTATTTTAGCCTTTTGAATTATGAAATAATGGGTTCTTATTTGATGGGAAAGTTTTGAGGGAGTTCGAGGGCTTCTTTCCAAACACATGGAACCAGCACTCACTGGACGCATGAATTAACCCCCGCTTACGTATTTATATCGATTGTGAGTGCCGCACAAAACCTGAAGATTTTCGATATCATGACTTCCACCACTGCTAATACTTTGGATGTGATCAATCTGCAAATAGCGCAAACTATGACATTGCTCGCCTTTGTGGTTTTTGTACTGGCATCTTGCAGTGGGATTCAGCAACGTCTTTCGGACTCTTGCTGGCAACGCGCTTCGTTTTTTCATTGTAGCTGCGACATTAGAACTTGAAGGAGTCGCGATATTCGTAGATTTCGTTTTTGTAGATCTCGCATTTGTACGGCGAGCCAGTTCCTTTTTTGCCAAATATACACAGAATTCACTCCAGTTTTGAGAGTTCACATAGTGCGAAACCATATTCCGCACCTGCTCGAGCATCTCTATTTGCTCTACCGAAAAAGTCATAGTGAGAGTCACCGAGGCATCTCGATGCAGAGTCTCTTTTTGTATTGGCATTACGGATAAGTTCAATCGCTCGGCAATGATTTTCTCGGTTTCTTTTTTACTAGCGTGTTCGACCTGCTGAATAAGTTCCTGCTTTTCTTCCGTGCTCAGAGCTCGCTCTGTTTTTTTATTTCCCGCGCAGCCCTCTGAATTTGATTGGCCTGGGATAATGTCAGCGTCCCGCGTTCAATTTTTTCTCTAACCTCTGGTAACTCGCGCACCAAACGCACCCCATCAACCCGGCGCATGGCGGCTCCAGGACTATAACCATAGTCTCGCACCAAAAAGTCAAACAGGCTGCTATAGCCTTTTTCCAAATAGAACTGACGTCGATCTATTTCTGCAATGCACGCTAATACCTGAGCTGTTATCTGGCGTTCTTTTTGAACCAAATCAGAAAAATTAGCTATAAGATCATTTTGAGATAGATGATGAAAATTCATAGTTTCTCCTCTTTTGAAGCAATGACACTAGCATGAACTTTTAATTTTGATTTTTCAGAAAAACATCAACCGGACACTATTTAAATTAAACTTCGCTATCCAACGTAAAACACATAAAAATAGGATGAAGAAAGAGATTTAAAAAACCCTGTGATGCTGTACATGTGGATGTATCCGGCGCGCACAGGGACAAATTTAAAAAGCCAAAACAAGTGTCAAATTATTTGAAAAATAATTCCCCGGATTGACGCGCTCATACGGTTGCAGCGGCAGTAAACTTAGGTCGCTACATCGTTTAAGAATGGTTTATTCTTTGATAGGGTATTTTTTGCGGGAGTTCTCGAGATTCTTTCCGAGAACTGCTAGGGAAAACAACTGCTCAGCTCTTTCCAGAGGTTTTTCTTAGAGAAGAAAATAAATCATTTATCTCTTCTCTTAAGATTGGACCAAACATAGTCCCTGTAATCATAAAAAAATTAGTTACGTGAAAATAAATAGATACCGCCGTGACACTATTCGATTCAGCAATAATTACCTCCAGAACTCTCTTAGTATGTCTATCCGTAAGACCGAAAGAGCTTCCTTTTTTAGCTATTACTGAACCAATTTCCCTCGAAGTAATTTGAAATGAATTTTTTTTGAGCCAGTCAATGATATGCTCACTTAGCGTCTCTTTTGAGGATTTAAACAGCTCAAGCCTATGCTCAGCGATATACAAATTCAGCCTCATCGAAAAAAGTTATATCTATAGAATTTCCTATTTGTTACTTAGGCCGTTCTCAAGGTCAAGTCGTCTGATTCAAAACCAAAGGTTTTCGATGCGCCAAGTGGTTACAAAAGCTCTAAAAACCTAGCCAAAATATGAAATAACGTTACAAGGATAGACCTCGCCACTCTATAAACAAGTGCCATTCTTAAATACCGAGTAGGCACCTTCACTCCCTTACATCTCAAACGAATATTCCTCGAGATGTTTTTTGGGATCAACGCGGAAGATGATGGGTACACCGAGTTCTTCTTCGAAGGTGTGCATCATTTCGCTTTCTTCGCTGTAGACCCAGTTTACGATGTCCGTGTGGCAATTCACTATAATGGGCTGGGTCATCGTTCTTATGGCAACACGATGAGAGAGGTCGCGGAAGATTTCGCACACCACGGTGTCCTTCTTTTTCAGCGAGCCCAAGCCATGGCAATAAAAGCATGATTCAGTGAGGGTTCTGCGAAGACTTGAGCGGATTCGTTTCCGTGTGAGTTCCACCAACCCCAAGCCCGTCATCGAAACCACCGACACGCGAACGCGGTCGCGTTTTACTTCTTCGGTTAACGCTTTTAAAACTTTGTCTTTGTGCTCTTGTTCCATCATATCGATAAAATCTACGACGATGATGCCGCCGCAATCGCGCAACCGAATTTGGAGGGCGATTTCTTTGACGGCTTCCATGTTGGTTTTAAAAATTGTGTCTTCGAGATCTTTTTTGCCAACAAACTTTCCGGTGTTCACATCAATGACAACAAGGGCTTCGGCTTCGTCGATCACCAAATACCCACCCGAGCGCAGCCATACTTTTCGCGCCAACGCTTTTTCTACTTCGTCGTCCACACCGTGGTGACTAAAGAGGGGTTCTTTTTCGTAATAGTGGTGAATTCTGTTTTGATACTGCGGTAAAAACTGCTGCACAAATTTGGCAATTTTTTGGTGGGTTTCTGCACCCTCAACCCAAACACTGTCCACATCGGGGTTCAACATGTCTCGCAAAATGCGCAGGCTGTATTCCACTTCCGAATGGATAACACCAACCTTGCTTTGATTGGCAAGATATTCCTGCTGGACTTCCTGCCATAATTTTTGCAAGTACTCGATATCGGTTTTCAGCTCGCTCTCTTGCATGCCTTCGCCGATGGTTCGCACGATCACTCCACCTTGCGAAACATTTTTTTCAAGAATCGAAGTGAGGCGATCCCTCTCTTTTACGTTTTCAATTTTGCGCGAAATTCCAAAATGAGTCAGTGTAGGCAAGTAAACAATTCGGCGAGAAGCTAACGAAATATGAGTGGTGATTCGCGCACCCTTGGTGCCGATCGGATCTTTAGCCACCTGCACAAGCAGTGTTTGCCCTTCGGTTAAAAGCTCTTGAATTTTTGGTTTTTCTTTATGAACCCAAACATTGGAGACCTCTTCGTTTTCGCCTTCGAAAACAAAATCTTCTTCGCGCACGTCGCCCACATACAAAAACGCCGCCCGCTCAAGACCAAGGTCCACAAAAGCCGCTTGCATTCCCGGGAGCACACGCACAACTCGACCACAAAAAATGGCCCCGACCAAAGTAGGAGTCAGCTTGCGCTCCACTTTATAGTCGACGAGCTCGCCCTTTTCTAGGTAAGCCACGCGAGTTTCTAGACGATTGGATTGGATTAGAATTTCTGATTTTACCATCATCTTTCTCCTGTCTGGGCTTCATTGTAAACCGTAAGCTACCGAAAAGGTATTTGAATCGAGGTGTTATGGCAAAGCTTGATGACTTATTCAGAATCATGGTTAAACAAGGCGCATCAGATTTGCACTTAACAACAGGTGCCCCGCCGATGTTGCGTCTGAACGGCGAAATCGAACGCCTTGAGTATCGCGACTTAACCAATGATGAATGCAAAGCTTTGATCTTCGAAATTCTCACAGAAAATCAGCGCAAGCAGTTTACCGACAATTGGGATCTGGATTGTGCTTACCCTGTGCCAGATTGTGGTCGGTTTCGCTGTAATATCTTTATGCAACGCAAAGGTATCGGCGCGGTGTTCAGACATATTCCCGAAAAAATTAAGACCTGCGAAGAATTAAATTTACCCAAAATTATGACGGATGTTATTCAGGCCAGCCAAGGGTTAATTCTTGTTACCGGCCCCACGGGCTCTGGTAAATCAACAACACTCGCCGCTCTTATTAACGAGCTCAACGAAAAACAAAAACTACATATTCTTACTCTCGAAGATCCCATCGAGTTCGTGCATCCCAACAAAATGGCATTGATCAACCAACGCGAAGTGCATGTAAATACAAAATCCTTCGCTGATGCTTTGCGTGCGGCGCTTCGTGAAGATCCCGATGTGATATTGGTGGGTGAATTGCGCGATCCTGAAACCATTGGTCTTGCGTTAAAAGCCGCCGAAACAGGCCACTTGGTTTTTGGAACCCTTCACACCATGAGCGCCCCAAAAACCATCGATCGTATCATTGATAGTTTTCCACAAGATGAGCAACCGCAAGTGCGCTCCATGCTTTCTGAAAGCTTAAAGGCTGTTATAGCCCAGGTTCTACTGCCAAAGGCCAACGGCAAGGGCCGCGTAGCTGCCCACGAAATTATGATCAACAATGTTGCCATCGGAAACCTGATTCGCGAGAACAAGATTTTTCAAATTAAATCGACGATGCAGATTTCTAAAAACGACGGTATGCAAACTCTAGATGATTGTTTAACTCGGCTCATGCAAGAGGGGTCCATCTCCGTAGAAAATGGAAAGGCTTTGATGGGGAAAAGTATTTCGGGTGCCGTCAACGCGGCCACCGGCAATACGCCCGCTCCGTCGGCCGCGGCCAAATCAAGCAACATCGCAGGAATTCCCGGCATGGCGCCCGGCGTTCCTTCAAACAATCCGTTCGCTAAAAAATCAAGTTAACGTCTCCAATAAGAGCTGCTACAAGAGTGTATGGACTCAAATAAAAAGTATGCAGCTTATTTTGATCACACCCTATTGCGCCCCACAGCCACGGAGCAAGAAATTCTTCAACTCTGTCAGGATGCGATCAACCACTCTCTATTTTCGGTCTGCGTAAATCCTTGTTGGCTAACCACCTGTAAAGCAACTTTGACTGCAAGTGCAGTGAAGCTCTGCACCGTGGTGGGCTTTCCACTGGGGGCTAATGAAACCCTGACAAAGTTAAAAGAAACCGAGCTCGCCCTTCAGTATGGCGCCGACGAAATCGATTGCGTTATCAACATTGGTTTTTTAAAAAGCGGCAAAACGCAACTCATCGCCAGCGAGTTAAAACAGCTCACCTCAATATGTAAAAACCATGCTCTGTTAAAAGTGATTGTGGAATCAGGAATTCTTTCCCAGGACGAGTTGGCAGTTGCCATCGATCTCGTGAACCAAAGTGGTGCGGAGTTTATTAAAACATCCACCGGCTTCGCGCAAACAGGAGCCACTGAAGAGGCTGTGCAAACAATGCTTCAGTTGGGGCGCCCTGGATTACAAATCAAAGCGAGCGGTGGAATCAAAAGCGCCGACGATTTTCGTCAATATATCAGCTTAGGGGCGTCGCGCATCGGCGCCAGCCAAAGTGTGTCTATCCTGCAAGAACTTGCGAGGTCCCAATGAGTTTTATTCCGGCTGTTCTGATTCGTAAAAAACGCGATGGTGGCAGTTTAACCAAAGAAGAAATTCATTTTTTTATAAATGGTTACCACAAGGGAGAGATTCCCGATTACCAAATGTCGGCACTTTTAATGGCGATCACCTTGCGGGGCCTCGAAAAAAAAGAGGCCGCATTTTTAACTGAGTCCATGCTCAAGTCCGGCAAACAATTGTCCTTCGCAAATACAAAGTACGCAGCTGTTGATAAGCACAGCACTGGCGGCATCGGCGACAAAACAAGTCTGCTCATTGCGCCCATTGTCGCTGCCTGCGGAGTGCCCGTGCCAATGATCGCTGGCCGCGGGCTTGGCCACACTGGTGGCACCATCGACAAGATGGAATCCATTCCAGGATTTAATGTTCAGATTTCGTTAAGACAATTTGAAGAGCAGGTTCGCAATCTTGGTTGCGCGCTCATTGGTCAAACTTCCGAAATTTGTCCTGCGGATAAAAAAATCTATGCGCTCCGCGATGTCACTGGCACGGTGGAGTCCATTGGTTTGATCTGCGGCAGTATTCTCTCTAAAAAAATTGCCGAAGGAATTCGCGGCCTGGTGATGGATGTGAAGTGCGGCACTGGCGCCTTTATGAAAACTCCAGAACAAGCTCTTGAACTTGCAACGTGGTTGGCCGAAACAGCCGCCCTCAACAATGTGAATACATCTTGTTTTATCACGCAAATGAACCAACCTCTCGGTTCATTTATTGGCAATGCCATCGAAGTGCTTGAGTGCCTTGCGCTTTTTAAGAATTCAACAGAATTGGGTTTTGCTCCTTCACAGTTTGCTGACACACGGGAATTGTCGCTAATACTCTCCGCCGAAATGTTGCGGTTGTCGGGGCGAGTTAAGGATGCCGAGGACGGCATGCGCCTTGCGGAGGAAGCCCTTACCTCGGGACGCGCCTTTGAGGTTTTTGAAAAAATGGTCACGGCGCAAGGAGGAAATTTAAAACAATTTAAGTTTTTGCCGCCTGCGAAATGGTCTGAGGTTGTCGCTACTGATAACGGTTTTATTGAACATTTCGATGCTGAAGCTATTGGTTACGCCGCCATTATTTTAGGCGCTGGCCGGCAAAAAACCTCGGATCCCATCGATCTTCAAGCGAGCATTCGCTGTCATAAAAAGATTGGCGATGCGGTCCAAAAAGGTGATGTGATTTTTTCCTACACTCCGCGCTTGCTCGAGCAAAACCAAAGGGCAAAAGTCACTCTCGACGGCAGCATTAAGATTTCCTTGCAAAAGGTAGCAAAGCCCAGTTTGATATTACATCGAATCGCTAGCGAACTGTAAACTGGGAGAACTCATGGGTGTTATTGAAAATTTACAGGAAACGACGGCCTTTATTCGCTCGGTCAGCTCACTTAAACCAAAAATAGGCATCGTGCTTGGTTCGGGTCTTGGAGCTTTTGTTAAAAAAATTCAGGTCGAAACCACAATCCCCTACGAACAAATTCCACACTTTGCTCGCCCCACGGTGGATGGTCATTCCGGCCGCTTAGTACTTGGCCACCTAGGTAACTATCCTTTAGCCATTCTCCAAGGACGCGTGCATTATTACGAAGGCCACACCATGGAATCTGTGGTGTACCCTGTGCGCACACTTTCCATGTTGGGCATTGAAGAATTAGTTCTCACAAACTCCGCGGGAGGCTTAGATCCCGCCATGTCTCCCGGTGAATTTACGGTGATCGACGATCATATCAATTTGATGGGGATCAATCCTTTAATGGGTCCCAACATTAAAAACCTTGGACCGCGTTTCCCCGACATGACCGAAGCGTATGATAAAAAACTGACGCAAAAAATGTGTGAGTCCTTAGAAAAACTAAAAATAAAATACTGGAAGGGCATTTACTGCGGCGTTAGCGGCCCAGCCTATGAAACTCCTGCAGAAGTTCGTTTTTTACAGCTCATCGGCGGAAAAGCCGTGGGCATGAGCACGGTTCCCGAAAGTATCGCGGCAAACCACCTTGGCCTTCGCGTATGTGCACTCAGCTGTATTACCAATCTGGCCGCAGGTCTTGGTAAGCAAAAACTCACCCACGAAGAAGTCACCGAGCGCGCCAAATCGGTCGAAGAAAAATTCTCACTTTTTTTAACCGATTTTCTTTCCTCCATTTAGGTACCAAGTACCTTTTCCGGTAATATAGAGCATCTGAGGATTGGTGATCTATTTGCTTAGGCTTTTTTCGTGGTCCAACTGGCCTTCTGAATTTGCATAACATTTGTTATTCTTATCAGACGCACACAATAGGATTTTGTGTGCCCTCTCCCTTAGCTGGAAGGATTGAACATGGATGTTCGCGCCTTATTCTTGTGTTTGCTGCTTGCTCTCTCCGCCTGCGGCTCAACCTCCACCAGCGAAACTCCGCAAACCAAGGCCGAAGACGACTGCGACGATGCTGCAATCTCCAATCAAAAAATTATTCGTTGGAAAGATGGTAGGCTTACTAAACACAAACTCTCTCTCAATCAACACGAAAAATTTGAGCGCTTCGTAAAAAATAATAAAGACAAAATTAAATATATCGAAAACGATTTCAAAATTTCAAAACCATTGCCCGGAACTATTTCGCTTCTCAGCTGGGGGGGCTATGCCAACTGGGGGGTTGATTCCATTGCCGCTAAAACACTTTGGGACCAAAATATTTTTGGTAAAGACGTCCTTGTGGCGATTATTGATTCGGGTATCGACACCCAACATCCGCAATTGATCAATCAACTCTACATCAATCCCAAGGAAACCGAAAACGGCATCGACGACGACGGCAACGGGTTGATCGACGACATTCACGGTTACGATTTTCCAAATCAATCGGGCGCTCTTTATGATGGCTCGGGCCACGGCACCCACGTTTCGGGAATTGTTGCCGCCGAACATTCTTCGGGCTCCATTAAAGGAGTCGCGCCGCAGGCCAAACTTATTGCGTTTGATTTTTTTGCTGACGACGGCAGTGGTTCTGTTTTTGATGCCTTAGCAGCCATTCTTGCCGCTGAGCTCGCTGGGGCTCGGATTATCAATGCCAGCTGGGGTGGCCCCTCCTGCTCCCGTTCTCTCCGGGAATCTCTTGATGAGCTGTCGCAGAAGGATATTTTATTTGTAACGGCCGCCGGGAATGAATCCCTAAACATCGATCGCGAGCCCATGTACCCCGCAGCCTTTAGTGCGGGCTCACAAATCACAGTGGGGGCCATGACCGCCGATGGTGCCACCGCTGGTTTTTCAAACTACGGGCGGCTTGTTCATCTTGTGGCGCCAGGTGCAGACATCTTAAGCACGTATCCACTTCCGGATCTCACAGCCGTAGAGCACGGCACGAGCATGGCAGCACCTTTTGTTTCTGGTGCAGCCGCACTGTTGTGGTCGGCGTTTCCGCAGGCGTCGGCAAAACAAATCAAACAGGCGCTGATCACGTCGGTACAGCCCGGGCCTTTTCCGGTGCTCTCGCGCGGCGCGCTTGATGTGGCTGCGGCCCACGAAGCTTTGCAAAAACTAATGTCCCGCTAAAATTTAAATTATCTTTTGCAGCATACGCGTTATCTTTTTCGAAAAATTGACATCGCTGCAATTTAGCCGCAGAATTTTTGTATGGCGCAACAACTGACTCTGAATGGCTTTGATGACTTGGGCACCCGGCGCTTCGGTGGCCTCGAAATTAAAGGAAATCCAAGAACCGCTCGTCCCATTTCCTTTTCTAAACCAGTCCATCTGGTGCTCAAGTCTGAATTTGCACG
>JAYUKO010000184.1:0-13761 GCA_043764415.1 Bdellovibrionales bacterium | reverse complement strand
ACTGGTAGACGCGCACGATTCAAAATCGTGTGGGGGTAACTCCATCCCAGTTCGATTCTGGGAAGGGCCACCAAAGCGAGCCGTTGGCTCGCCAGATACTCAGATATCCTGGTATCAAGGTATCTGATATCCGGTGGGGTTCATTTGTCTTTCTTGATTCCTCTTTTTCTTTCTGTTGTTTGTGCATATGCGTTCGAACTTGTCGGAGAGCCGGTTTGCTTAACATGTGGGCTGCGCCCTTCCGAGTATGATTACGCCGATCCTTCAACCCCTGATTTCAGCCGCGATGGGGAAATTACCATCTATTTTACCCATGGCCATAGGGTGACCTGGCGAGCGAGCTCCACGGAAAAAGCTTTTGGTAAAATGATTTCGGGTCAAACTCCCAAAGAAGGCGTGGTTGAGTTGTATGATGCCACTGGGGATTATTTGGATGGTCCGTGGGATGTGAACATTCACACTCTTTGGAATCAGCGAGTCTTAATTGCGGGAGTGATGGTTCCTTCCGAGACTGGAATACTTTTAAATTGGCCAGAGGATAATTGGCGTCGGCGAATTTCGGTATTTGTGCAAAAACAGGGTCGATGGACTCGACTCCCCGATCGGCTTTTGGGCGACCCCACACATTTCTCGAGTTGGCTTGATCATTCCTATGGTCACGATATCGTTTTTGATAAGGTGGGGAATCCTTGGATTTTCTATGAGCGGGTCGCGCGCTCCGAGGACTTTTCGCCAACCGTTACTAATATTTACTCTGCTCCGCTTTATAGTGATTTTGAAATCGGCGAAGAGCACTTGATTATAGATTCGGAAGAGAAGAGTTTTTTGAGCTCAAAAACGTTTGCTGGCAATCACCTGGTGGAGGGTGCACGAATCCTCAAACACAAAAATGTCTATTATTTGTTTTTTAGTGCTGGGTCCTTTGATGCCACTGATTATGGAATTCATTTGGGTGTTTTAGATTCGCTTCCCGGGGCCGCAAAAATATATAAAGCAAAATCAGGGGATCTGTGTGATTTTGGCAGAGGTTTGCGAAAAAAACTCCAACTCACTTGGGGACCGGGTCGCCCTGCTGCCTTCGTGCGCGGAGCGGACACTTGGCTTTTGTTTCATGGCATCCGCGAGAACTCAGACTGCTTTCAGTTAAACTGCAGAGATACGTTTCTCGTTCAAATTGATCTTGATCAAACTACGTCTGCTTGCCAACTACGGTCGAACAACGAACGTTAGATCGACAAAAGTTCCATCGGGAACTTGTCTGCGAGTTTTGATAATAATTGCATCGCCCTTTGCTGAAAGCTTGATCCTGGCGTTGTAATACTCGCTGAAAAAGTCCATAGGGAGCGGGTACTTTGTCCAGACTCCTCTGTTGTAACAGCGAATTTGATCAAAGCCATTTCCCGATCGCGTTCGTTCTCCGCTAAGATAAACACAAGGAACATCGAGATTTGGTTCCTGGCGATCGAAGGACGTGATTTTTAAAAATTCTGTCATATCGGTTCTGATATCTGCATTGGTTAGATTTTGTGTAAGAAAGCGAACGCCTTCGGGGCGGGCCTTGTCGAAAACCAGTCGGTGCGCACGGAGTTTGGCATGTTGACCTGCGGACATGAAATCAACGAGTCCGTCTTGATCGAAATCTACAAATGCCGAGTCCATCATGAAGGCGCCATCCCGTTGATTACTGGCAAAGCCGTACCCAACAGGGAATCCCCAAATGGAGGTTCCAGCCACACCGTTTTCCCACATGAGGTCAGAGCTGGGCGTGAGATCTTTGGCTAAAATACTTGCTCCATCGGCACTGAGTTCCAATTTTAACAAAGCCGAACGAGAGAGGTACGCCGCTGTGTACTCAGCGATGAAACAGAGTGACCCGTCTTTGTACCCTAAATTTACAAGAGCTTGAGGATACGGCGAGCACTTGATGGATCGCGCCACACCGTAATAGGTTCCGAAACCCGCCACAGTCAACTCCCTTACGACAAAACGATTTCCTGTTTTGAAAACAACGTACTGGGGTGAGCCAGCTCGCCAAACAGGAGTATTCCAATAGTTTGCCAAAATAATTATTGGCGTGCTCGCGTTGATTTTAACTATGTCGCAACCTGAAAATGCTCGGGTATGAACAGCGTCGCTATCTAAGGTGCGAGTTCCTAATGGTCCTTCCCAGCTAAAAATACTTTGATTGGTTTTTCCATCCGTTATGCTCACAAAATTTTGCAACGTGCAGCGAACAGTGTCTTTGATACCATCCCCATTAAAATCGAAGTCATTAAGAACGTTATAGTCGAGATTATCTCCAAGGTTGTTTGGAGCCCGTGCGATGTTTAAAAAATCGAAGGAGGTGGATGCGAAGTTTTGAAAGCACAGCCCGATATTTATGAACAGTGCAAAAAAACCAATGATGTGAGCCATTTTTCGAAGATTTAAATTTTTCATGAGCACCCCATGCTGGGCTTATCGGAATAAATAAATTGAAATTAAGACGAAAATCCAGAACTGTCTTATTTTGAGACGCTGGAAAGAGGCGACTCTTAAAAAACTCTTTGGTTAATAAGCTTAAACTGACTGGTTGCGGAGTCGTAGTCAAAGCGCAGATTTGTGATCGAAGGAAATTGCTTTTTTTCGAAATCGTAGACCATAAAGGAGTTTGGTGCGTTTCGGCGGGTGCGATGGGAAATACCCGTGCCGCACACACTGATGAGAATTTTTTTCTCAAGTGAGGGATATCTAACTTCTGACGTAGAGATAAAAGGATCGTGAATGTGCCCGCCCATGACCAAGTTCACACCTTGTTGCGCCAACAGTTGCATTACCTGCGGTGCGTTTAAAAGGAGGTTTTTTTCGTCGATATTTTGTTTGCAATCCAAAGGATGATGAAAGGCCACGACTTTCCATTTGCCAGGCCCATTGTTTGGCCCGTTCTCTATAGAAGAAAACTTATCCAACCGCTCTGCCAGATAGTTTAAATTTAGTTTGCCATCGATGTGGCGAAATCGTGAGGTAGAATTCAGGACCAATAATTCCAGCTCCGCATGGACATAAAAGCCATCCGGCTTAGAGTTTAAAATACTTTGAAAACGTCCGTAGGGTGCGAGGAATCGCGAAAATAAATTAAACAGGGAAATATCGTGATTGCCCGGGCAGCAAATAAGAGGTGCAGGTGCTAAATCATCAAAAAATGTTTTGGCTTTTAAAAACTGCGTACTCGATGCCCGTTGAGTAATATCGCCGGTTACGACAACAAGATTTGGGTGCAATTCCTTAATCTTTTGTTTTAACGATTGCAAAACAGCTTCGACCTCAGTGCCAAAATGCAAATCCGATATTTGCAAAAGACGAAAAGCCATTACCCACCGCCCTTTACATTTTGGCTCTGTTTTTTTAAGTAGTTCACGATATCGGCAGCAACTTTTTCTCTTCCAATTAAATCCACCGGAAGGCCCGACATTTGGGAATTTTTATTCACCGCTTTGGGATTTAAAATATAACTTGCAAGCTCCGTGGAGGTTTTGGATTGCACAAAGTAGTTCAGTGGCGGGCCTCGCAAACCTCCAACTTCGTTGAGGGCGTGACACGAAAAACAGTGCTTTAAAAACTCACGATGACCCGCCTTGATGTTTTCGGGACTGTTTGCTGTTGGCACGAGCGGCTGGTAGGCTTTTTTGCCGTCGATAAAATCAACTTTATGAACTGCATAGGGCCAACGAAAAAAATTCTTCTTCGCCGACGCCGCATCCGGATGATCCCAAGTTAAATAAAAGGGCGCCAGTGGAATGGGTTTGTCGTTTTTTAAAACAAAAGGGCTACTGTCGGCCATGGCAAAAGACAGCGTGGCTTTTTTTGTTTTGAACTCGTCCAAAGGAATGTCGGAGCGGTAGCCATCTGTACAATAAAAAACCAAAGTGTCTAGGGAGTCCATTTGGTTTTTACCATAAACAGCCTCAACGAGCGGCAACACAGCAAAGCCCCTGTATTTCTTTTGCGAATTTTCATGGGGTTCAAAAACTTTTAAAATCTCATCTTTTTGTAAGCTTTTTAAAGCCTGGAGACTCGCTGATTTTTGCAGAATCCCGTTTTTTAAAAAAGTCATTTCTACTGTTTGATTCGCAAACAACGGATTGGCGCAGAAGAGAAAAAGAGGGAGAAGGGAGACTGTTTTTATGTATCTCATAACGCCCCAACATTATTCCTTGTTTTAAAAAAAACAAGATTATTTTCGTAAAACTGCAAGGGCAAACGGGATTTCCGCAAGGATGTCCGTGGGTCGAAGAGAAAGAACATCTTTTTTGTTTTTTAGCCAATTATCTGCAATCCAGCCATGGGCGAAGGTGGCTGCACAAACAGCGTTGAGGCCAGAGACCTTTGGCGGTTTTTGGGCTAAAAAAGCAGCTATCATTCCAGCAAGCACGTCGCCACTACCTGCTTTTCCAAGAGCAGGATTTCCCGAGACCACTTTGAAGAGTTTTTTTCCGTTTGCGATGAGAGTAGACGCCCCTTTAAGGACCACAATGCACTGCCATTTTTTTTGCGCTAAAATCACCGCTTCGTTGCGATGGGCGTGGACCCAATTTCTGGATTTATTAAGAAGTCGGGACATCTCTCCTTCGTGGGGAGTGAGTATCCAGTCGGCTGGCAGCTTTTGTGCTGGATGAAGAGCCAACCAATTAAGTGCTTCTGCATCAAGTATGACATTTTTTTGTTCTATTTTTCGCCAGTGACGGATCCACTTTGCGATGGACTTGGGATTTCGATAGCCCGGCCCTAGCACAGCCGATGAAAATTTGAGTTTTTTTAATTGGCTTTCGGTTGACGCAAGAAAGTCGGGATGCTGCGAACGGTTTTTCTTGGAGGGATCGAATAAAAATACATAGCCTGCGCCACAGCGACTGGCTCCCTGGGCAGCTAACACGGCGGCTCCCCACATACCCGGACTGCCTGCAATCACGCAGACTTTACCGCCTTGCACCTTGCTGTCGGTTTTACGGCGCTTTGGAAGGTCACTGCGGAATGAAGCTCTTATATAAGGAATAGGTTTCATAGCTTGTTTTAGCATCTTCTTGAAATTTGTTTTATAAAAAAGCACACTGGTTTGCATGGGGGTGTGAATGAACATCTATCGCTTTTTATCCTTGGCTTTTTGTCCAGTCTTTATCTTTCAACTCTCTATGGCGGCTCCGGCCGCAAACGCTGCTAGTTTTAAAGCCCAGGACGTTGCGATGATGAATGGATTCAGAAACACGCATCAGTTGTTTAAAACGACTCTGTTTGCAACCAATGCGCCGCCAAGCTTGGCTGCAGCCATGGCTGCACAACTGAAGAAAAAAAGTTTGCCGCTCAATGAATTTAAACTCATGACCGATGGCAGTGTGCAATTTCAACTGCAAAATAAAAATCATAATTTGAGCCGCGATGCTGGGGATCGTTTTCGCCTGGATGGAAAGCTTGTTGATCTTAACTCCAAAGAGTGGCCGACGGAGGTGGGCTATCAGCTTCTGCCTCTCTTTGGTTTACCTGTTTTAATTGAATCCGCAGATGCCGTAGCGCCTCTGGCCGTGCTTGTTGTCGGAGCTCTCATTGTGATTCTGGGCGGGGTTGTTTGCTCAGCACCCAACATTAAAATTTCAGGAGCAAAGACCATCAGCCTCGGAAACACAGCCGCTGAGCGCGCCATCACCGAAATGATTCGCGATGCCCGTCAACAGGTTTGTAAAGGTGGATGTGATATCGCCTGCGCAGCGCCCGCCGGGGGAAAGTTTGACCACCTCGCTTATTTGAATGGGCTGTGCGGTGAAGTTGCAAAAAAATATTCCACGGTCGACGATGTCGAGCGCGGTTCCCAAGAGTTTGAAAGAGTTGTAAATCCACGTCAGGCTCGCCGAAGCCAACTGATGGCTGAGGTGTCCCGAGTCAACTACCAGCGCAGTCAAAATTTAAGTCTTGATAGTGTTGACCAGCAAATACTTTCGGGTCTAACCAGCGACCCTGACATCATGAAGTGGTGCGTGTCGCGAACATTCACCGGTGCTCAGGAAGCTACTCCCCATCAGCCAAATCGCGAGCCTGCCGTCATCCAATAGTGGTTAAGTAGAGATTCAATAAAGGCTCAGTAGAATCAATAGGGTCGTTGTGGAGGGCGAGATAACGTCGCTCTGAAAGCGTCTTCATCCACTTGGCCGCCACTCTTTACAAAATCCTGTAGAAAACGACTTTTTCGACTCGTGAAAATGAGCTGCTGCTTCACGTTTTTCGCGTTAATGTAGTACCCGTCAGCCATGGCATGACTGATCACTCGCGTGACTTCGGCGGCAGCGTGGGACGTCCATCCTGTACTGTGATTGATCCATTGATTGCCAACGTTGTCTTCGTAGTGATGGGCCGCGAGGACAGGGAGATTGTCGGCCCTCATCGCCAGGTCCACGCTGGCTCCATAATTTGTTAAAATATTTCTGCCCGAATCCGGATCAACGTTCACCGAAATAACTCCATCAGATGTGACTGACGTTACCGAAATCACATTGGCGTTGTCGCGAGAAAATTTTGCTGGGCAATAATCAAAGTAGTCGAGATTGCGGCCGGAGTTGCCAGCGGCGATAACAAAAATAATTCGTGGATACTTTTTAAATATCTGCGACCATGCTTGCTCCTCAGATGGTAAAACTCCACAATCGGAACCAAAACTCATATTGACGATCTTCACTCCCCGCAGGGAAAAATTTTTCATGACTTCATCGACATTAAAAATATCTTGTTGGTTGCCATACATTCTGCGCACAAAGTGGATCGCGATATCTGTACGTCCTTTAATGATTCGACTGGTCACCCGTGTTTCATGATCGAGATAGGGCAGCAAAACTCCATCTTTAAAAACTTGATCCATGGGCCACGGACTCCCAAGCGCTTGGTCCATCCAACCGGGAAATCCAGCGCCATTGTTTTGTTGAAGCAGCTGATATTCACAGGCGTTTAAATTTTTAATCTCCGGCAGCACTTCGCATTTTTGCAGTTTTTTTTCTAATTCCGAGCGGATCGAAAGGAATTTAGCGAGACCGGGGTGATTGTAATCTACGCCGGAACCGATGACACCCACCACTGCTTTGGGCGCATTCAATTGGAGGTCATCGGAATCGTAAATCGATCGCAGTGATTTTATGGGATAGCAGTCCTCAGACAAAGCACTGAACGTAAATAATAGGATGAAGAAAGCAAACTTTAACATTCGTCTTAACTTCATACTCATGAAGCCTGAAAACGAGAAGGTTTTCAGGCTTCGATGCTAAAAATACAGGGACGAAGTGCGTAATTTACAGTGAGTTAGTTTAAATCCATATCAAAAGTTCCGAAAACACTCGTAAACTCTTGTTCGCTCACTGATTTGCCGTTGATGTAGTACTTGGCTGTCAAAAGGGCCGTTTCTGGGTTCACACCTGCACCGAAGTTTGGCAAAGATGCCGTGATATAACCCACCACTTTAAAATCGCTGTAGTTTTGCTTGAGGGTCATGGAGACAAACATCTGCTGCGAAACAGTTTCTCCGGTTTGAGGGTTGAGCTGAAGACTCCCGGTCATTTTCGCAGACACTTCTGAAATAACTTGGCCGAAGGATTGACTGTCTGCGACCATCAACGCACTCATATTCATCGACAGATTCACTTGCGCCGCACTCACCAAAGAAAAGCTCATGGCCATTCCGGTCGTGGTTCTCGAAGACGTGATGTCTAAACCCAGTGACGACAGGCTATTGGCATTGGCTTCATATGACTCTTCGGTTTTTACGACGACAGAATAGCCATTCCCCGTTTGTTTTGGAGACGATTGTATACTTTGGGAATAGGAAAGAGGACATTGTGGTCCATTGATTGAAAAAACTGATTGCTGTTGTTGCAAATCGCCGTTTATTGGCCCGGTTGCCGATGCGTTCGGCGTTCCGGTCGCTGAGACCTGACATTGGTTTGTTTGTTTTGCTTGGTCCATTTTTTCGACCAACTCCTGTTGCGCCTTTGTCAGTGCCAGCGTTCCGGGATTTTTTTCGATGACCATACCACCAAAATTGTCTGTATTTTTCTCGGCAGGATTCTGCGTCACAATCGAAACATCTTCGATGGATTGATTCATTCGGAGGACGCTTTGTTTTTGTGTGTCGGTGAGTTCGGGAAGGCCTGCGCCTGGAATTCCGCCACCCGAGTTCTTGCTGTCACTGCAGCTCACTGCAAAGATAAAAAAAGAAATAAAAAAGATTTTTTTTGTCATTGATTCTCCCTAGTTTGTTATCAAGGAAGGAAATCAAAATTGGTTATGGATGTCAACCCAGTTTGCTGGCGTACGCGATGTAATTTTTTAAGACCTCACGAAGTCGTTCTTGAGTTTTTACGTCGAGGAGCTTTCCTTGGGCATCAAAAGCTTCGTGGGCTTTTGCCAGGCCGAAGCCTTGCGGATAAAGATAGCAGCCCAGCGATTCGAGGGGTTGCCGCGAATGCAATAACGTTCGGATCCCCGCCATGCCCCCGGGTGTAGCGGCCATCAATAGAACTGGTTTTTTATCAAAAGGATGAGGCTTTAACCGCGAAAGCCAGTCGATGGTATTTTTGAGGGGGCTTGAAATGGATCCATTGTATTCAGGAGAAACAACAATCCATGCAGCCGCTGATTTTAATTTTGCACCGAGTTCGTTAACGGCCTCTGGGAACTTTTCGTTTTCGATATCACCATCGTACACCGGAAGATTGAGAGGCTTCAGATCGATGAACTCAGCTTGCGTGCCCTCTGGAAGGATATCCATGGATGCGAGAAGTAATTTTTTATTGAGGGAGTCCTTTCGCAAACTCCCACAGAACAAAGCTATTTTCAAAATTACCCCGCAGTTTCGATGATTAACAAAATGATCCCAATAATCGAACCACCGGCAATGATTCCTGCGCCGATGGACTCTTGATTTTCGGTGACCGCCTGATAAAACGACGACCGTTTTTGCAGCGGCTTTTTGTTCATCACCCAAAAAATAAAAGCGCCCAAAAACATCATAAACACATCGGTAAACGACAGAACAAATGGCAAGCCAAAAGCCACGGGTGAAATAGGAAATTTGCCATTGGTTTTTTTCATCAGGATTTCCATGCCAATGCCCAACGCCGCACCAATCAGCACAGCGTATTGAGACGTGATGTGCAGCGAAGAAATTCCCACAGACAGTACGTCCGCGATGGCCTTCCAAACAATGGCACTTGGCATGGGCAGTCGGTCAGTACCAAACGCACTGATATCGCCTTTAAAAATCATATAAAACACGGGAATCGCCACCAGACTTCCCGCAAAGATTCCGATGATGTGCCCCACAGCTTGCTGGCGTGGTTTTGCGCCCAACATATATCCAGGCTTGATGTCCATTAACAAATTGCTAGCGTTTAGACACACGCTGGAGGTCACTCCCGCTGACGTGAGGTTGGTGGCTAAGTTACCGGGATCTAGAAGACTGTAAACGGCCTGAGTCATTTTTGCCAGTGCACTGCCGGGTGTTGTCCCCGTTAGACCTGTGGCTTTGACCGCCATGATGCTAAATGCAAAAACCAGAGGAATCGACACCGCAGTCAGCCAGTAATCCACTCCGAAAAACGCTTTACCCATGATGACGACGGCGAGTCCTACAATGGGAACTCCAATCAAAGATACTGAAAGCGGCAGTTCGATGTCTTTGAGGATATCGATTTTTTTATCAACTTTGGTTTTTTTAAAAAATGATTTAAACCCTGCAATGGTGGAGTCGGCTGAGAAAAACGAATACAACGAGGCGCTCGTCATCATAGAAGCTCCACCCCACAATGCCCAAATCGAAATATTTCGAAAACCACCGCCGATGATAATTCCTTTTTTAATCATGATCGGTGCAAGGACCGCATAATTAAACAAACCGCCAAGCAACATAGAAGTCGCCGTCTGCATGGACATAATCGTGCCGGCGCCCATCATGACGATGGACGTATCAAAGCGAAGAAGAAGATCCTTCATCGGTGTGCCCAAAATTGTTGGTGTATAGAATTTGTAAACGAACTCATCCCAGTAGTGGGGAATGGCCAAGAAGGGAACACCGATTTTGGCCAGCACTGTTTCGCTTCTTAAAAACTCTATCAGGGCAGAAACTCCTGCACCGGCCGCTAAAAATTTAGCTCTCTGCACTCCAACCTTAGCATCCGATGAATGTAGGCTCTCAAGCACCACACCCGCCGCATACCCTTCGGGAAATGGTAATTGCTCGTCGTTGATAAATCTTTTTTTCAGTGGAAAAGCGAACAACGTCCCGAGGACGCCCAACGCCACGACCCAAAAATAAACATGCCATTGCGATGGAATGGTTTGGGTGGCCAACATGTAAGCAGGAATCGCTGCAATCAAAGGCGATGTTGTATAGCCCGCGCTCGCCGCGATGGACTGCATAGCGTTGTTTTCGAGGATGGTCATATCTGTGGCGATTTTTGTTTTAGCCAGTAGTCGAAACATTCCATAGGAGGCAACGACCGCAGTGATACCTACTCCCAAGGTCCACCCGGTGCGGATACCGATGTACAAGTTTGTTAAACAGAGAAACATTCCAAGTAAGGCGCCGGTGATTGCCGAGCGCAGCGTGAGCTGGGGCATGTCGCCTTTGTAAACGTTCTTCAACCACCATTCGTCTTTTTGCTGAAGTGTCCAGGTTTTAACTTGCTCTTCGTTGAGTTGATTCAAAGACATGGGATCCCTTTGGCTTTAATTATTTTGTGCAATTTTCTACGATTTCAGTCGTAAGACTGAGTGACACCGCCGACCAGGTTTTTGATTTTCCATCGGAGCCTTTATGTAAGTCATAGCAAGCTTTGTTAATCGATTCGAGGGGCTTTTTCATTTTAAAGTCCATGATGTCGATGTCAGTTTCGGCCATGTACTTATTGCCTTCGATTTTCATGCGAAAAGGCACAACCTTGCTGACGCCGTTCATGTCGATTTTGATTTTACTAATGGCGGGACTGTAGGAAACGATCTGTCCCTTGATTTTAGTGCCGATCACTTTTTTGAAAAAGAATTTCTTGAGGTTGTCATTGCGACCCGGGTCGCCCGACTCCAATCCCAGGGGATCGATTTCGATGGACGTTCTTTCGAAAAGTTCTTGAGCGCTGCTGGCTGTTGGCGGAGCATCCAGGATAAATACGGGAAAGCTAGCAAGCACACCCTTCTTTTCGGTGAACTTGTACGCTGTCCACTCAATCTTAAGAGCGTCAGGCTTATAGGAATACGTGCACGTGCTGGCTGGTGACTGGGCAGAGACTGTAAGGGCAAAAAACAAGACCGCTGTGAACACTGAGGACCTCCATGATTACAATGGAGGTCATGGTATTAAAATCTCAGTTTCTTAGCAACTGCTTATGAAGACCTGACGAGCTTTTTCGTCCAGGAGGAGATCGATGAGCACTGAGTTTCAGCGATGTCGCAGAACTGCACCCCGTAGGATTTGCGTTCCTGACTCCACACCACTTTACCAAGCACTTGCACTCGCTCTTTGCCATCTGGACTCATGATGTTCATTTCCACAATTCCACCGTGCTCGAGCAATGCTTCCGTATCAATCTTCACTCCACCCAGCGAGATGGAGCTGACAGAACCCACAAGCTCTTTGTCGCCCACGCTGATGCGCACTTCTGATTTAATATTATAACGTTGATACGCACGTCGATCGTCTTCTTCTTTGCGACGCATTTTAAGCACAAACGCCACCGCAAATGGACTCAACACAATGAGCATTAATAGTCCGCGACCGGCAAGATCCGCTGATGACTCGCCAGAGATTTGCTTAACAAGGCCGCAACCACCGCTGGCACCGCCACCATCAGAGGCCACGCTGCGGCTCGCTGTGTAATCTGGCTGCGAGGTACTGATCGCGTTGTTTTTTGCATAGTAAACGGCTTTGTAAACATTCACTCGAGCGTCGGTCGTGACTTTGCCATTCACATTTCCCACATTCGAATCGTTGTGGGCGTAAAGAATTTGCCCCGCCTGGTAGCCGTTGATTTCTTGGCCTGCTTCGCGCTCCATGAGGGCAATAATTCCTGCCACCAAGGGCGCCGCCATGCTTGTTCCAGAAGCATAGGCATAACTGTTGTTGGGCAAAGTGCTTAAAATTCCAACCCCGGGGCTGGCGATGTCGACCGTCGAGCGTCCAAAGTTTGAAAAACTCGCCATGGTGTCTGAATCGCTAGTAGCTGCGATGGAGATTAAATTTCCTACTGTGTAGTTTGAAGGATAGGTCGGACTGTTGTCGTTATTATTGCTGGCGTTTCCAGCCGCTGCCACAAAGGTAAGGCCGTTGGCGTAGGCTTCGACAATGGCATCTAACAAAGCGGCACTGTAACTGCCGCCGCCCCAAGACGCGTTGATAACAGAAGCTCCGTTTTCGATGGCGTAATAAATGGCTTCGATGGCGTCGGAGGTGGCACCGCTACCGGTGCTGTCCAAAAACTTTAGCGGCATGATTTTGATTTTGGCTGGCGTGAGTGTCGTTGCGAAAATATCTTGAGTTACACCAAGAATAATTCCCGACACGTGGGTTCCATGATCTTCGTCGTCCATGGGGTTGTTATTGTTCGCGACAAAATTCCAACCGCGGATGTCGTCGATATATCCATTGTGATCATCGTCAATTCCGTTGCTTGCGATTTCGTCGGTGTTTCGCCAAACGGCATCGGCATCCACAAAAATTTCGTGATTGTAATCCAGCCCTGTGTCGATCACAGCCACCACAGGAACAACGGACGAGGTCGGCGCTAAAATATTCCAAGCTTCTTCCACCTGAATGGCGGCGTCTGACTGATAGTAGGTAGGAACGGCAAACGAGGTAACTCCCGAAGCACTGATTGAATTCATGGCTTCAGCTTTCGAAAACTTATTGCTCTCTAAACCCGCACTTTGTTTCCTAAATATATAATTTGGCTCCGCGTACTCCACGTTCGGATCGGCACGAAGCTGCTGCACAAGCTGCTCAACGTTTTGTTGACCAGCTTTTGCTTGAAAGTGATGGGTGTTTAACAGATTCCAGGATTTTTTAAGATTCACGCTCAGTCCAATGGCTTTGCTACTGAAACTCGCACTACCCGCCTGTTCTTTTTTAAACTTAACAATCACTTCGCCAGGAACATATTCTTGAGCCTGTGCCAAGCTTGAAGCCAGCAAAAGCGCGCACCAAATCGTTGCAATGTAATGACTAAATATAGGCAAAATACACCCCTTGCTGTACTTAGATCCTATCGGACGAACTAAAAAAAAATAAAGCAACTCAGGGAATCTTTGCCCCCTTCATGACCGATTCTCAACTTGAGACAATATTGCCATCTCAGGATGAAACCATTTTCTTTTTTGTTTAAATTCCCCTTTTTTTGGAATGACTAAAATAGGACGCGGGCATCGTGCCCTCAACCGCAGAGTCATACGCCATCCAGGCGCTGCGGAGGTCCTATATTAGTCATTCCAAAAAAAGGGGAATTTAAACAAAAAAGAAAATGGCCCACGTGTGCCCAAAATGCTAAAAGTTATCTTGCGATGACTTTATGATGTTGCAGTTCATGTGCGGGTATCGAGTGCGGGATTTATAAAGTTTAATTTTTACTTCTGGTCAAATTTTCGAGAATCTTACTAAATGGGACCTCTGCAGCGCCAGGATGGCGTACGACTCTGCAGTTGAGGGCACGATGCCCGCGTCCCATTTAGTGAGATTTCGAAAATTTGACCAGAAGTAAAAATTAA
>JAYUKO010000183.1:0-13771 GCA_043764415.1 Bdellovibrionales bacterium | reverse complement strand
AGAGAAAGCTCAGCGCGATCAAACCGAAAAAGAGATCGCCGTGGCAGCCCTTAAAAAAGACATGGAGCGGGCAGATCAAGAATTAAAAAATGCCAACGTCGCCATGGATCGCCAGCAGCAAGATCTCGATCGCGTGAATTTTAAACTTTCGGAAAAGCGCGAAGAGCTGGATCGTTTTCAAATTCAGTTGTCAGACCTCCGCGAAAAGAAAATCACTTTGGAACACGAGTCCGAAGAGCTTTCGCAAAAACTAAGCACCGCCAAAGCCGACGTACACTCCCTGCAAACCGAAGTGACGCGTTTGCAAGTGGACGACGCCAAGACCACCCAGGAAAAAGAGGGTGTTCAGCGCGAATACAATATGCTTAAGATTTCTTTGGACGACGTGGAAGAGCGTCTGAGCCGCATGAGCGAAGAGACCGTAAAAAGCAGCGAATTTGTCAGTCAAAATCAGATGCTTCTCGAAGAGCGAAAAATCGAAATGGAAGTGATGATTCGCAAAGCTCAAGAAGAAGAAGAAATGGTCGCCGAAGTTCGAAACTCCTTTGAGGAAAAAGCTGCGGAGCTCGATAAGTACCAAGACGACTACTCGACCTATTTGACCAATAAGAGCCAATTTCAGGCGACAATGAACGAAGCGCAGCTGCAACTAGAGCAAGCGCGAATGAAGGAAGCCAATCTCGTCGAGCACATGCGTGAGCGCTATCAGGTAGAGCTCTCCGAAGTTTACACAGAGCACATGAATAAAGAGTTCTCCTATGAGAAGCCACAGGATGAACTTAAGGACCTTAAAGATAAAATCCATAAGATTGGCGAAGTGAATCTTTCGGCCATCGAAGAGTACGATGAGATTTCGGGCCGTTATGCGTTCTTAAGCAAACAGTACGAAGATTTGATCGAGGCGAAAGAGCAGCTCAAAAAAGTGATCGATCGTATTAATAGAATCTGCTCACGTCGCTTCAAGGAAACCTACGAGGCCGTGAACGAGCGCTTCCAAAAAGTGTTCCCTGTTTTATTTGGTGGGGGGGAAGCGCGGTTGATTTTGATTGAGGATCCAGAAAAAGGCGAGATGGGCTTAGACATCGTCTCTCGTCCTCCGGGCAAAAAATTGCAAAGTGTTTCGTTGCTATCTGGGGGCGAAAAAGCTCTCACAGCCGTGTCGTTGATTTTCTCCATCTTCCTGGTGAAACCGTCTCCCTACTGTTTACTGGATGAGGTGGATGCGCCACTGGATGACGCCAACGTGATGCGCTTTAACGAGCTCGTGCGCGAAATGGCAAAACGCAGTCAGATCATTGTTGTGACTCACAATAAGTACACCATGGAAATCGCCGAAAAACTTTACGGGGTGACCATGGAAGAAAAAGGTGTTTCCAAAATGGTGTCTGTGGATTTGAATTCCAACCCAGATCTCGTCGCTCAATTAACTGCGACGACATAAAAGTGCTCATCAAAGTTGCCCCGTCATCCTGAGCGCAGCGAAGGACCTGGCATCATGACTGTCTCGTTTTTAGACAGTCGTCAAACAATATAGGGCAACCGTTCCAAAGGGTCTCTGAGAGCGAATTTAAAGCCCTCTCACAGGCATAATTCTTCCAATCCCTGTTTATAGGGGAGAATTTATGCGCTCATACTCTATTTGGCTTGTTTCGTTTTCTGTTGCCACGTTGCTGGCGCTTGCGGGCTGCGGATCTAAAATGGAATCCGATACGGGTTCCAATGGTGGAGCGGCTCTGTCTTCGGTGACAACCGAGCTGGGGCAGCTGAATGTGGCCTCTGAGTCTTCTAAGGGCGACGAATACGAAGTGACCTTTGATTTAAAAATCCCCTTTGGTCGTGTTTATCAACCGGTTTCAAAAGCCATCAAATGGATCACGCCGTTACTTAAAAAACAATTGGCCACCGAAGGGCAGAACTACTATCCCACCGAAGTTCCAGTGGGAACCATTATCAACAGCGAGTGGAAAAAAATTCTCGACATCGATGTGGATAGCTCTGAGACCTTGCAAAGCGGTTACACGGTGACCATCAATCAATTTGTGGTTCCTGTTTGGTTAGCGCGTACGTCCCGTCAAGGAAACTACGTTGAACAGAGCTTAGATATTAGAAAATCAGTAACCAAGCTCTCTTCAAAATCCTTTGGCGACGACATCAGCTTTCGCTGGCGCCCCGAGGTGAATTCCGTCAACATGGAAATGTGTATGAATATTCCCGGCTCCAAAATCACCGCTCCACAAATTGATGTCTACGCGCGCGCCCGTAAAAAAACCTGGTATGGGCAATTTTCAACGTCCAGCAACTTTGAGGTAAAACCCGGCGAGTTGCAGTGGGATTTGGGTCGCGGTTGTTTTTCGGCAAACTATTTTAAACCCGAAGGTATAGCACCTGGCGTACTCACGTTTCGCGCCACCCAAGCTCCTTACTTGCAGGCTGTGGTTTACAAAGGGCTTTCCATTCGCATCGGAAATTGGTTTTTACGTTTGATCGATAACATTCTCTCGATCTTTAATGCTTCAATTAAAAAAGCTGTTATCAAAAAAGTAACTAACACTGTCAACACAATGGCCGACAAAGATGTGGAGTCTGGCAAATGGTTTTCCAAAGTCTACACCGAGGAAGTTTTAAACGACCTCGGTGAAAAAGTGCATGCGCGGATTCGCAAAGCGGTGAACCGCGTAGGTGGCCTTGTCGATATGAACCATGTTCGCGCGATGATCGACGACAACTGTCGTTTAATGAAATTATCAAAAAGTCCACAGTGGACCGAAAAGCACCGCCAGTTTTGCGACGAAGTGGTCAGCACTCTTAAATTCACCGTTTCACGAGACTTTAGCGATGAATCCTCACGCCAAGCGGGCTGCTATAATTATTTTGCCAACATTCACGAAGTGAAAGATGCGCAAGGAAAAAAGAAGTGGTGGGCCGACCAGTGTCGCTTTAAAGTTCGCTTCTCCATCAAAATGTCCTCCAATGCCAAACAGTACTTTCACGAGTTACAGGACATTTTGCAAAACGAAATCGATGAGCTTCGCATTCCGCAACGCTGGGAAGCCATGCTTAAAAAATACGATCTCGATGAGTATGCCTTAAATTATCTATTGCAAGAGCTTGAAGATCGCGGCATCAGCGAAGTGGACCTCGAGCAACTCGAAGGGCAGCTCCCAGGCTTGATCGAACAAATAAAGCTGAAGATGTAAAAGGTACGCCGTACCTTTTCGGGACGCTCTGTTTAATCTAAAATCTGGCTGTGAAAAATGAACCGATATTTTTGTTACTTAAACGGAAAGCGCTGTATTTTGTAGCCCATTTTTTCTAACAGCTGCAAAACATTGCCTTCGCCGGTAAAGTGCCTTACGCCTGCAGCGATAAAAAGGGGCGAATCCTTTTGATGGTGCTTTTCGATGACGGGGGCCCAATGGGCGTTTCGTTCATCGAGCAGACATTTATCCAGCTCCTTGTCGTAGCCTTTTTCATCTTTTAAGATTAATTCTTCGTCACCGGTTCTGTAATCGTCCACCATAACTACGAAATCGTTGATCCAGTCGTAGGTATCGTTGTCGAGATAAAAGACGATTGAACTCACTTTCATTCTGTCCCAACATGATGGTTTCATTCGCTCGAGAGAGTCTAGTCGATAGATCGGTTTTTTTGCTTTGAGCGCTTTAAATTCAATTTCTAAATCCAAAGACTTAACATTCAACACTGCTTGCTGCGAATAGGTCACATAAAGTTTCTGTCGGTCTTTTAAAAATACAAGAATGACCGGCAACGTAAAATAAGGAATGATCGATCTCTCGACACCAAGCTCGGCGATGCGATTTTCAATTTTGGTCCACTGTTCAGTTGTGAAATAATGTTTTACTGTAATATTTTTTTCAATGTTCTCAGTGATTTTATTTTCATGCTGTTTGAAATAATCTTTACGCGTTTTTGTGCGAAAATCGTAGGAGTAGGGATTCGTCTTCTCACTTTCAAGGGTGATCTCTTTGAGAACCGCTTTCGATTTTTCTAAGTCCTTATGTAATTCTTCAGGCATATCGCGAATATCGATCCCGCTATGCATGGTTCCCAAAAGATAAGACGTTTTGCCGTCTTTCTCGATCTTCCAATAGAACGGCTTGTTGATTGTCGAACACGAAACGCCAGCCAAACCGCAGAACAATAAACAAAATAAAACTCTCATTGAACCCCTCTTTGATAGCTCGTCATAAATACGAAAAACGACTGCAAAAATCACGAAAATAACGCCAGATGTAAAAATTGGACAGCCAAGGCCCAGCGAAAGGATGCAACAGGCCCCGAGTCTGTGTATAAGGGCCCCATGTTGGAAGCATTACCCTTAGAAGTGTTTTTTGGTGTAGGAGGAGTTTTCTCTATCCTGGTGATTTATTTCGCTCTTTTTCGCGGAGGCAAAGCACCGCCCTCGCAAGCCGCCAAGGAGCTTGAACAGCTGCAAAAGACCGTGGCTGAAAAGCAAAGTCCTCGGCAAAATTACAAAACTCTGCAAGAAGCCATGTCGCAAACCCAAAAGTCGTTTTGGGGGCGCATGTCGTCGTCGCTTGCGGGCGGTGGAGCGGTGGATCGGGCTCAGCTCGAGGCCATCGAAGAAGTGCTGTACACCAGTGACCTTGGACCCAAAACAGTGCAACGGCTTTTTGCCTCTCTCGAGAGTAAACTCTCCCAGTCTCTGAGCAGTGATGCTTTGAAGCAGGCTCTCAAACAAGAGATGATCAGTATTTTTTCAAGCGTGGGTGATATCAACAACACAGCTTTTCAGGTTTTACCTCAGGGACTCACGGTGTGGATGGTGGTTGGCGTGAACGGCGCCGGAAAAACCACGACCATCGGCAAACTTGCTTCGCAACTTCAGCAGAGCGGAAAAAAAGTAATGATTGCTGCCGGAGATACCTTTCGAGCGGCGGCTGATGCGCAACTCAAAGTGTGGAGTGAGCGCGCGCAGGTAGAGATCTACAGTCCCGAAAATGTAAAAGACCCCAGCGCCGTGGCCTTCGAAGCGGTCAACAAAGCGCAAGCTCGAGGTTTTGATGTGTTGATCGTGGACACCGCTGGTCGCTTACACACTCAGGTGAACCTGATGGAAGAGCTTAAAAAAATGAAACGCGTGATTCAAAAAGTAAATGCGACGGCACCCCATGAAGTAATTTTAGTTCTCGATGCCAACTCCGGGCAAAACGCGTTGATTCAAGCCGAACAGTTCCATCAAGCCCTTGGAGTGACCGGTGTGATCCTGACCAAGATGGATGGCTCTGCTAAAGGCGGCGTTGCCATCGGTGTGGCAGGTGATGTGGGGCTTCCAGTAAAAATGATCGGTGTTGGCGAAGCTGTCGAAGACCTTCGCGCTTTTTCGCCCACTGAATTTGTAGATTCTATCTTATAAATCCTGCTTCTGCTGTGCAGGACTCAAGATCGAAACGATAATCAGCAGCACTGGTATATAAATGAGTGGTGAGAAGTACCAGAGATGGGGCTCGGGAATTATAAAAAACATCACCACACTTCTGGTAATTAAAAGTGCAGCAGAAACCTTAAATAAAAGTGCCGTTTCACGGTTCTTTCGAGTCATTAAAAAAGCAATTACAAGAAAAAATAATGGATTCAACAGGGTTATAGAGACAAGAGGACGATAAGTAACGACCTCGTTGTGAAATTGAACAATCAACTTTCTTAAGTCTCTGAAAGGAGACAACGCCTTAGGGTAATCATGCAAAGAAAGCTTTGTTTCAAAATTTGGGTGCGGATTCTCTAGATCATCAGCAAAAATGTAGGCGCTAGGGAAAACCCCAAAACAGCTGCCAGTCATAGCTAGTCGTTCTCTCATAAAAATTAAAAAATTTTTCGACACAAGCTTCAGATAGGTCATTTTGAATTGTGTCCAGTCGCCGGAAGAAATAGGAATTTTATCCAGACCATCGTGAAACTGTACAATTTGTGTAGGGTGATATCTTGTTTCCAGATGAATTGTATCAATCACTTTCGAAACAACCTCTTTGTCGTGCTCCGATATGGAGGCTTTCGAGCTATAAAAGATCGCGTTGAGCGGATGAAGTATCGTATTAATCTCATGTCGT
Source organism: Bdellovibrionales bacterium (assembly GCA_043764415.1). Classification (GTDB taxonomy): domain Bacteria; phylum Bdellovibrionota; class Bdellovibrionia; order Bdellovibrionales; family JAGQZY01; genus JANPLN01. Next base: position 7,682 of record JAYUKO010000183.1, on the reverse strand, counting down.
TGCGTTGTCCTGTTAGGTTCCTTTGCCGTAGTCCACATGTTGAGAGCCACCATAAAACCGCACAGAGCCAGTGAAAGTGGAATCTTTTTTTTGAGAGATGAATTTTCACTCACCCAAAAAAGTATCGGAAGCGAAAAATAATAGATGAGGCCATCTTGACGAATTTCTGCGGCCATCGTCAAAATAAAAAGCAACCCAAGGAAGTAGTGTGTAGAGATTATTTTTTTTGCATCTCTCAAGAAAGGAATAAGTAGAACAACTAGTAAACAAGACAGAACCCCAAACAAAGTGTCGCGCATCAGCAAGGGGAGAGTAATTATATTTAATGGTAAAAAAGATACAAATAGAACTAGGGAACAGCTTCTCCGAGATAAAATAGGGTAATTAGAGACGATGACAGCAAGACAGCCGAGCCAGAGAAGGAGGTTTAAAACTGGAATTATAAATAACTGGGAGTTGATGAGGCTCAAACTGTAGGCAATAAGACTGTAAACCGAAGCTTGCCAAAAGCTTCTGACTTCACGAGTGGTCGTCACGAGAGTCGTGAAAGAGTCATAGGTGTAAAAACCGGGGTAGATGATCAAGAGGTAGCTTGACCAAAATAGGAGTTGTGCAGCTAACCCCCCCCCATTCCATCCGGTGATGATTTTCTTGAATTCAAACTTGCAAATTAAAAGAACAAAAATACTTAAAACACTCAATAGAAAAAACAATGCCTGCTCGCGGAAAAATTCTTTTTCAAAAAAAAGGGGGAGCACTTTCGCAAATACAATCTGCAATAAAGCTATCATCAAAAAGTAAGTGAGAAGTTTATTTTTCAAATTCTTTTGGGCTCCATTTTGCAAAGAAGGGAGTAAATGATCACCAATGCTGGCAAGTACATAAGCGGTGAAAAATAGAATAAATGCGGTTCAGGTATCAGAAAAAACACGACAAAACTTCGACCTATTAAAAGGATTGAAGAAATTTTCGATAAAAGAGCCGTTTCATAATTTTTGCGGGCGATCATAAGCGCGGTAAAAAGAAAGAATAGCGGATTGAGCAGAGTGAAAGAAAACAAAAATCGGTGGTGCGCGACGAGCGTATACCAAAGGTTGACGATGTTGGTTCTCAATTCACGAAAATGCGGGAGAGCTTTCGGCAATTGATTATTGGGGATCTCTTCCAGAAATCTCCTAGGGGGAGATTCTAAGTCGTCGGAAAATATGTAGGCGCCCGGAATATAACCAAAGTTGATGGCAAACATCTCAACTCTCTCTTTTAAAAATGTCGGAAAATTGTTTAAAACTAATCTAAGGTAGGTCCATTTAAACTTTGCCCAGTCTTCTGCAGAAATTGGGAGCGTATACAACCCTTCGTGAAATTGAACGATTCGCACTGGGTTGTAGCTGTTTTGCAGATGAGCGGGGTAAATCACCTTCGATACTGCCTCAAGGTCCTGTGGTGATATTGAGGCCGAAGGGTTATAAAAAATCGCATTGAGGGGATGTATGATAGCTGTCAGCTCGTATCTCTGAATTGTCTGCGGAGCCTCTTTTGCTGTAAGAAAAACGTTTAAGCCCACCATCATCCCGCAAAAGGCCATTGAAAGAGGGACTGTCTTTTTTAAAGACTCATTTTTGCTAAACCAAAGGAGGAGCGGGAAGAGGAGGTAGTAAACGACACCGTCGTGACGAACTTCGCTCGCCAGACATAAAATAAAAAGCAACGAAAGATAGTAAACCGTAGAAACCGTTTTTTTTCGATCGCGCAAAAAGGGGATCAACTGAAAGACAAGGACGCAGGACAGGGTTCCAAAAAGTGTGTCGCGCAAAATGAGTGGAAGAGTTATTATTTGTAGCGGTAAAAATGCAAGTGCTGAAACCACGACTAAACTTCGTAACGAGCGGAGTGGGAAGAGGTGAAGAATAAAAAAAAGACAACCGAGCCACAGGGCCACGTTTACGAAAGGAATCACCGCGAGGTGGCTGTTAAAATAGCTAAGCCCATAGGAAATAAAAGTGTAGAGGTAGGATTGCCAAAAGTCAGTGCCCGACGAAAGCGTAATTTGCAGTGTAGTGAATGCGTCGTAGGGATAAAAACCAGGAAAAATAACAAGCAAATAACCGGTCCAAAAAAGAAGCTGTAAGACTACAAACCAAGAATTGAGCCCAGTCCTGAGATTTTTAAGTTCAAGGGCGGAGCTTAACAGGACAAGAATGGCGAAAATCGTGGATAAGAAGGCAACGGCTCGGAGATCCAAGAACTCGTGATTTGAAAACGCGAAAATACTTTTCGCGACGATGATCTCCACAAGCCCCAGACAAAAAAGGATCTTGAGAAGGAAGTCCTTCACATCCCTTTCCATTTAATGGAGCACCCCATAGATGGATATTGGCTGAGGGGCGCTGAGCGACCTTCCAAAAGCTCCACCATGGCATGGCGTAATTCTTGGCGCGATACTTGGCTTGGATCTTTCCAAGAATCATCAAGACGGCCGCGATAAGCTAATGATAAATGTTCGTCATAGACAAAAAAGTCGGGTGTGCAAACCGCACTAAATTGTTTCGCCACACTTTGTGTTTCATCGTAAAGGTAAGGAAAGGGATAGTTTTTTTCCTGGGCTCGTTTCTGCATATTTGCAAAGGAATCTGCTGGATAGTTTTGCGCATCGTTGGAAGAAATACCTACAATTTGAGCGCCGCGCTTCAAAAGCTCCTGGGAAAGTTGCACGATCCGGCTTTCCACAGCTTGCACATAGGGGCAGTGATTGCAGATAAACATCACAAGTAAAGCCTTTGAGCCTTTAAAGTCTTTTAACCCATAGATGTTGCCGTCCGTTCCGGGCAAATGGAAATTGGGACACAGGCTACCGATTTCGCCAGGAGGTGTGTAAATCGCCATTTTTACTCCTTTTGTTTTGCAAAGGGATATCTCGTCACTGAGAAGCCCTGTTGAGTTAACGTCTCAAAAATGCTTCCGCCGCCAATAAAATGTGAAACGCCGGCAGCTACAAAAAGCGGTGCTCCCTCGGCGTGCGCCTTGCTGATAAATTCGGCCCATACTTTATTTTTCTCCAAAAACAGACACTGCCATAATTTCTTTCCATAGGGCCACTCTTTAAGAATTTTTTCTTCGTCGGCTTCTTTGTATGCTGCAGTGTACTCCACCAATTGGTCAACATTGGAACGGGATGTGTTGTTTAATTGATAGCGAATGATCGCCACTGCGTATTCATCATCGCAGGCGGGAGACGTTTGTAGTTCACTTAAAAACTTGACTGGCTTATTAGTGTGATAGGCTTTTTCGGCAAGTTCCACGTTCATGGACTGAGTGAGAGCCTTGCTCTCTTGATAGTTGAGATAAATTTTGTCCGCTTTTCTCAAGTAACGGCTGATCTCCGGCAGCGTGAGTCCTTCAATCATGATTTCATTTATTTTGTCATCGTGTTGATAGAGGATGCGTTTTACAATCTCTTGCCATTCGCTGTCTGTAAAGTAGGAGCGACTTGGTTTGTTGAGAGGCGATGCCTCTTTCGACGACTTCGTTTTTACAGTGATTGTTTTAATAAATTCAGCTTTCTTTTTGGCGTCGACGTTGAGGCTACGTTTCGCATCCAATAAAACGGTTTTTGCGGAATCAAAACGCTGTTGAACTTCTGGTGGCAGGTCAAAGATCTCTACTCCGTGGCGAGCCGTTCCTAAAACGTAGGAGGTGCGACCCTCTTTTTCAACTTTCCAAAAAAATGCCTTATCCGAAGAGGCGCAGGCAGTGAGGAGAGGTATAAGCATGTACCATTTGATAAGCTGAATATTCATAGTTCACTCCAATGAATTAAATCTCCGGTGGTCAGTCTCAAACTTCCATCGGGTAAAACTGTTTGCACGTGATTGTCGGTGTATTTTTGTAAAGCGAACTGCAAAGACTTTGTTTCTTCTCCGGTCAGCTTTGTTCGCGAAGGATCCTTTTGGATTTGCAAAAGTCCCTCGTACAATGAATAGCAAAAAGCCAACCAAGAATTTTCCGAAAAGGAAAGGTGCTCGGTCAGCGCTGCAGTTTTTTGATCGACATTGGATGGCTTGGATAAAATATTAGCGCCAATTCCGATGTAGGCACAAACAAAAGACTCGAAAGGCACCACTTCAACGAGGATTCCTGCCCATTTGCTATCGCCAATATAAATATCGTTGGGAGCTTTTAGAGCCCAGGGCAAAGTGGGCCAGGTTTTTTGGCAACAATCAAAAAGCAGTGAGCCAATCCGCAATGGAAACAATGGTTGCGGTTGCGAGCTCAAAAGGAGGCACCATGTTGAGAGAAAAGTATGGCCACTTTCCGACTGTGACCAGGTGTTTTGACCGCGGCCGCGCCCCTGGGTTTGCTGGTCTGCCAGAAATAAAGCAAACGACGTTTGGCCCTGAAACTTCTGTTTGGCCCATGTGTTTGTGCTATCCGTGGTCGGTTCGAAGAAACTCGCTCTACTTTGTTTTAAAAAATCCTGGTGGGTGAGTTTGTTTACACTCATTTTAAAGCTCGAACAAAAGGCTTAAGTCTGCGCAGGGTGCAGAGTGGGTGAGTGCGCCAACGCTGACAAAATCAAGACCGTCAATTTGGCTTAAGGATTTAATCCGAGCCATGTTCATGTTGCCACTGGCCTCGGTCTCAATATTATCAGGAACGAACGCTAGAGCTTGCTGGATCATTTCATCCGACATGTTATCCAATAGCAGCCGCTGAATATCGAGAGCGCAAGCTTCTTTGATTTCATCTAACGTTGTCACTTCTACTTCAACGAATTCTTTCGTGTGTTTGCGAATCTGCTGCACGGCTTGAGTGATGCCTCCGGCAATGCGGATGTGATTTTCCTTAATTAAAACAGCGTCACTTAAGCCTTGCCGGTGGTTTAATCCACCGCCATGGAGAACCGCTTTTTTAATCCAGGGCCGGTACGGCGAAAGGGTTTTTCGCGTATCTAAGATCTGTAGCTTCGAGTGCGGGGCTCTGGCGCTGACATATTGCTGAGTCAGAGTCGCAATACCGCTAAAAAACCCCAAAAAATTCAGCGCTACACGTTCGGCTTTGATAATTTCCAGCAGATTGCCGTAGATCGATGCCACTTTTTGAGTTTTTAAAACTGTGTCGCCTTCTTTAAAGTACCATTTGATATCGGCGCTCGGACTCAGCGCCAACATGCTGTGGTGAAAGAATTCGCTGCCGGAAAGCTTAATGTCGGCTTTCGCAATTAAAAACGCATGGCCTAATTTTTCTTTCAGAGCAAGATTGTCGGTAGTGATATCCCCAGAGGGAAGATCTTCTTGAATAGCGAGATTTACAAGCTCAAGGATTGTCATCTTGGAGTTCCTGTTTCAGGCGAACTTCCTCTTCAAGAACTTTTGTCAGTTCGTCGCGCACCACTCTCTCAACAATATCGAGCAGGGTGTCTTGCAATTGACTTTTGATAAACTCTTCGGTGTGGGCGCGAACGATGGCTTCGATTTCCTGGTCGTTCATTCCCATGGATTGCGTGATGATCGGTTTCGAATTTTTCAAGTAAGTTTTTTCAACTTGCGAAAGCTCAGACTCAGTCATGGAAACTTCGCTGTGAATTTGCCGCTCCGGTGCCTTTTGTTTAAATACTGACTCAAGCTTCATCGGTTGAATATTATCAAAATCAGGAGCTGGGGTCGGTTCGTCGTCCTTCAGTGAGGACTGTAAATTGGATGACAGATTGGCCTGTAGATTGGCCTGTAGATTGGAAGACGTCAAATTTAAGGATTCAAATTTTTCGAGGTTTTCCACTCTAGTATCGATTTTAAACTGATCAAATTCATGATTGGTAATGCTATCGAGAGCGGGCATTTCCAGGGCTTCGTCCGAAAACGAAGGTGGCGGTGCCATGGTGTCGGAAACGGCAGTGAGATCTTCAAAGATCGAATTTAAATTAAATTCAGAGGATTCTTCATTGATTGGTTTTTCTTGCATGGGGGCTGCAACAGGGGCCTCTGGTTTTTTTGCTGCAGTCTCTTTAGTCACACTTTTCGGATACTTTAGAAATTGTGAAAGCGGGTTGCTAACAGCGCTGGGTGTGTGTTTTTTAATCAAATTGCGAAGATGATCGGCATCAAACGGCTTCTCTAACTGATCGTCAGCTTTTGATCGTTTGTACTGCTCCTGATCAAGCTCCATAAACGAGCTCCACATCAAAACCACGGGAATGCCGGCAAGAGCGCTTTCTTGCTTAACTTCCAGGCACATCTCGTAACCATTTTTTTTCTGCAAGAGTACATCTGCAAAAATAATGTGCGGTTTAAAAGTTTGCCCCACATTGACGACGTCGAGGCCACTCTGAACGGTTTTAACTTCCACATTCATGTCCTGAAGGGCGAGTTGAAACACTTTTTTGATGGTATCACTTTCATCGGCAAGTAAGACGCGTAACGACATATTTCGAGTAGACGATTCTTTTTTTGCGGAGTCAAGTATTATGGGTACGTGATTTCAATCATCGATCGCTACATTGGCAAGAGTTTTGTGTTTTATTTCGTCGCTGGACTGAGTGTGTTTGTCACACTTTTTGTGGCGATTGATTTCTTAACCAGCACCGCACGCTTTTCTGCGGAGCTCAAAGTTTTTGCCGAATACTATGCCTACTACTCCTTTGAAATGTTGTTTCAGCTGATTCCTGTGGCTTGCCTTTTAGCAACCCTATTTACGCTGGGAACTATTCATAAAAATAGCGAAATGGTAGCCATGTTCAGTATGGGCTTGAGTTTATTGCGCATCTCTTTGCCAATCTTGGTTATCGTGAGTGGGGTGTCGCTCGTGTCGTTTTTCGCGAGCAATGAGCTGATGACGAAAGCCGTGGATAAGCGCAATTATATCTACTACACTGTGCTTAAGAACAAACCTCTATTGTACTCCAACTCCCGACAAGAAAATATTTGGTATCGTTCGGGACAAAACATTTTCAACATCAGCCTTCTCAATGCCAAAGAAGCCAAGGCTTTTAAAATCACCCTCTATACCTTTTCCAGTGATTGGATGTTGCAACAGATTCTTGTGGCCCAGGAAGCGCTGCTCGGTGAGGGGCGCTGGACCCTGCGGAATGGCACAGTCACAGTGTTCTTTGATGAGGATTCTGCACCGATTACCGAAAAGTTTGAGAAAAAAGATTTAGAAGTGGGAGAAAACGTCATCGATATCAAAACGTCCTCCAAGGCTTCGGCACAAATGGGTGTGCGCGAACTCCGCCGCTACATTGAGCGCAATAAGGAGGCGGGTCTCAACACCGTTCCCTTCGAGGTGGATTACTACTCAAAATTTAGCTATGTCTTCACCACGCTTGTCATGGTGCTGCTGGGAATTTCCTTTGCCACCTCGGGTTCCAACCGCTCGGGCGGAGTGCTCATGAACCTGCAGAAATGCGTTGTCTTAACTTTATTCTACTGGGGGCTCTACAACTCCGGCCTCACTCTAGGACGGCACGGCTCACTGCCGCCCATCATTGCGGCCTGGGGACCAAACATCTTAATGATCCTCTTCGCCTCCACCATCATATGGCGGCAAAAACGCTAGGTACGACGTTTTGGGACTCAATGCATAAATTTCTATTCAAACTTTTGAAGGCTTCTTTTTAAGACCTCTCGCAAACACGATGTTTCGAGCTGCGAGCGAGTCCAGGGATGGACGCGTCTTAAAAAGAAGCC
>JAYUKO010000182.1:0-1152 GCA_043764415.1 Bdellovibrionales bacterium | reverse complement strand
GCAGAAAACAATGCTTAGCTGTTACAGCTACACCGTGCTTTAATATCCATGCAGTACAAAAAATATTACCGTTCGCTTTAAGTTGTCCCACCCAGTTTAATGAATTTGTAACTACTCGCACACCTTCTACGCCAGGTCGTGCAATTTGTGCATATGTATTATTAGAAATAAATAAACATGTAATTAATATGAATAATGAATTTTTCATCTTAATGTTGGACTGCGGGCGTTTAGCTGGAGTCTAAAAGCCTGAAAAAATGACAATGGTTGACTGACTTTAAATGCCTTAGAATGCACAAGGCAAAGAGGAGTCAGTTATGGGAAGAAAACCCCGTCGTAAATTTACAGATGAGCAGAAGCAAAAAGCAGTGGCCGAGTTCCTGGCAGGAACAAAATCTACAGAACAAATCGCGATTGAAAATGGCGTCGAAGTTGGCGTGATCTACAAATGGAAAGCGCAGCTTGATTCCGCCGCAAAAGGCCAACGCGTGGAAGAGCTTGAGAGTCAGGGAATGCCCTCGCAGATGGTTCGTAAAATGTTGCAAATGGAATCCGAGATTGAAGAGTACCAGAAGAAGGTTGCGGAGCAGTCGATCATTATCGACCTTTTAAAAAAACTCCAGACGTCGCCACGCTCAGCACCAGAGAGCGAGTTGACTGGGTTGATCGAAACTTCCAGAAGATTGGCACGCGCCAAAAAGCCTGTAAAGTGATGGGGCTTGCGATGTCGACATATTACAGAGATCCAAAAATATCACGCCCTGAGCAGGAGGAGCGTGATGCTGTTATCAGAGGTAAAATTGAGCAGCTGCGAGTCACGTTCCCGCGTACGGGATATCGCATGCTGCTGGGCCATTTGAAAAGAGGTGGCATTGTGATTGGTGAGCGAAAACTCCGTGGTGTTATTAAAAAATTTGAACTGCAGATAAAACCAAAAAAACGTTTTGTAAAAACAACGGACTCTAACCACACTTTTGAAGTGCATGCCAATCTGATTGAGGAAATGACAATTGATAACGTTAACCAGGTTTGGGCAGCCGACATTACATACATACGTATTGAAAACGGTTTTGTGTATTTGGCGGTGATTATTGATCTTTACTCCAGAAAAATTATTGGCTGGCAAATTTCAAAAAACATTGATCGCAAGCT
>JAYUKO010000181.1:0-3898 GCA_043764415.1 Bdellovibrionales bacterium | reverse complement strand
GTTTTGATCTTGGGGATTGACGAGCGTGAGGGGCTCGCATAGATCTCAACCATGAACGATTTAAAAACCTCAAAGTGGCTGCTTTTACCTTTTTGTTTACTTGTAGGACTCGCATTGATGATCGCCTTGGTTGCGTATTCACAAAGCTACTTATCGGATTATTTGATAGAAAACTCAAAAGACCATATCGGCCAAAAATTCGACCCCGCAAAGCTTTCAGAGCTTTTAGGCATGCCCGAAATGGCCTCGCAGCCTGCACCTTCCGTGCTTATTCTATGGTCCGTGACCTGCGCTCCGTGCCTGGAAAAACTTAAAAATCTACCGGATGTAGGTCTAGAAGGTGGCCAAGGGAGTCGACGCCTGATTCCGGTCAACACGGATCTCGAAACCTCCCGCGCAGAGGCCCAAACGGTGCTTGCAAAATATTTACCAAACCAGCCTTTTTATCACGATCGCGGTAAAACCCTCATGACCGAACTCGAAGTTGATTATCTCCCCACCAATGTTTACATCACTTCTGACGGTGTCATCGAAAAAATCACGGTTGGCGAAAGATAGTTTTAACGGCATAATTTCAACAGTAATGACAAACTCAATGAACTGTCCGAAATGCAAAGCGATCTTAACTGTTCGCAAAAGCAAAACTGGAATCAATCTCGGTTTCTGCTCCCTTTGCAAAGGGACTCTCATTTCAAAGACCGACTTCTTAAAGGCCTTCAATGACCATATTTTTGCTCAGCAGTTGGTGCGTTTAGGACTCCAAGATTCCGTGCAACGGCAACTTCTTTGCCCCATGTGCGAAAAAGAAATGCATTCAGGCCATGTGCAGGATACCGACATTGAACTCGAAGAGTGCAATCATTGTCAGGTCTTTTTTATCGACCATCTCGAGTTTAGTAAAATTTTTTTAAAACTGAACGAATCGAAGGAATCGCTGGATACGGCTTTTAAAGAGGGAGCTCAACTTTTTATTCCCACCGACAAAGACTGTCCGATCTGTGAAAATAAAAAACTTCAGCAGATAGGCAAGGAAAACTTTGCGGTCACTTGCTTTGAGTGCGGTGGACTTGCAATGAAAGTTGAAACTCTTGAACGACTCATTAATAAATCCTTGTTTACTCCTACGATGTTTACGGAGCGAGAAGGTCGCGAAGCCTTTTCCATTTGTCGTCATTGCAATGAGGCTCAGGAAAGGGAAAATCAAAACTGCCGCAAATGTAAGAAAAAAATGATAAGTTTGGACTGCATTTCGTGCAACGGAAAAATGACAGAGTATGATTTAGAGAGTCTTCTGATCGAGCGTTGTCAGTTTTGTAATGACATCTGGCTGGATGGTGGCGAACTAGAAAAAGTGTTAACCGTGATGCCCGACGTAAGAAGGCATTACGAACGTTTAAAAAGAAAAGCCGAACTCGCCGGTGCCGCCATCCAGGGAGCTACCCATGGAGTCATGGCAGGCATTGACCAAAGTCGACGAGACATTATGATGAGAGGCGGTGTTATCTACCGACTGTTGTTCTTAAGTAAATATTAATGACCGCTTTAATGCCCGTTTGCAGGTTTTTGGGCGCCCGCTTCGATGGGGATTTTTAAATAATTCTCGATGGGTGGCAGTGGACACGTTGCGAACGAGATATAGGCACAGGGGGGATTGGTCGCGCGATTAAAATCCATGACCACCGTACCGTCTTTACCAAGCTCTGCACTTAAAAAGCGTCCCGGACCATAGCTGGTTTTTCCACTGGTGAGGTCTTTAAAAACGAAAAATAGTTTTGCGCCTTCTTGTGTAGGATACAGCTCTTGTTTTTGCCCCTGCAGCTCAAACTCGACGAAGCCAGATATTTTCTCCTCTGTGATCTCTCCCTGGATATCGGGAATCTTAATGGTTCGCACGGGCTTTAACTTTTTCCACGTGCCTTTTGCGATATACTCATCCTTGGGTTCCCACCACGGGATCCCAGCAAAGTTTTTTAAGGCTTCGCTTTGCAGATCTTTGATTCGCACGCCTAAGCCCTTAGGGCGATCAATAATAAAAAGTTGAAATGAGCCCTTTTCGATAGTGGTTTTGTAGTCGGATTTATCGCTCAGTAACGAAAAGGTTTTATCTTTTTTGATGGGCTTGCCGTCGATTTTTACATCTTGATCGTTTAATGCCCGAACTGTGACCTTCTTTTTTTTCATCTCAAAAATAAGGACTGGATTTTGCTCGGGCCAGGAATAGGGTTTGCCCTCTTGCAGCCACTCAAGACCCACAACCACCAACCAGTTTTTTTTAATGGAGTCATTGGCATTTTTACGAAAATCCTCAAGCGGCTTCCAGTCCGTAGCCATAACAACTCCAAGTATTAAGATTAAAAACTTCATATTACACCTCGTCGAATGTGTCGTAGCGAATATCTTTGAGGGTAAAATCTTCCTCGTAGGTATGGCTCGTATTTATTTTTTCCAAACTAACATGCCCTAAATCTTTATTGTGACGTTTTAAAATATGTTCGGCCGCTCGCAAACCCATAAGCAAACTGTGATCTTGGTTGTTGTATTTAAATGCCCCGTAGCGCCCGATGGAATAAATTTCTGGGTGAGCTTGCTGTAAATACTTTCGAATGATGTCCACATTTTTTTGAAATCCCGCTTTAAAAACCGGATAGCTCCGAGCGACCTTGACCACTTTACAATCCAAAAAGTTTCCATAATCTGGCGAAATCTGCGATTTGAGTAATTCCTCTCGCGCCAGCGCACTCCACTGCTCATCGCTCCACTGCCAATTGGGATCTTGCTCCGAGCACCAGTATTCCAAACAAAGCACGGTTCCCGCTGCGGAAGAGTTTTTGTTCGTGGACCAGTTATTGAAATTCGTCACTCGGCCAAACTGGATATCTGGAGAATGCACGTAAATCCAATTGTCGGGAAAAAGATTTTTTTTCTCCACCCACACATAAACTAAAACGGTGTTTCTAAAGGAAAGGCGTTCAGCGGCAGCGAGAATTGTGTCTGGTACCTTTGGCAACAGTCGCAAAAGTAGCGGCAGCGGCATGGTCGAAACAATGGCGTCTGCTTGCAATAAATCCAAGCTTTGCACCGGTGAGTTTAAGTTTAATATTCCACCCATTTTAATAAAACGTTCAGCGAGTGTTTCGTAAACCGCACCGGTTCCGTTTTTTGGGTAGGCGAATTGATCCACAAAGGTTGATTTTTTTTTAAAAAAACGTTTAAAAACTTGCAGCAAACTCAAACCGCGAATTTTGCGAAAAGCAAAATCTGGATCGATTTCAGAACACGGCAAGCCCCAAAGCTTCTCACTGTAGGTTTTAAAAAAAATCCCATAAAGCCTGCGACCAAATCGCCCCACAACCCAATTTTCGAAAGTTTCGTCATTTTGCTGAATACTGATTTTGGCCCATATGTAGCTGGCTAAACTGCGCAGAGATTCCACAAAACCAAGCTGAGTGAAGGTGTCCCAAGCCTGAAGTGGATATTGAAAATATTTCTTTTGATAGAAAATCCGCGTTTGTCGTGGGACCCAGGAAAATTCTTCACCCACGGCGTGAAACCAAAATTGGTTCACCTCGTCGCTTGCGGAAAAAAAACGATGGGGACCTAAATCGACGATATGTCCCCAGATTTCAAAACTTCGACAAAGGCCGCCCACCTGCTTTTGTGCCTCGTAAAGCTCGACATCGACGCCAGATGCTCGTAATTTGTAAGCCGCCGCCAGGCCTGCAGGCCCCGCTCCAATCACCACAACTTTTTTGCGGCGCTGAGAGATCTCGGTGGAATTTGCTTTCGGCAATGTCATAGAGCCCTATACAGCAAGATCTGACTGTATTTTGCAATGATTATTTGTTGATTTCACCCCCCTTATTGGCTATTTTCTGTAGCTTTGCTGCAATTACATTTC
>JAYUKO010000180.1:0-14121 GCA_043764415.1 Bdellovibrionales bacterium | reverse complement strand
CTAAAGCCACTGCAAAATCAGCAAAAGCTGACGCTGCTAAAGCTGCTGCAAAAGCTAAAGAAGCTGCTGCAACTGCAACGGCTCCAACTGCTCCTACAACAGCACCAACAAAAACACACTAAACAACAAACGATTTGGGAGAATATATGAAATCAATCGTAATCGCATTATTCGCAACTCTACTAGTAACTGGCTGCTTGTTCTCTAAAAAAGAAGAAGCTCCTGCAGAAGCTCCAGCAATGGAAGAAGCTGCTCCAACTGAAGCCGCACCTGCTGATGCAGCACCTGCGACTGAGCCAGCTCCAGCTGAGTAATCTTTAGATTACAAAGTTTGCGAAAGAGCACTTGCTAAAACAAGTGCTCTTTTATTTTGTGCAGATCCTGATTCTATGTTTTGATTTGCCATGTTTTGGTTCGACGGCCATATCCACCTTTCTTCCTTTAAAAAATCGGATCGCGATCAATTGATCGAGCGCAGCGCCGTTCAAAATATTTTGGGCCGTGTTATGGCTGGCTACGACGCCGATGACTGGGACGAACAACTTAAGATAAAACTTCCAAACACTTACAGATCTTTCGGATTACATCCGTGGCACGTTTTAGCTTTGGGTTCTGACGAAATTCAAAAACAAATGCAGTATCTAACGACCGTGCTGCCGGAAGCAGATTTTATTGGCGAGACAGGCATCGATGGTTTCCGAGCAAAAACAAAAGAGCAAAAAGATCTGCTCGAAGATATCTTTCGCCAACACCTCCACCTCAATCAAACTTTTAAAAAGCCACTTGTGCTGCATATCGTCAAAGATCATGAAAGGGCCCAATCACTTTTGAAGTCCTACTCTTTCAAAGGCCTGGTGCATGGGTTTTCTGGTTCGTGGGATGTGGCTCGCAGTTACATCGACAGCGGATTTATGATTTCCGTGGGCCGAGGCGTGTTCCATCGCGGATATAAAAGCTTAAAGGAAACCGTTGTTAAAATTCCCTTGGATTCGCTTCTCATCGAAAGCGATGCTTTTAAATCTGAGGACGCCGTCGATATTTACCTAAAAGTTGTGCGGGCGGTGTGCGAAATCAAAAATATTTCGCAAGAACAGCTGCAAGAGGCCACTTTTAGGAATATAAATCGAGTGTTATCCAAGGAGCCTGAGTTTGTTGGAGATGTCTGAAGCCTACTTAAATCGATTTTCTGGCGTGGCACGTCTTTACGGCGAGCAGGGTCTGTACAAATTGGCGCGCGCCCATGTGGCCGTGATCGGAGTTGGCGGGGTTGGCTCTTGGGTGGTGGAAGCACTGGCTCGCAGCGGAGTTGGCAAAATCACCCTGATGGATTTTGACGACGTCTGCGTAAGCAATTTTAATCGGCAGATCTTGGCCACAGATGAGAGCGTTGGAAAATTTAAAATTGATGTTTTGGCCGAACGGATTCGTTTGATTAACAAAGAATGTCAGTTGCACTTGATCAATGATCGCTTTTCCCCAGAGACCGCCGAAAAATTTTTTTCAACGGACTACGATTACATCGTCGACGCTTTTGATAATGGAATCGGCAAAGCCTTTTTAGCCCATCACTGTCGCTCGCAGAAAAAGAAGCTGATTGTTTTGGGCTCTGTGGGCGGAAAACGCGATCCCAGCAAAATTAAAATCGACGACCTCAGTCGCAGCACCGAAGACACCTTGCTCGCGTTTATGCGCAAAAAGCTGCGCGCAGACTATGGATTTCCTCGTATAAAAAATAAAAAGTTTTCAGTTCCGTGTGTGTACTCCACAGAAAAGTATGTTTATCCCGAAGACTCCACCGAAATTAAAAAATTGGATTGTGGCGGCGGCATGGGAGCCATCACCCATTTAGCCGGGGCCTTTGGTTTTTTTGCGGTTTCCAGAGTCATTCATGATTTGGTCGAGGTGGGGACGTGAAGATTTCGTCAGGAGTTGTTTATAATTCAGTTAAGAGTGTTGTGAGCTGGGTGCCAATTGTTATCTTTTTGGGAATCGTCAGCTACCTTATGCTCACTGAATTTAAAAATGATGTGGACGAATACTTTGTGCGCATAATCCTGAAAGCGTGTTTGATACTCATTACGAGCTGTGCCTTGAGCCAAGGAGTCACGCTGATACTCATGTTGGTGTGGAGATTTTTAGGAACTATGACAAATCATCTGTGGTTTCTAAAAGAGTTATTTCACTTTATCAGCGCGTTTCCCATCGTAGACATCGGCATTTTTTCGATTGGTATTTTTTTGAGCATGCCGCAATTTTTTGATTGGATATGGATTTTGACAGGCCTCATGGTTTTAGAAACACTTAAATATTGGACAGATTTTGCAAAAAGCCCCCTGCGCAGCCTGTATGCCTTTGCGCGCTTTCACAAAATCGATTTCTATCGCACCCACAAAGTTTTAAGCCCCTACTTGGCGACAACTTTTATTAATTATTTTTTTATTTGTCTTAAAAAGTTTTTACTGCCCCTCGTTTTTATTTTAGTGGTGATGGATTTTAGAATCATCCTTCCGCGTTTGGTCGAGGCCGGACTCACGTACCACGCTTTTGCGCTGCTGATGAGTTTGATGATCAGTTTGCATTTATTAACCTATCGACGAGAGTCTGCATGAAGTTTCCAAGACTCACTTTAAAAAACTACTCCCTGCATCGCGATGGAAAGTACTTGCTGAAAGACATTAGCTTTAATTTACAAAGTGTGGAGACACTCTCGATCATTGGGGAACAAGGCTCTGGAAAGGGATTATTTTTAAAATCTCTTTTAGGCTTGCACAAGGGCACAGTCACTGGAACGTTTGAAATGATTGGAAATCAGCGCCTTGGGTTGGTTTCTAAAAGCTATGCCTGCATTGACGACTTTTCGATTTTTCAAAACCTATCCCTCGTAAGCCGTTTGGCGGGTGTGGAAATGCAGGTGCATTTGGCCGAAGAGGTGGAGCGTGTTTTAAAAACCGTTGGCCTATGGAGCACTTTTAAAAATTCTCTGCACGAAAAAATATCACAACTCAACGCCTTCGAAAAAACCCTGCTCAACCTTGCTCGCACTCTCTTGTTAACACCCACTGTCCTTATTTTAGATCAGCCCACTCTACTGTTGGACCCTGTACAAAAAGCCCTATTCGAAGCTGTGATAGAATCCTTAAAAGATTCAATGAGTGTGATTTGGGTAAACTATGACTTAGAGCAAGTCGCACGGGTTTCGGATCAAGTGCTGCTACTTAAAAACGGTAGGATGGTGGAATGCACAAGCTGTGAAGATTTTTTTACGAAGCCCCTAGAGTCCGACACCGAAGATTTTATATCGGGGAGAATTCATGTCTAAGCTGAGAGCCGTCGCTCCACGAACGGAAAAAGACATCCACGAGCTTCGCGCCTTGGTGCTGACCATGGCGGGCTATGTGGAAGAGTCCGTGGACACGTCGATGAAGGCGCTGGTTTTGCGAGATAAAAGTTTGCTTCTGCAAATCTTAAAGATTGAGCTTGAGGTGAATCGTCTGCATAAAAAAATTGATGGCGTTTGTTTTCGCATCTTGGCCTGCCAATCGCCGGTGGCCTCCTACTTGCGTCTGGTGTTTGCGATTATAAAAATTAACGTGGATTTGGAGCGCATGGGTGATCTTGTGCGAAATAACTCCTATGCCATCGAAGAGTACCTTCAGTCGTCACCCAATTTGGCAGTCCAGCAAATCCGCGAAATGGCTTCCACCGTAACGCGGATGATCCGCGATGGGTTTGATGCCTTTATGGAAAATGATTTGGAACGCGCGCAAAAGGTTCTTGCGGTGGATGAAAGCGTGGATCGTTTTCGTAATCGCCTCAGCGAAGAATTACGCGAGCATCTTCAACAGCCGGTGGGCGACTTTCAGTCCACCATGGCATTGCTTTCAGTGGTTCGAAACTTGGAGCGCTTGGCAGACCACGCGACCAATATTGCCGAAGAAGTGATTTTCTATTTAACGGGTTCAGATGTTAGGCACAGTCGATCGGTTGTCGGTGATGACCGTCTTAAGACAGAGGAGGAAGTATGAGTCAAAGTAAGGGAAATATTTTAGTGGTTGAGGATGAGCAGGATATTCGTGAGCTTTTAAAATTTAATCTCACGGGTAGAGGCTTTGATGTTACAGACTGCGCTAATGGCGAAGAGGGTCTGTTGGCAATCAAAGACAATCAGTTTGATTTGTTAATTCTGGATTGGATGCTTCCCGGAGTGAGTGGTGTGCAGGTGGCAAAAGTTGCGCGGGCCATGGAAAACGGCAAGAGCTTGGCGATATTAATGCTAACTGCAAAGTCAGAGCCGGAAGATATCGTCGAGGGACTGGACTCCGGCGCCGATGATTACATGATAAAACCTTTTGACAACACTGTCTTGTGGGCGCGAGTGCAGGCGTTGATGCGTCGGTCGCAGCGTATGAGCAAAGAACCAAAAGTCGAGGCTGCCCAACAAACCATAGATCTCCTCACGTTGGGGTCGGTGCAGTTGTCGTTAAAAACCTACGAGGTTCGAGTCGCCGGTGCGTTGATTGATTTAACACCCTCCGAATTTAAACTTCTTTCGACGATGCTCGCTCACAAGGGACGAGTTTTGACCCGCGAGCGTTTGATTTCGGAAGTTCAGGGCGAGGGCGTCAGCGTGGTGGGCCGCACCGTGGATACCCATGTGTTTGGCTTACGTAAAAAATTAGGCGAGGCCGGTGATTTGATCGAGACCATTCGCGGTGTTGGATATCGAGTGAAGGAAGAGGCCTAATTAAGTGCAGCCCTTTGAGTTAACGCCGATCAAAGTTGTCCAGCGGCATATCATCATCCATGTGGTGTTGCTATTGCTGGCGGCGTTAATGGTGTTTGCAGCCTGGCAGACAAAGTGGATTACCAATCCGTGGTATTTGTTTTTATTGTCTGGTGCTTTCATTTTAATTCACTCCGTTTTGGTGTCCTACATCTTTTTATTTCCGCTGGGGCGATTGCTTGCGAAAGCCAAAAACATTAAGCGCGGCACTTACGAAAAAGAGTGGGATCACGAATACGAGCCCATTCAAGATTTTGGTGAGTGGTACGAGCTTGAACTGACCTTAAACAAAATCCACCGCGAGATCAAAAAACATAAAGATGATAAATCTCGCCGAGAACGTGAAATCGAAACCTTGGCGGGTGCCGTATCGGATGGCGTGATTGCCATTGATAGTTTAAAGCGCGTGCAATATTTCAATTCAGCCATGGCGCAGATCTTGGGTAAAAACTTTGATCCCTTAGCGCCGCCATCGTATTTGGACGAAGTTTTTCGCGCACCAAAGTTGACGCTAGCGGTAGATGAAGTGCTTTCCGAGCGAACCTCGCGTCGATTGCAAATTCCCATGCGCACCCATAAAACTCCAGACAGCCACGTTTTTGATGTGACCGTAAACCCGGTGATCAACGAAAAAAAGAATAAGTTTTACGGCGTGATCGCAGTATTTCACGACATCACCGAAGCTAAAAAAGTAGAAGAACTGCGCATTGATTTTGTGGCCAATGCCTCTCACGAGCTCAAAACGCCATTGACGTCTATCAAAGGCTATGTGGACTCCTTGAAATCAGATTACGAAACGCAAAATTTTTCAGCCGCCAAAGACAAACTGGCCGTGGTCGAACGAAACGTCAACCGCCTCAATGAGCTTGTCGTAGATTTACTCACGTTATCGCGTTTGGATGCCAGCGCCGAAACCGCCAAAGAAGAGCTCGCCACCCTGGAGTTGACCGAAGACGTTTTGCAAACCGTGGCGGCAGCGGCAAAGCTCAAAGGTCACTCGATCGACGTTCTTTACAAAACCCCTTCTGTAAATGCAAACCGCCTTTTGGTGCTTCAGGTGCTTACAAACTTAGTGGAAAATGCCATCAAATATTGCCCAGATAACTCGAAAATCGAGGTTCAATGGGAAAAAGTTCCGGCGTTTGTGATTTTAAAGGTGATCGATAATGGCCCGGGTGTGAGCGAAGAGCATGCGCCTCGTCTGTTCGAACGATTTTATCGTGTCCAACACGGCAAAGCTCGCGGAAGTGTTGCGGGGACGGGGCTTGGATTGTCCATTGCCAAAAATTCCATGCTCAAAATGGGTGGTCGAATTGAAATCGAAAGTCTTTCTGGCCGAGGTTCCGAATTTATCTGTTATTTTCCAACCTAAAATATTAGAGTGAGCTTTCATGAAAACATCGATGAGTGATTTTTTAAAAGTAACGGGTGAGTGTGCACGCGGGTATCTGATGACCGGTGGTCCCATCACGCGTTTAGAAGAGCGTATTATGCAAGCTGGTCCGGTGAATGGTTTTCACTGCGACGTGTACGCCACCCCGACGGCGGTGTTTGTGACCGCTAAAAAAGATGGCGAGGTGGTAACGACCCTCGAGCGCGCCACCGAAAGCACCATCAATTTTACCGACATGTTGTTTTATGATTCCATTCTCGAAAAAATCAGCACGGGTGACATGACGATCGCCGCCGCTGCCGACAATTTAAACGCCTTTCGAACCCAAAAGTACCGATTCTTATTCGTCACAGTGGCCGCCTTTCTGATCGGTTTTGTGGCAAGCTTTCCTCGCTACGGAAATTTTGTGGGGGCTCTGCTGAGTGGTTTTCTGTCGGCCTTCGTATACATCTTGCAAAGACCTTTGGCGCGGAAGTTGAAATTTAGCGGAGTGTTTAACGATTTTATCGGCTGTCTCGTGGCGTTTATTGCCGCGGTGATAGCGTCGTACTTGATGGGACTTGCGGTTCCCGTGTTTGTGATTGGAAGTTTAATTCTCATCGTCCCTGGGCTCACGTTGACGTCGGCGATCAGTGAGCTTGCAGAACACAACTTTGTTTCGGGCACCGTAAAGATGATGAAGTCGATTCTTATTTTGGTGGCCATGGGAGTTTCTTATTTGCTCGTCGAAAACACCATGACCAGCTTGGGTTTTGTGGCACAGGATCTCTCTAAATTGGTGGCACCGGTGCAGGATTACACACAGACGCTGTGGTTTACCATGCTCTGTCACTCCATCATGACTCTATCGTTTTGCATTTTTTTTCATCTTCCAAAGCGCGCGTTTTTCGGCGCTCTCGTATGTGGTTTGCTGAGCGTTTTTGTTTTAGAACGCTTTGAAAACTCAGATCTTTTCGTGCTGGCCTCATTTTCGGCCTCGCTCACCGTGGGCCTGGTGAGTTTATTTTTAGCGCGAATTTACAATTGGCCAAGCCAGGTGTTTTCAACCATGGGAATTCTATCACTCGTGCCGGGCCTCTTAGCGCTCTCTTCCTTTTACAGCGCGGCAGGTTCACCGGCTCAGGGAGTGATCGCCTACCGCGTGGCCCTCACTGCAGGCGCAATCACTTTCGGACTCTTTACCGCCCGCATGCCATTTCGCTTCTACAACTCCCTTTACGATCTACCAGTCACTAAATAAGTACGGACCCAGAATCTAAAAACTTAACCTTTGAAAGCAAATAGGTTCTTTTTAAGACACGCCCATCCATGGGCTCGCTCGCGAAATCAAACATCCTGTTTGCGAGAGGTCTTAAAAAAAAACCTATTTGCTTTCAAAGGTTAAGTTTTTAGATCCGCAAGTGTGTCCCAGATGAAGTTTTTGGCGGGGGTAGCTTTTAAGTTTCTAAGAATTAATGGATTTCACAAAGAGTTCCTTTTAAGACCTCTCGCAAACAGGATGTTTGATTTCGCGAGCGAGTCCAGGGATGGACGCGTCTTAAAAGGAACTCTTTGTGAAATCCATTAATTCTTAGAAACTTAAAAGTGCATTAAAACAGTTCTTTGCATGTCAGTGTTTGCGGTGGTGCTGTGGGCTCTGTTTCGGCGACAGGGGCATCTTCGACGAGGTACAGATTTCCTTCGTGCCAGCCGATTTTTACGGTTTCGCCGGGGTTGTTGAGGGCGATGGAGGCTAGGGTTTGGCGAATGTATTGATTGAGCGTGCGCAAAACATCGCGAGCCGAAGCTTGCGGATAAAAATTTCGGCTCGTAAAATCCACAGCGAATTGCTTGAGGTTTTGGAAAGAAAATTGAGTGGCGGAGTTTTTGTTAATTCCATCAATGATTTTTTGTGTGTGCATGTAAACAATTTGGGCAAACTCTTGCGGGCTAAAGTACAAAAACGGAATGACTGAATCCATCCGATCTAGAACATAGGAATCCACTCCATCTTGTACGATGGCTTGGCGGAATTCCCATTCATAAAATGGAGGTCGGGTGTCTGCTTGTTCGGCTTGTACGCCGGGGAGAGCAAAGCCAATCTTTGGCGCTTTTGGCTCTGCCAGCTGGCGGGACGCTAGGTAGGACGCTCCGGCATTGGTGAGCACAAACACCGAGGTGTTTTTGATTTGCACTGTTGCGGAACGAATCACACCATTTTCGCGGAGCGTGTAAGTGAAGGATTCGCTCTCTAAAATTCCTAAAAGTGCTTGTTGAACTTTAGGGTGCGCCTTTTCAAACTCGTCAAACGAAAGCACCGTCATGGGATGGATACGCACAAGCTGGGCGATGCGCGCTTTAAAGGATTCAATTTCGTGGGGCGAAGCATATTCGCTCATCACGATGCGCCCTTCGGGAAGACCCATAGCTTGGGCAAAAAGCTTTACGATTTCGGTTTTTCCAAGGCCTTTGTCTCCCGACAGCATAAAACGATAGCGAGGTTTTGTGCGATCGTGCATGCCGGCCATGATCTGCACAGTTTGCGACAAGATCGCCTTTTTAGCAGCGTCCTGCCCGATAATCTCCTGCAGTTTATTTTGGAGAACGGAAAAGCGTTCGGCGATTTTGTCTACTTCCATTTCCGACGGATTGACGTTGTAGAGCTCCTGGGCCGCTTCTTGAACATTCTCCACCGTGATCGGTGACTTTTGATTTTTAAAGTCGGCGTTGGCGTAAACTTCGTTTAACAGCAGTGTGGCTTTTGAGGGTTGAGCTCCTTCGACGCCAAACTCATTGGAATAGAAAATAATTTTCTCAAGCAAAGCCTCTGTGAGGGGAGCTTTGTCGTACTTCACTAGCCATTTATTGAGGATTTTTAACAACAACTCTCTATCGGGAACTGTGAGATCCACGCGAACAAAACGTCGATCCATGGCCTCGTCGGTTGCGAAAGCCGCGGCCCACTCGTTGGGTGTGGAGGCAGCTAACCATTTTAAGGCACCAGAGGCGAGCGAAGGTTTTAATGACTGCAGAATGTTTGTGGGGCGCCCTTCCGAAATTCCAGCGCCAACGAGGCTATGAGCTTCATCCACAAACCACAATACCGGGACGCGTTTTGAAACTTCGATCATGGCGTTCATGCGGGCTTCGATGGTGCCCACAAACTTTGAGCCCGCCTCAAGGGAGGCCGCAGAAAAGAAACGCACTCGCATTTTTTTAAGAGATTCGGGAACATCGCCTACACGTAGGCGGTAAGCAATTCTGCGCATGAGGACAGATTTTCCAACTCCGGCTGGCGCGAGGAGTTTTACACTGCCGCCTTCGACTTTTAGAAAGTTTTTAAGAATTCGATCCTCGATGGCTCGCAATTCATCAATTTGTTCGTAAGTGTCGTTTTTTACATCCTCCAAATAGTCAGACGTAAAAGATTCCACAAGCGTCCAGCCATCGGTGCGCTCACCGCGCTCGTTCATGACTGGGATGGTTGGGATTTCGGGTTTCACGGTAGTAGATTCGGCTATAGCTTCCGCTGTGGAGATCACAGTGATAGCAGTGCTCACGCCCGCTGTCGGTTTGAGCACGTCTTCCATCTTCGTCGCTATCGCACGCAGACCGAGGTCGCCCACATTTTCGTTAAGGTATGTTTCGAGAGGTGTCGTGTTGATGTGAAAGCTGATCCAAGCTCGGATGGCGTCCGATATGCGAGCAGAGTCTTTAGTCTCTAAGGATTCGTTTTCGAGGAAAAAGAATGAGGAATTGGTCCCGGGCACTTCCGAAAAACTTGTTAGCACATAGGCGCCAAACTTTTCGGAGTAATTAATTTTTATCCGTGAAATATTTTGTCGATGGGTTTTTGCAAATTCATTGCTCACGGTTTTTAAAGGTGTCCAACCAATATCAGCATTGGTTTTTTGAAAAAGAAAAAACGAGTAGCTGGCGTGAATCAGGAGAAGATGTTTTCCCTCTCGAACAGTAAGCTCTACGACTTTAAAATCTTGAGCGCGAAGTCCTGTTTCTAGGACAACGTCAATGGAACGACCTTCTGCATCGATCACTCGTCCGGTGTCGGGGCTATAAATCAAACCATTATTGAGTTCTATATTTGCGAACGCCAATGAAAAAGAAAATAAAATCCCAATAAACCCCAACCCACGCATAGCAACCCCTCGTTTTTGCGTTTCTAGCAGAACCCCAAAATCTAGAGTCGCAATATGGAGTTAGCCTTTTGAAAGGTAAATAACGCATTTGGCACAATGTAAATTATGCTGATACGGGATTGTGGCGAGGGAAGATTGCGACCTGCGTTGCCGGATGCGAGGAGCTTCTGCCGAAGCTCCTGCTGACTGAAAAGACTTTTACCAAATACGAATGCGATCGCCTGAATCGACAAACATCTTGTCGCCTTTTTTGCAATTGTAAGCCTCGTAGAACCCATCGATGTGAATCACCTGTTGGTTAATACGCTCTTTACCCAAAGAGTGTGGATCGGTCTTCAGCTGACGAGTGATATACGAAGGCGTGGCAACGTTGCACCACATGCGCGCATAGGCGACAAAAAACTTTTGTTTATCGTCGACAGTGGCTTTGGGAGCATCCGGGAAGGCTGCATTGTAGGCAAAGGTCAGGCCCACGTGGTCGCCAATGTTTTCGCCCAAAGTGAGTTTTCCATCGTGGCCGATTTTATCAAATTGCGCGACAAATTTGGCACCGCGGGCTTTGAACGATTCCAGATCTTTATCCGTAAACCACTTTCGCACCTTACCTTGGTAATCATACTGCGAGCCTTGATCGTCAACTCCATGACCAAGCTCGTGGCCCACAACTGTGCCGATGGCGGCGATGTTTTCGATATCGGTTACGCCGGGATCAAAAAATGGAAACTGCAAAATCCCCTGCGGGAGTACGAACTTATTATCGGGTGGATTGTAGTAAGCGTTTACAACCAGGGGAGACATGTACTCCCAACGGCTTGGATTGCGATCTTCAGAGAGCTCTTTCAGTTGTTTCTCGACACGCGTTTTGCGGTAAAGCTCCATGTTGCTGTAAGGAGCGTTGGTCGCATACTTTTGCATCGGCACAAAATCCCAATCTTTGTCTGACTGCGGTTTTACAAGATAGAGTTTTGCTTTTTCGATTTTTTTGATCGCCTCTTTGCGCGTGGATTTTTCAAGCCACGTGTTTTTTTCAAGCCCTGCGATGATGGATTTGCGAACACTTTCGCCCACTGTGATCATGCGCTCTTGCGGAAAGTTTGGAAAAAGAATGTTGATCAGTTCATAATCCAATTCCATTCCAAAGTTATTCATCACAAGTTTTGTACAGCGTTCGTCGCGCGGGGAGCGTTGCGCAGGCCCACCCAAGTATTTGTGGCGAAATTTAAAGTACTTGTTAAAAAAGGTGGAGCTCGAGTCGTCCAAGTAGCCAGAGATGCTATGGAACATGTAAGTACTCTTGAGCTGCTCTAAAGGCATTGTTGCTAAAGCCGTGTTAAAAAATTCGTTGGACTCAGGAACAAGATCAATAAGAACTGTTTTTGCCGGTAAACGCGCAATAAAGCGGTCCATCTTAAGATTTGGATATTTTTTTAAAAATTCTTTTTTATCGATGTCGCGTTTTTGCGTAAAGCGCTCGCGCATCTCTTTTGGAAGTGGATACTTCATCGCCAGTTGCGTTTCGAAGTCGATCACCCATTTTGCCCGTTGCTCGGGCTTGTCGGCTTTTACCGTTTTAAAAAAATCAACCAGAAGCTTTTCGAAGTCTTTCATCAGCGCTTTGTTTTCGTAATAACTGCGCTCGGGGAGGGTGCGCATGTCGGCCGATAAAAACGCATCATTCTTTAAAGGGTTTTCTTTGTTCGCTTCGGCAAAAAAGTCCACAAAGCTTGGCAACCCTTGATCGATGCGAGTTTGCGCAAGATTTGAAAGCTCATCCCATGAGGCCACTTTGCTGATGAGATTTTTTTCGTCGATGATTTTTTGTTTCTCTTCGCTGGTCGAAGATTTTTGATCCATACATGCAATGTAAACATCCTTAAACTGCTGGCCGCGCTCGGTTTGCGGCGTGTAGTTTTGGATGGACTTAAAGAATTGTTTTTTACTGTGCAGGAGTTTTTCTGCGATATCCGTGAACGAAAATGTCCAGCGTTCACGATCGGCAGGGAGTTTAAATTTGCCTTCCACTTCGGAGCAAACGTATTTGTGGAAATCCTCGCAGGGCGTGATTTTTTTACTGAGCGTATAATCTCTTTTTTCGGGAATCTTTAAACCCTTCATGAGGGTGTCTCGAGTTACTGTAGATTTTTCGCCGGTCTCAACATTGGCAAAAACCCACTGCGAAAATAGCAGCATCGTAAAAACTAAAAACTTCATCGTCACTCCTTTGATAAACTATGGGAGCGACGATGATACCCGCAAAAGGCACCAAGTACCTAGGGGGGATGCGCTGCTTCTATCGCGAAGCAAGAACCTCGTTGGATTGCTTAAAAACAAGGCTTGCAGCGTGAACATTTAAAACTCCGCCCGACACGGTGTAGTTTTTAAGGTCTTCAGTGGGCGTGGTTGTACGCAGCAAAACGTCTTTAATCTCCAGTGCTAAATCTGAGGGGCTTTGTGACAACCGATCGGCCGCCAGAACACTGTGGAAATAGCCCACGGCGCCTGCGACTTGCGGTGTCGAAAACGAAGTTCCAGTTTGCGCAGAGTAGGGTGAGGGATCGCCGCTAAATTGTCGTTCGCCAGTGGAGAGGATGTCTTCGCCGGGAGCCGCAAGATCGATGGCGGTGGTGCCGAAGCCTGCTTCGCTTTTTAATCCAGTGCGGGTGCTGTTTGTTACGGAGATCAAAAACGGACTCTCACAACTTGTTGGGATATCGCCAAAGGCGTCCACGTCGATGTTCCAATTGGACGTCGCAGCCACCGAGAGAATTCCTTTTTCGCCCAGGCTATTAAACATTTCGTTCCAAATTACAAAATCGCTGTTTGAGCATTTTTCGGCGTCAATGCCAAAGCTCGAATTGATAGCGACAACGTTGGCGCCTTTTTTACCGTTTGTGGCCAGCCACAGCTCCTTTTGTTTTAAAATATACGAGTACGCGCGCATGGTGGATGCGGTGTCGGCCAAAGCCTGACCCATGGACACATACATAATTTTCACGCGCCAGTTCACACCAGCGATGCCGCGATTGTTATTGCCGCGGGCGCCGATGAGCCCCGCCACATGGGTGCCATGATCGGCACTTTCGATCTCGCCAGTTTCGCTTTGCGCGTTCCAACCCGAGATGTCGTCAACGTAGCCGTTCCCGTCGTCGTCGATTCCGTTGCCAGCGACTTCGTTCCAGTTTCGCCAGCGATTGAATGACAGATCGGGATGGCGGTAATCAAAACCCCCATCGACGATGGCAACGACGATATCTTGGTTGAGTGCATTTTTGCCACCGGTGCCAAACAGTTGCCAGCTTTCGGCAATGTTGATTCCGACGGAGTCTTTATCGCGGGTCCAATTCCATTGTTGGGGGAGGAGCGGATCTGTAGATAAAGGTGTGATTGATAACAAGTCGATGGCGGCGGCGTTGGAACGCATCTGAACAGGGTGGTTTGGAATAACGTTCGCCAAGCGTGTCGGCTTGATGGATTGCCGCCGAAAGGGTGGCGCATCGATGTTGAGAAAAACCGTGTCGTTAAGCACTTCGTAAAGTCGTAGATCTTGAGCGATCATTTTCAGTTTTACGTGGTGCTCGCTTTCGTAACTCTGCTGTGTTTGACCGGTGTCTAGTCGAATCATCGAGCTCTCAGCGCTCGCGCTTTCAATGCTCGAGAACATTATTGCCAATAAAGTGAAAATTTTCACCATACTCCCCCTCCGCTTTCCATGTGTTCGTGCCTGCAGTCATTTGCAAGCGCCCCGCAAACAACGTAGGTGGTCTGCGCAAAATTCGCAAATTATTTTTTTGGTTTTTCAAAAAAATATG
>JAYUKO010000179.1:0-3925 GCA_043764415.1 Bdellovibrionales bacterium | reverse complement strand
ATACCATCTCCGCCTTTAACGTGAGCAGTAGCGGCACGCAATATTTTTTAGGAAGCGCAAAAATTGTATTGCCTGCTCCTCCGACGGGATACCAGCGTGTTCGCAGCGTTTACTTGAATAAAATGATTCCAGGAATCAAAGTTACCAACTTACCGGACGACAAAGGTGGAAAGAATTTTACCGATGAAAGTGCAACGCGATTTTTTATCGACGAGATTTCAAATCCCAACTTTGTCGTAATAAATAATAAAATTACAAACAAACAACGAAATGGAATCTTGGCGAGAGGTCCTCACGGTTTAGTACGAAAAAATACCATTAGTAATGTTGGAGGATCGGGAATTTTCGCAGCCAATACGTTAAAGTTTAACGAGGGCCCAACTCCCGTAGATATCGAGATTTCCGGAAACTCCATCTCCGGCGTCGGGGACAACGGCGTGGTGGTCGCCTTCAACAGCTATGGACCCAAACCGGGCCAAACTGTTTTGAGCAAATCCCAAGTTGTTAATAATATTTTTGATGATCTTGATATGTCGTCGATAAAAGTAACGAATATTTTTGATTTAAACATCGCTGGCAATATTCTGCCCAGTCCCGATCAGGTGGCTTTCGAAAATCTCAGCGGATTGTCCGAAGAGCCGGTGTCGTCGTTGTTTAAAATTAAGGGTGATACTGCCGTTTATTTTTCGTCCCAGCTCGGCTATTGCAAGTATAAATCAACAGCCGCTCTTACAGCAGTTTGGGGGACAAACTACCAGAGCTATCTTTCCACGCTTGGCTCAATCCCCAATGCCCTAAAAAATAAAGGCGATTGCGGCCCAAACGAAGGTATATATTTTGTTGGCGCAAATTCCATCCAACGCGTGAATCGAGATGGCTCGTACTGTCGATTTGGCTCCATGGAAAATCTATTAATGATTACTGGTTTTACAAACGGAGATGATCTGAAGCGCATCCCCCAATCTCCAGCTGGCACCTCTGATTCTGGACAGCCGTGCAACTATTAGGAAAATAAGACTGCTCCTATTTGAGACATTTTTAAATTCTGCGGGTGCAAGAATTCGTATTTTTTCGTATTCTAGAGGAGTATGGGGGATTGCATAAAGATCGTAAAAAACGTTATTCAGTTCTTTGGCTTTCTTTTTTTGCTTTTGGCATACCAGAACTGTGGGAAGCCTTTACAAACGGGCAGTATAAGTGAATCCTCGTCATCGGGTAACATTCCCTCGATTGATGATCCGATGGCAGCGATTCCCGATGGCACTCCGCCAGACGCTATGCCGGTGCCACCAGCACCTTCTCCTGCACCCGCTCCAGTGTCCACCCCGCCTAGCCGTATTTCCTTCCCTGGTGCAGAAGGGTTTGGTCGCTTTGCTACAGGCGGACGCGGCGGTAGAGTTTTATATGTCAATTCTTTAGCAGATAGAGGCAGTGGAACTCTCCGCTGGGCTCTTGAAGAACAAACCGGCCCTCGAATCGTCCTCTTTGCAATCTCTGGAATTTTGCGTGCCCGCACGCAAATTCAAATTCGTTCAGGAGATGTCACTGTTGCAGGACAATCAGCTCCCGGTGACGGTTTTATTATAACGGGAGCAAGAATCAATGTTGCGGCCAACAATGTCGTCCTCCGTGGATTGAAGGTCCGGCCAGGCGATGATCCCAATGGTGATGCCGGTGCCAACCGCGATGCCATTTCGGTGGGTGTGATTGATCGCGAAGTTTCTAACGTCATGGTCGACAGCAATAGTCTGTCGTGGTCCGTGGATGAAACATTCACCACCTGGTACAGTGTTAGAAATGTTTCTTTCTCGCGGAACATAGTTGCTGAGCCACTTAACAATAGTATTCACATCGACGAAGGTGCTACGCAAGCAGCTCCACATCCGATGTGTGTTCTCGTTGGACAGGATTCAAGCTACATTTCAGTATTCAAAAATATATTTTCAGATTGCGGTTATAGATCGCCTCTGGCACGGGCTGAAAATATGGAAATTATAAATAACCTTATCTACGACTACGGACCCGAAGCCACAACCCTGGATGGTGATGCGGCATCCAAATCCAATGTCATCAATAATATTTATATTGCTGGAACCAACTCCGTAAATCGCCAGCCGCTCGCCATTCCTACAAGTTATGGTACACCAGTGAATTATATTTCAGGAAATATATCTATTCCGTTCAGGAGGAGCCTTTCAGAGCCGGAAACAAATCTTATGCGTGGTTCGGGCGCAACTGGTCTTGCCACTCAATCCACATTTAGCGAAAGCGGTATCCGCAAATTATCTGCCCTCAGTTTAGAGAGTTACTTTCAGGCTCACGCTGGCGCAAGATATTTAGGTCGGCTCGACTCTGTTGACCAAAGAATTCTTTCCGAGGTCGTGGGGCGCACTGGACGCCTTGTTAACAGTCCCACAGAAGTTGGCGGTTACAACTATTCGCAACTGCAGAGCATGAATGATGCGGATCTTGATGGAATTCCGGATGGTGTAGAATCACAGTATTTCGGCAGCCCTGCGGTCTTTGATAGTCAGTCAGACAAAAACAATAACGGGTACCCAGATATTGAGGATTATCTAAACTCACTTTTACCAAGTGATGCTATGATTTAATTTTTTCTAGGATTGTAAAATCCACTGAGCTGCAGCCAAAAGATCCAAAGCCACAAAATCAGGCGCACAAGTTTCCGAAGCCTCGTCGCTAATCAAAATACTTTTCATGCCCGCGCGATGACCTGCTTCCACATCGATCGGCTTGTCGCCGATCATAAAACTAGAGCCCAAATCAATGCGATGATCTTTCGCAGCTTGTATCAACATCCCCGGGTTTGGTTTGCGCAGAGGATGATTGCTATCGGCTGCATGCGGAGAGTGATAAAACGCAGTGATTTGCACGCCATGAGGATTGAGCACAGTCTGCATCTTTTCATGAATCAGATGCATGTTCTCCACTTGCACGAGCCCGCGCGCAATCCCTGACTGATTAGTCACAACGATCAACAGAAAATCGTTTTGCAAAGTCTTTAGAGCTTCTATGGCCCCCGGAAAAAACTCCACTTGCTGGGGATCATTCAAATAATTCTTATCGACGATAATCGTTCCATCGCGATCTAAAAAAATAGCTTTCTTCATACAGTCTTCTTACTCAGAGGATGAAACTTTTCAAGTGTTTGTGAAAGTTGATTGAGTGTGACGTGGGTGTAGCGCTCAGTGGCTCCCAGGTTGCTGTGACCCAACATTTCTTGGATCACGCGCAGATCAGCACCATCGTTGAGTAAATGGGTCGCAAAGCTGTGGCGAAGGGCATGCGGGTGTATGTGGTGGCTCAATCCAGCGTTCAATCCACAGGCTGTAATGTCATTGTAGGCGGTGCGCGTGTTTAAAGGTTTTTCGCCCCAAATGTATTTCTGCTGTTGGGTTTCCCGCACTGAAGCCAGTTTCTTCAACAACAATATGGGAAACGAGATGGCGCGCTCTTTGTTTCCTTTGCCAAGCACTCGAAGTTCTCGTCGCGACAGATTCACAGCCTGCCACGTTAGGTTGCAGGCTTCGCTCACACGCAGGCCTGCTCCATAAAGAAGTAAAAATAGAACATGTCGTCTTTGCGCGCGTTGTTTTTCCTCAGAGTCCAACGGAAGTGTTTCGAAGGACTTCAAAACAGCAATGGTTTCATCAACAGTTAAAAAGTTTGGGAGTCTGAGTGGGTTTTTGGGAGTCACAAGATTGGGATGGGCTTCGTCGACTAGATTGTTGTGCTTTAAATATTGATAAAACTTTTTGAGCGTCGCAATCTTTCGACCGCGAGTGGCCGGCGACAGGTGCGAAATAGATCGCAAAAATTTTGTCACCGTCAGTTTGAGTTCTGAGGCGCTCAATTCCTGCTTCTCTGCGAAAACCTGCTTAAGGTCGTTAGAGTAGGCCACAAG
>JAYUKO010000178.1:0-14147 GCA_043764415.1 Bdellovibrionales bacterium | reverse complement strand
CGACGAAGCCCTAATGCAATCGGTACTTAACGATGCCAGCGCTTATACATTCTTAAAAACCCCCTCCTCAGCCGCCACGGTGGCAGAACTTGCCATCGGGTTTTGTTTTTATAAGGCTCTTATGGTGCATTATTTTTTGTTGCAACGAGGAGTGGCGCAAGTACATATTAAAAAAACAAGGCTCGAATTTGTCACAATTTGGAGGGGTTAAAGAAGGTTTTTAAGAAACTCTTGAGACTTTTGCAGAACAACTGGGGGGATTTCGTGGCCTCCAGAAAATTCGACCCATCGCCCTTCCCAGCCGCTTTTTTTAAAAAACTGGAACAAATCCATGCCTTGTTTTACCGGAAGGACTGTATCCTTGCTCCCATGGGACTGGAGAAACGCTTTGGTAGGAAGACCTTCCAATGATTTTTTTAATTTTTCTAAATTGAGCAAAACGGTGGAAAGCAGCAACGCGCCTTTGAGATGAGTGCCTGCAGCCTTCAACAGATGGCTTGCCGTCATTCCGCCTTGGCTAAAACCACCAATGACGATGTTTTTGTGATCTTTTTTTAATTCTTCAATAAGCTCCTCGAGCTGCGGGAGAATGTGATCAAGCCCCTCAGGAGTCGCGCTGGCGTAATCTTTAAATTTTCCAGTGAGCATGGCTTTTTGCAAATCTTCGACTGAGATAGGAAACCACGCTCGCCCTGTCATATGATACCCAATATCCACAGTCTCGGGTCCATTTGGGAAGACCCAAGTCCACTCCCCGTTGGGATCCATCATGTCTGCCAGCGGCGCAAGATCGCTGTAATCGGCCCCATATCCGTGAAACAAGACAACAACGTTTGACTGACCTGGATTTTCGACAATACATTCGACACCACTTATTTGTTTGCGCATAATCACGGTCCTACCAACAAAACAACGGAAACACAATCATGCAACCAAAGACGACATATCTAAAAGACTACCAAGCGCCAGCATTTTTAATTCCCGAGATCGATCTTTACTTCCAGCTCGATGAGGACAGCACAATCGTCACTGCAAAAATGCAGGTGCAGAAAACTCGCTCGTCTGGTCGCTCCTCTGGCGGAACGGCCGCGCAGCATCTCAAATTGGATGGCGAAAACATCACACTTCGCAGTATTAAAATCGACGGACAACCCCTCGCGCCATCGAACTACGAAGTGACCCCTGACTCGTTGACGCTTTTTACAGCCCCTGAAAGTCGCTTTGAGCTCGAAATTCAAACGGAGCTCAAGCCCCAGGACAACACTTCTTTTGTTGGCCTTTATAAAACTAAGAAAATTTTTTGCACGCAAATGGAAGCGCAGGGGTTTCGTCGTGTGACCTACTTTTTAGACCGTCCAGATATCTTAACTAAATACACAACCACCATCGAAGGCGACAAAACTAAATACCCCATGCTGCTTTCAAATGGCGATCGCATTCACAATGCCGATTTGCCAAATGGCCGACATCGCGTGACTTGGCAGGATCCATTTCCGAAACCTTGCTATTTGTTCGCCTTGGTAGCTGGGGATTTGGGCTTGGTTAAAGACGTTTACACAACACTTTCAGGGCGCAAGGTGGATTTGGAAATCTATACCGACAAGGGTAACGAAGCGCGCTGTGCCCATGCCATGAAGTCGTTAAAAGAATCCATGAAGTGGGATGAGGACGTTTACGAACTTGAGTATGATCTCAACGTTTATCTGATCGTAGCGGTGGATGATTTTAATATGGGAGCCATGGAAAACAAAGGTCTTAATATTTTTAATTCGAAATTTGTTT
The DNA here is from genome assembly GCA_043764415.1 of Bdellovibrionales bacterium. GTDB lineage: Bacteria > Bdellovibrionota > Bdellovibrionia > Bdellovibrionales > JAGQZY01 > JANPLN01. The sequence continues at coordinate 12,365 of JAYUKO010000178.1, read as the reverse complement.
TAGCTGACGAACAGTCAGCAACGGATTCTGAGTTTATGGGAATCCAAACTGTGATCGCCCACGAGTACTTTCACAACTGGTCTGGAAATCGCGTGACCTGTCGTGATTGGTTTCAGTTAAGCCTCAAAGAAGGCCTCACAGTGTTTCGCGACCAGGAGTTTTCGTCGGATTTGAACTCCCGGGGTGTAAAACGAATCGAAGACGTGACTCAGTTGCGAAACCGCCAGTTTCCAGAGGACGCCAGCGGAATGGCCCACCCCATTCGCCCAACCTCGTACATGGCTATTGATAACTTTTATACTCGCACCGTATACGACAAAGGTGCCGAAGTGATCCGCATGCTACAAACTCTTTTAGGCCGCGATGTATTTATTCAGGGTGTAAAAAAATATTTCCAGCTCTACGACGGGCAGGCTGTTACCACCGACGATTTTATCAAAGCCCATGAGATCACATCGGGTCGCAACTTGAGCCAATTTAAACATTGGTACGACCAGGCGGGAACGCCAACTCTCACCGTGCGTGAGCAGTACGACAGCGATCGCAAAGAATTGCGTCTCACAGTCTCGCAAAAAACAGTGGATCCGGTTACGCAAAAAAGCAACAAACCTTATGTGATTCCATTGAAGTATGCAGCCTTTTCGCCATCTGGAAAACCGCTTGGCCTCAATTTGGTAAAAGGCGAGGAATCAACAAAAGGTGTTTTAAAGATAGATGCTGAGGAGAACGAGTTTTTGTTTGCTCATGTAAGTGAAAAACCTGTGTTGTCTCTGCTAAGAGAATTCTCAGCTCCCGTTAAACTCCAGTACGATGCCCTTTCTGAACCCGCTAATGAAACATTGCTTTTTTTAATGTCGAAAGATTCGGATTCCTTCAATCGTTTTGAAGCCGCTCAAAAACTCTACACCCACTTTTTACGCAAAACTCTAGCTGATGTAACAGCAGACAAAACCCTCAGCGAAGATTCGTCTTTAATGGCAGCTATGAAACAAGCTTTAGTTCATCTTGAGCAAGAGGATCCGGCGTTAGTTGCCAAGCTTTTAACGCCTCCAAGTGTTGGATACTTTATGCAGTTGTGCCCGGGCGAAAAACCAAGTGCCATCGAAAAAGCGTATTGGTTCTTCTTTGCTTCGGTACAAAAAAGTCTGGGGACTGAACTGCAATCAGCTTGGCAGTACTGTCAAACGCAAAAGACCGAACGCACGTCTCGCGCCGCCGACTATCGCTCGCTGGAGTCTGTGCTCTTATTTTACATGACTTGGGGACAAGATTCTCAGCATTTCGATTTTTTAACCAAAGCCTACACACAAGCCCAGACGATGACCGATGTGATGAATGTGCTCATGATAGCCACCCACAAAAAATCGGAAGCGCTGTTTGAAAATTTTCTGCAAAAGTGGAAGCATGACAGCCTCGTGATGAACAAGTGGTTTATGGCACAAGCGCTTTCGTGGCGTGACGACGCGCTGGAAAATGTGCAAGCTCTTCTCGCACATCCGGATTATGATAAGACCAATCCGAATAAAATATTTTCGCTCGTGTTCTCGATGATTTCGCTCAACCCATTGCGCTTCCATCGCCCCGACGGGGCTGGTTACACATTCGCTGCAGATCAGATTTTGGATGTGGACCAGCGCAATCCACAGGTTGCGGCACGAATCGCAACCTGCTTTAATGAGTGGACGCAGTGGCATCCAGAATTGAAGACGCTCGCGAAGAAACACATACAGCGTGTTCATCAACATCCTGGCTTGTCGAAGAATGTGTTTGAAATCGTGGATAGGGCCTTAAAAATGGATCAAAATGCGAAATAGGGCTTCACGAAGCGTCAAACCATGTGTATACTTGGATTTTAATGAATGACATTTCTGTAAAAAAAATACTGCCCCATCTCGTAAAAATCATAAGCGAAACCAATGGCTTGAGTCTCCAGAGCACTTTGGAACTGCTGATTGGCTCTGAAGACGTTCCGGAATTGATTAAAGCGCAAATTTTAGACTTCTCAAAAAAGCTAGATCTCTTTCGCATTAACCAAGCACCCATCGAAGATCTTCTCGATCACTCTGTGGGCCGAGCCTTTTATGAGTTTTTTCAAAACTTCCCTTTAAAATACCGCGAAGAGCATATTCATCTGACCGGCTCACTTACCGCGGAGTTTGTTTTCCCCCGCTTGCAAACACTACTGAACGGCGAACACAAAAAGCTTTACGAACAAAAAATCCAAAACGTTTTTGGCTCGCAAATGTTTCCGTTGGACAGTCATAAAAAAGTAAATGATTTGATGCGCTTGCAAGACAACGAGCTTTTTGATCGCTACTTAGAAATTTTATTGCTGCCAAAACTTATTCTCACTTCAAAAGATGCCCACGCCGACGCCGCCTATCACATGGCCAGTGAGTTGTACTACAAATACAACGTGGGCGCGATTCGCATTAAATTTACCCTTTCGCGCGCGACAACGTCGAGCAAAGAAGAGATTCCCGGAGCCGACACTCTGAGCAGCGAAGAAGTTGTTTGCGGATTGTACGAGGGTTTTACCCGCTTTCGTCGCGACCATGCGGACTTTGAATTTATCTTATCGCCGTGCTTTCGCAAAGAACCAGAATTCTTTGATGCAAAACGCTTTAAGACGAAAAAAGATCACTTTGATCATCAAGTTCAATCCCTCTTAGATTTGTTAGAAAAATTTCCGGAGCTCTCTCCCCACGTCACCGAGGTGGATACGGTTGGCTCGGAAAAATCGTTGTACCGCAAAGAGCATTTTAAAGAGATGAAGTTTGGTCTGCGCAAACTGCAAACGCGCGGACTTAAAATTCGCAGCCACCACGGCGAAACCTGGGACACCCTTCGTCGCGGAATTCAGTCGGTGGACAACGCCATGAACATCTGGCACGTGGATGCCGTGGAACACGGACTTAGCCTTGGTATCAATCCTAACTTTTATTTTCATAAAATGTATCAGACCGTTCTTGCGAAAAATCGCAAAGGCATCGCCATTGATCCCAAAAGCCAAGAGTACCGCGAGCTGATGGAACTTGATTGGAACGGTCGCGATATGATTCGCGAACATTTGATCAACGGTACCCCCGTGAGCCAAATCGAAGAGATTTATTTTGTAAAAGCCAAGTTCCACGCCGCTCGCGAACTGGAACACTATCAGCACGATGTTCTCAACCGCATGATCGACAAAGAGCTGTCGGTGATCGCACTCCCCTCGTCCAACAAAAAATTAACTGGGCAGTTTGAGGATTACAAAGAGCACCCGTTTAGCTGGTGGGAAAAAAAGGGTGTTAAACTTGGCGTTGGAACCGACAACTACGTCACGCTAAACACTAATTACATCCGCGAAATGATGATTCTTCTTATTACCGATCCCACCCATCTCAAAATCACCAAGCTGTTAATGGTATGTACCGGAGAAAAACGCCGACCTTACATTAGTCAGCAGCTATGGAAGCTCCGTAAAAGGCTGACCTAATGATTCATATTCTTTTTGTATGTCTTGGCAATATCTGCCGCTCTCCTTCTGCCGAAGCTGTCATGAAAGGCTTGATCAGTAGAAAAAAACTCACCGATCGTTTTTTCATCGACTCTGCCGGAACCGCCGGCCACCACGAAGGCGAAGAGTCCGATCCACGCACCATCGTGCATGCGAAAAAACGCGGCTACGAAGTGACCAGCGTTTCGCGGCCGTTTTTGTCAGCCGAAGACTTTGAAAAGTTTGATTACATCGTTGTGATGGACGACATCAACTATGCAGATTTGCAAAGCTACGATATTCAAAAAAAATATCTCCACAAAATTTACAAGATGGCACAGTTTTGCACGCAGTTGACCGTGAAAGAAGTTCCCGACCCCTACTACGGCGGGCCCGAAAGCTTTGAACAAGTGTTAAATATCCTCGAAGACGCTTGCCAAGGGCTTTTTGAGAAGATAAAAACCGACCATAAGTTATGATTTACCAAGAAGAGACTGACGGTTTTATAGTTGAAGCTGAGCCTACGTATGTTCCGGAGCAATCCAAACCAGAGAACAGCCAGTATTTTTTTGCTTATCGAATTCGCATTCGCAACACCGGCGAAAAAAAAGCTCGTCTGCTCGCCCGCCACTGGATCATCATGGACGGCGAACAGCGCAGAGAAGACATTGAAGGCCCCGGAGTGATTGGCGAACAGCCGTTCTTCGAACCCGGAACCGCCTACGAGTACACCAGCTTCTGCCCACTCCCCACTCCCACCGGCAGCATGCGCGGTAGTTACATTATGAAAGACGCCGAAGGAAATGATTTTAAAATTAAAATCCCGCTCTTCTTTCTCCGCGATCATCGCCATAATCAGTAATTTTAAAAGATAGCGCCGCCCACCGCGACTCCTCGCGCCGTTTGAGATGCCAAATTGGCATCTCAAAGATTCTTTCTCAATTTAAGACTCAAAACTCCATATCAAATTGATAAATAGGCTATGTTTAATTTAAATCCTCATTTTTAAAAAAATCAGTCCGATAAAGGTCTAGTCTTGGGCTGGGCATTCTCTTAATTTCGAATCATAAGTGGGGTCAATGATATGAAGCACTACCGATCGCTTATTGCAGTTCTTTTAGTTCAATTGCTATTCCTCTTTCCGCAGGAAAGTTTGGCAACTTGTTTTTTTGACCAAGGGTCCATATCGGTATTTAATGATCAGTGTGAAGCAAGTGGTGGTAATGCCAGTTCGACTTATTTTCCCCCAAGCCAAATTGTATTGGGGTGTATTTTGGAGTCCCCGGCGACTTCTTATTTTACTCAAATATCCGCATCTAACTGTGATGACATCGAAACTCCCTCTCCTCAGTCCCCGGGCAATCCTCCTGGCGGGCCTAACAATTGCCAACAAGGCTCAATTATCATGGTGGAGAAAAAATCTGTGGGGGAGACTGTCAATATTATTGGTACGCCCTACTCGCTAAATTATATGAGCCACAAAGCCAATCGAGTTATGGACCGGACGGCCACGTTTTCATTTATTCAAAGAGCTAACGAGTATAACACCAGATTAGACATAAGAGTCGGAAACAGTCGTACATTTACTTATAACTATAACGCGGGCCAACTTCTTCCCGGATCCAAGCAACTTTTTACCTGGGATGGTTTGGACGAAAATGGCAATGCAGTTAACGGAAGTACCATCGCTTCCGCCAATACAATCTATACTCCCGCCAACGGAAATATTGATACCAAATCCACCTATCAACTTTTTTATCTAAGGCCCCTTGATTTTAAAAAAATCGGTCTCGGTGGTTGGACCTTAAATGTCCACCATTTTTACGACACCAACGAACGAGTGATTTACTATGGCGACGGCACAGACGCTTTTGCGCCTGGAACCCTTAATGTCGCCCCCGATACCTACCGCGTTTTTTCGAAAGATAATTCCGAAGTGTATGAATTCTCAGCCTCCACAAAGAGACACCTCCGTACGCTCTTCGGAACAAAAGGTACTACAAAATACACCTTCAACTACAACACCAACGGCTCTTTGATTTCTGTGGTTGATTACAACGGACTGCAGACGACGATTCAAAGAGACCCTGTGAGTGATGCGCCAACATCCATCACAGGTCCCTACGGGCATGTCACCACGCTACAAATAAATGCAGCTGGAAATCTATCGCGTATTCAGTTTGGAAGCTTTGAAACACATCTGATGACGTATCAAAACAATCTTTTAAGAACCTATAAAAATCCACGCGGTGTTATAAACACCTTTAGCTATGATTCTATTGGTCGCTTGATCAACGACCAAAGCGCTGCGGGAAGCTCGATTGATTTGTCGTTCTTAAATTTGGATAATGGCACGTCGACAACAACGATAAGCGCCATGGGATTCGCAAGAAATTACACCACATCTATTATTTCGGATACAAACAGAAGTATATTAACAACCAAAAAAACTATTCCCACCATGCAGCCCACCGAAATGAGTTCTAATATTTATCTGGGAAACTACGTTTTAAGTGCTAGCACAGATGATGTGGGCGGCGCGAATTTATCGAATTACTCTGTGGATCCCCGAACGCAAAACCCCTTTATAACGGACACCTCGTATCGGTTTGGACAGTTGAGCGATGTTTCTGCAGAATACAGAACCGTTCAGTTGAACACAGCCGATAACCTTTTTGATATTGCCACCTACACAAGGGGCTTTGTTAACACTAGTCATATCAATGGGCCGCAATCTTCGACGCTTGTTTACGACGGGGCTTTGTCCAACTACACCTACACTTCGCCGCTATCCAGACAAACAAAAATCACGGTTGATAGTTTTGAGCGGCCAACACAATATCAATTTGCAACGGATCACCCAGTAGGTCTAGCCTACGACAGCCAAGGTCGATTGGCGCAGGTGTCGCAAAGCAATCGCACCACACTCTACAGATACTCAAGCCTTGGAAACATTGCGAACACACGAAATGCGCTGGGGCAAATCACACGTTTTACCCATGATCGTTCTGGAAAAATGACCTCACAAACCATGCCCGACGGGCGCCAAACTCTTTTTACTTACGATAAAAACAACAACCTCACCAGCGTGACTCCGCCGGGTAAACCCGCACAGGCACTGACGTACAACAACTTTGATCTACTATCGGGTTACCTCACCACAAATCCCACGACGTGGAACTACGACAACGATCGCAAAATCACCTCAATGGTTCGCCCTGATGGTGCCATCGCGCAGTACAACTACGATACCGCTACGGCACGACTCACAAACATTGCAACACCTCAAGGGTCCTACATCATGGGCAACAATCCCGATTGGAACTTACTAGATAGCGCAAGATCTCCCGATAACGTGCAGGAAACATTCTCCTACACCGCAGGGCTCCTCACCTCCATCCAAATGCAAGCACCCACAACAATTCAGTGGTCACGCACCCTCAATAACAATTACGAAACCGAAACAAGCAGCGTGCAAGGCGGAACAAGCATCAATTACATCTATGATAAAGACAGTGATCTAGTTCAGGTGGGCGATCTCAACATCACAAGAAGTGTCACTAACGGCCGCATCACGCGCACGCAACTGAATCGAATCTTCGAGAACAAAAACTACAGCGCCTTCGGCGAACTTACGGTGTTAAAAAACCGCTATCAAAACTCCCGAATCTACCAAGACTACAAATTCACCCGCGACAAACTCGGGCGCATTTCACAAAAACTCGAAACCCTCGAAGGCACTCCTCAATCTACCTTTAACTACATCTACGACACCGCAGGCCGCCTCACCTCTGTACAAAAAAATGGCTCTGCTGTACTCAGCCAAGTGTTTGATTCCAACAGCAACCGCACGCAAATCACCGAAAACGGCAGCACCATCAACGCCACCTACGACTCCAAAGACCAAATCCTAACTTGGGGAACCTTGCAGTTTACTCACAACTTAAACGGCGAACTCATCACCATCACCGATAGTGCCAACCTCCCCGCTGGCAGCACCAACTTTACCTACAACGTGTTTGGACATCTTAAATCCGTCACTCTTTCAAATGGTTCTCAGATTACTTACGCGTTAGATGCCTTTAACCGACGGGTTGGAAAAAGAGTTAACAATGTTTTAACAAAACAATTCCTCTGGCAGGACGATCTAAAAATCGCTGCGGAGTATGATGGCGCAGGTCAACTCGTAAGCGAGTTTATTTACGCACAATCGGTCAATGCACCTGACTACATGATCCGTGGAGGGATTAAGTACAAGCTCGTGAGGGACAACCTCGGAAGCATCCTTGCTGTGGTGAATGCAGCCAATGGTGTCATCGCCCAGCAATTGACGTATTCTACTTATGGACAAGTTCTAAGCGACTCAAACCCCGGCTTTCAACCCTTTGGCTTCGCTGGTGGTCTGTATGATTCTGATACAAAACTTGTCAGATTCGGAGCCCGTGAATACAATGGAACCATTGGGAGATGGATGACTAAAGATCCTATTTTATTTAACGGTGGCGATACGAATTTGTATGGATATGTCCTTCAGGATCCGGTGAATTATTGGGATCCGAGCGGGGAAAATTGGAGAGATTTATTGCCAGATTCTTTATGTGATGGAAGATGTAGAAGAGCTGGTGAACAAGCTGATACTGAAGAGCGAGTTCAGAAAGAAATATTACCGAAACTTCCGCCGCGAATAAACCCCTCGCCTCAACCTATACCAAGGTTACCTCGGATTGAACTTGAAAAGAAAAATCCTCGCAACAGTCCTCCCCTAGAAAGGACATGTTAATGAAGAAAAAAATTATTTGTTTACTTATTTTTGCACTGGGAATGATCTTGGGAATTGTTTTAGGAGCATCCACATACATGCGAGACTTTTTAAACGGGCCGACTGTGTACATACATCCCCCAGATATTGATTGAGATTATAGTGGTCTTTTTCAATACAATGGAATTATCGGGAGATGGATGATCAAATTATTAGATAGAATGAAATATATTGGGATTTTTATAATTAAATGAGGATAATACTAAGATAGGTCAATTATGAAAAATAAAGTTATCCTCATAGTGTTTTTAATTTTTTTATTCTATTTAGTTTTCCGTGACATAATCTATACTTTTTACCCCGTAGAATCTCACGGCGAATGGGCTTACAGAGATATTGTCATGAATATTCCTCGTTTACTTTGCCTTATAAGCATAATTTTTGTTCAAAAATGGAAAAAATTTGAATCAGTAGCAAAGGTCAGCACAATCGGTAAAAAATATACTTTTTACATCGGTATTTTGTTGATCAGTCTAATTCCTCTTCGCTCTTTGTTTGTGGACACACAGCGTTTGCAGTCTGATTTGATAGTTTGGATTATTGTGGGAAGTTTTTTAGTTGGTTTTTTTGAAGAAGGGCTTTTTCGAGGCCTTTTCTTTGATTCTTTGAAACAACAAAATGGCACCTTTGTCGCCGTACTGTTTTCAACATTACTTTTCTCTCTTTTTCATATTGGAGTTGTACCAGTCAACGAGCTGCCAACTATTTTTTTGATTGGAATTATTTTTGCGCTTTTGAGAGATAAAAATGTTTCGCTGTTCATGCTATCTCTACTTCATGCTTTTTATGATGGCTTTATCATGTTCTGGCTGCCTGTCTCCAGCTTAACACCATTGTGGATAACTATTGAGATGCTCTGTTTAGGAATTATCGCTATCTGTTTTTATCTTTGGACAGAAAAAGATTGTTTTCGTAATTGGAATTCGCGCCTTAATCACGCCAAAAATTGCTTTATCAAAAGCAAATAAAAGGAGAATTTATTGAGTGAAAAAAACAAAAAATTATTTAAATGGAGTATTGTCTTAGTTGTTTTTTTTATTCTATTATATTTAACTTTTGGCGAGAAATTAGCTGAGATTATGCGGGGCAAAGTAGACCTAATAGCTAACAAAGCACCATTTCGCTACGAAACTTCGCGCTCGGGAACATTGGACGCGTAGAACGTCATCTCGCGGTCGTTGCGGCGGACGATGATTTCGTGGATTTCGCGCTCGCGAAAGCTCAGGGCTTTTTGGAGATCGTCGATAAAGCGAATGGTTTCGCCGTTCACTGATACGATCAGGTCGTTGTTTTGCAAACCCGCTCGCCGAGCGGGGCTGCCGGGCTCGATGTCTTGCACTTTCACGCCAAATTTTTTAGTTTGTTCGTTGTCAAAATAATTTGTGGGATAGGCGCGGATGCCTAAAAACTTACGCCTCACTTTGCCAAAGCGGAGCAACTCGCTGGTGACCCACGAAGCTGTGCCTGAAGACACCGCAAAGCCCAAGCCTTGCGCGTAGGGAACGATGGCTGTGTTAACGCCTACAACCTCGCCATAGGAGTTTATTAGAGGCCCACCGGAATTGCCGGGGTTGATGGCCGCGTCGGTTTGCACCAGGCCCTCAAGCCAACCATTGGGCATTGGCAACTGTCGATGGAGGGCACTCACCATTCCCATGGTCACGGTGCTTTCAAAACGCAGCGGCGAGCCGATGGCCACCACAAACTCGCCAATCCGTGGATCTTGTGAAACAAGTTTAAGGGCGTCCTTGGTGTAAGGTTTGGTTTTTAGCAATGCTAAATCTGTTTTCTCATCGCGGCCCACCACATGGGCGGTGAATGGTTCTTTGGTAAGGGGTTCCACAAGCACTTGATTGCTTTTTTGCACCACATGCGAGTTTGTCAGCACGTAACCTTCGGGGGAGATTAAAAATCCGCTGCCGGTGCCAGCCCCGTTGTGAATTCGCACAACAAAGGGTGAGATCTTTTGGATCAACTGCACCACGTCTTCGGAAAACTGTGAGAGGAGCGTTCCCATCAGTTCCCCAGGATGTATTGCAAAAAACCTTTCGGATTTGCAACCATTTCGGGAGTGACCTCGAGAGTGGACTGAAAGTTCGATTCGGAAAGCTCGTACTTAAAATCCCGCAGAAGGCTTTCGCAAACTTTTACTAAAGCTCGTGCCCCGGTATTTTGTTTTTGCGCTTGCGCAGCAATCAGCCGAAGGGCCTCATCAGAAAATTTAAGCGTGATTCCATAATGACGAAAGCTGCGAATGTACTGATGGATGATGGAAGCCTGAGATTCTTTAAGAATTTGAAAGAGCTCGTCCTCGCTCAACGACGTGCAGGACGTGACCACTGGCAAACGGCCAATAAATTCTTGCTCGAAACCAAACTGAACAAGATCTTCGCTCTGCACCTGTGGAAGGTAGGATGACGAATCTTCGGAGGCTGCACCCCGCACTTTGGTGTTAATGCCGATCTGCGATTCGGATAAACGTTTTTTGATAATTGGGACAAGTTCTGGGAAAGCTCCACTAAAAATAAAGAGAATATTCTTTGTTCGCACGACCTCTTTGGTGAGCCCGCCTTTTTTTTGCAAGTTCATAAAAGTTCTAAACTGCGAAGCAATATCGTGGGAACTATTGATGTCCACATCCGCGTCTTCCAGCAGACGCAGAAAGCCAAACTGCACTCCTCGCCCACTCACATCGCGGCCCATGCGACCGGGACTTGCGGCGATTTTATCCACTTCGTCCACATACACAATGCCATTTTCGGCAAGACGCAAATCACCCTTGGCCTGTTGGACGAGATCGCGAATGATATCATCCACATTGGCGCCCATGTAGCCCACTTCACTAAAGCGTGTGGCATCGGCTTTTACAAAGGGCACACCGATCATTTTTGCAATGGAACGCACAAGAAAGGTCTTACCGACTCCTGTGGGCCCCAACAACAGAACATTTTGTTTTTGATAATGCCCCATCAGGTCGCCCTCTTGCTCGGCGTGGATATGTCGGTAGTGATCGCAGACCGCAAGTGCCAACGCTTTTTTGGCTTCCAGCTGTCCAATAATAGTCTGATCCAATTCCTCAACGATTTGTTTGGGGGTGTAGTTGAACTCGAAATTATATTTTTTAGGAGGAGGTGTGGTGGACTCTATGTCTTTATCTGGCGTTGGCAGGGATTCCATGGAAACAACCTGTACCATGCCGCCGAATTTTTTTTGCACCAAATCTTGCAGTTCTTTTTGGATGTCTGCAGGTTGAATATCTGCTGGCTGAAGGTCGTCCGGCTGAGTGTCGTCTGTGCTTGCTGGGTCTATGTTTTCTTTATCCATGTTGTCATAATGGGCTTGGAACGCCGTTTGGCAAGGTCCAGACATCCGTGTATAAAAGAATCATGGATCTTAAACCGCTGGTACAGGATTTAAATACAAAGGGGTGGCATGTGAGCGAAAGCCTGGTGCCCTTAGATCTATGTGAAGACTTGCTTTCTCAACTCCTTCTTCACAAACAAATGAGCGAATTAAAAAAAGCCCAGATTGGACAAGGCGTTGAAACGCAAATTCAGAAGGAAATTCGCGGTGATTATATTCGTTGGATCGATTTCACAAAGATCGCGCCCGACGAAAAAAAATTTGCCGATTGGCTTGATTTATTTTTGCAAAAACTCCGACCCGAGCTTTTGTTAGGACTCCGTGAATATGAGTTTCATTATGCTTTTTATCCTCCCCAGGCACACTACGAAAAACATATCGACGTGTTTCAGAAAAACTCCTCTCGGCAGATTTCGTTTGTGCTCTATTTGAATAAAAACTGGGCACCCTCTGACGGGGGCGAACTTGTGCTTTTTGAGGAGAAGGATTCGAACCAGGAAGCACAAAGAGTTTCACCGCACTTCGGCCATCTCGTCGTGTTTTTGAGTGATAGAATTTACCATCAAGTGAATTTTACAAATCGCGAGCGCTTTTCCGTCACTGGGTGGCTTAAAAACAGCTTCTAGAGCCGGTTTCCTTGATTTTTCATCTATAAGACATGCTTATCTCCGAGATAAAAAGAATGAATTTCTATTATGGATACCA
>JAYUKO010000177.1:0-14238 GCA_043764415.1 Bdellovibrionales bacterium | reverse complement strand
GCGATGGCGCAAAAATGTATCGAAGTGAAAAAGAGGGTTTAACTCCCAACGAAGCGGCCATCGAAGATTACCGTTTGCTCTCGCAAGATCCAGTTTTGAACATGATTGAAAAAACTGAACAAAAAAGCCCGCACATTATCGACCGATTGATCGAGCAAGAAATTGATAAAGGACACCTTGTTTACGATGATGCCACGGGTGCCTTACGTATTGTGGATGATTCTCTGTAACAGCGGCCCTTCGATTGTCAGCACCGCAGACTTCGGTAAGCCCTTGCGATCGGGCCAGGTGCTGTTGGGGTTTTGTGGATCGGTGGTCATGGCCCCTGGGTGCTGCACGCATAAAAATAAAGTTTTATAATCGTCGGCAAACATTGGTCCTGTAAACTCGGCATCCACCGGGGCTGTGGCCACTCGGTAGGCTTTGCCGGCAAATTCTCCGCGCAGTGGAACATAAAACAAACCGTTGTTGCCGCAGCCTTTGTAAGGGCCTTTATTGTTGTCCTCGTCGGAGATGTCGCTGGTCACCCAAAGATTTCCGTTCTTATCAAAAACCATGTTGTCGGGGCACGCGATGCCTGACTCTGGGCCGCCACTCATCCAGGTGCTCGCAGTGAATTCCAGGGACTCGCAGTCGTTGTTTTTTTCGGTCAATTTTAAAAGCGCACCGTAAAAGTTTTTACGATCGTAGTTATTTGTTAGTGCCACAAAAATATCGCCGGTGAGAGGATCAATCTCGATGTCTTCGGGGCGATCCTGCGGAGTTCCTCCTGCCAGTTTTGCAGCGAGGTGCGTGTAGGTGAGTACATCAGTTTGCGAATCAAAATGTGGTTTTAAGAGTGGGTTTTGTTTTAAATCCAGGGGCAACCAACGGCCTTTTTCGGTGTCGGCTACATAGAGAGTTCCTGACTCTAACGATCCTGGTTTATGGCCAATAAATTTATACAAGTAACCAGATCTGCGATCTTCGCCCATGTACACCACAGGTTTTTTATTTTTGCTCAATTTAACTGTCGCGCACTCGTGTTCAAAACGGCCCAGAGGGACGCGCTTGACGGCTTTGCCAGTGAACGGTTCGATCTCCACCACCCAGCCGTAGTGCTCTGGCGGGAGAGGAAAGTGATCAAACCAGCGGTATTTATCAACCGGTACAAATTGGCGATTTTTATTTTCGAAAGTCGCTTCGCCATACACATTGTCGTAGTTTTCTTCGCAGGTGAGAACTGTTCCCCAAGGTGTTTGTCCTCCGGCGCAGTTCATCACCGTGCCGATGGCCACATCGGAGCCAAAAATTTTATAACCCTTTTGAAAAGGGATTGGCGTACGCGCAGTGATGCGGCGGTTGTACTTGGACGAAGGAACCCAGCTCCAACCATTTTCGGTTTTTTTAATATGCAACAACGAACAACCCATGGACAGCTGCTCTTTTACAACTTCCGCGCGCGTGCGTTTTCCATCTTCTATTTTGCGCCCATGGATCAGCACCGGGTGCATGTACTCGTGGTTCACGAGGAGAACACCTTCGTCGGTTTTTCCAGGCAGTAGAGTGAGCGCGAGAAAATCGTTGTGAGTGCCAAAGGTATCGCGCTCACTGATGGCGTCGTTATATTTGATAAAAATTTTTGCAGAAAGACCTTCGACCAAACTGACATCGTCCTTGTAGCTGGGCTTCAACACGGGAAATGGCGACGGAGAGGTGGATCCAAACGACGGGCGCAGTGACGCGCAGGACAGCGTGCTTGCCAGCGGCAAAAGCGAGCCCGCCAAGGGAAGAAGGGAACTGGAGGCAGAAATGCGCCCCATAAACTGTATAAAATCTCTGCGGTCGGTTTTATTTTGCATGCAATTATTATCATCGACGGGATGAACTGAAGGCAAGTTTGGATATGGTTTGATGTAAGAGGTTCATGGTGTTAATTCGGGTCTCTTATCGGGGTGAACAATGAAAAAAATGTTATTTTTGGGGCTGATTTTTATTTCCTTGCTGGGCGGAGCTAAAATTAGCGCTGCGCAAACAGACACGGGGCTGAAAGTCATTGCGGATCGTTATAATCAAGAGCTCATATACTTCGAATACGAAATGCACTCCTTTGATCAGCAAACCGAATGGGCTGAAAACGCAAAAAACGATTCCGAAAATTTGCAATTATTAAACCCTACGGTTCAGCAAACATCGTTATGGAAAAATCTGAATTTTTATTTGAAAGCGCAATGGTCGCAGGAGCTTGCGTGCAAACCCTACTACTGGATGAGCGATGTGCTGTATCAACTTTCGGGGGCGTTTTACCTGCAAGAGTGGCTGCAGAGTGAAGAGTCACCAAAAACCATGGACGAGTTTAATAAAATCGCCGACGAGGGACTGGTGAAAGTTCAGTTGCAGTTAAAATACGCCCATGAAAAATTAATTAAAATTCAAGCGGATGGTGTTATTCCGCCCCAGTCGTCCATGAATGCTTATATGTCTATGATCGATCGTCCTGAGTATGGCGAGCCACAGCGCTTGGGACTGACGTACTCTGTAGCAGAACTTCCAAATATCACAAATTGCGCAATTTGTTCGCAGATCGATGGGCAAAAGTTGATAGAAAGATATGATCTTGAAGTTGCACCGATCATGGCAGAGGTGGTTACAGAATTTGACAAGGTGATGTTGCTCGTCAAAGACGACACTCCTTTAGATGTGCCACCAATCCTGCGAGAAGACTGCTACAAGACAGTGCTCACCGGAATCTATTCTGACCTCACGGGCCCCATGGTTTTAAAAAAGGGAGACAGCGAATTGCTGCGCGCCGAAAAATCCATGCTCGAGATTCTTGTAAAAATGGGCAAACCCCTAACGCCGCCGCTAAGCATCGCCGCATTTATCGAGCAAGTTTACAACGGCATGGCAGCCGATCCAAAATATCATTTAAAAACCGAAGCGGATTATCAAAAAATTTATGATGTAATTTATCAAAGATTTCAAACGAAAAAAGATTTAATTACGTCGCAACCTCTCAACTATCCCCTGGATTACAAGTACTCCATAGGACAAGGGTATCCGAAATCTGGGGGTTATCATTTTAATGATGACGAAGGGAAAGGGTACTTCAATACCGTCTCGGGCTTGGAGCCGGGCTATCTTTCGTTTGAAGTTGCGTGGCTATTTATTCACGAAGGTTTGCCAGGCCACCATTTGGAGCAATCCATCGATTACGATTTTAGAAAATCAGCCGATAATTCTTTTGATCAGTTTAAAAGTTTTTCTCCCTACATCGAGGGGTGGGGCCTGTACACTGAAGAACTGGCTTTTGATTTAGATCTTTACCAAAACCTCGAAGAGCATTTTGCATTTTATGATGCCCTTCGCTTGCGCGCACTTCGCATGATCAACGCCTACCGTTTTTATTTTGATGGCTGGGACGAAGCGAAAGTGATTGCCTTTACCGACGAGCATTTGTTTGGTGGCGAAAATGATGCAAGGGATGCCGTGGGACGAGCGAAACTTTGGAATGCACAGGGCGTTGGCTACATGACTGGTAAAACAATGCTCTTGAGCATGAAAAATTCGGCTCACAAAATCTTGGGCTCGGGCTGTTTTACCCTGGCTGAATACCACGATTCGTTTTTAACTAAAGGCTCAACTCACTTAGACACATTGGTTTGGCAAACCGCTCAGTGGATTAAAAACAATCAATGCTACCGCGGCGAATTGACTCAGGACGAAATCGAGAGCGTGCTTCGCAAAGATATCGTCGACGCCTTTAACATTTAAGCAGGGCGCGATGTCATTATAATTGCTGAAAATGCCCTGTTGTTTTCTGTAATGAGCTGGTGTATCAAAACTCTCCAATCCAATCATATATATAGAGGAGGCCTCGTTGGGACTTTTTACCAAGAAAACCATGGCGGACTTCGCAGCTGATGCGAACGATCAAAATGTGGAAGGTGGTCACTCCCTCAAAAGGCACTTAGGCGCGTTTAACCTCACCATGCTCGGCATCGGTGCCATCGTCGGGGCAGGAATTTTTTCTCTCACTGGCACAGCGGCGGCGTACTACGCGGGCCCAGCCATTGTTTATAGCTTTATCATTGGCGGTATTTTGTGTGCCCTGGCTGGGCTTTGTTATTCCGAAATGGCCTCCATGGTTCCTGTGGCGGGTTCTGCCTACGCTTACTCCTACGCCACCATGGGCGAACTTGTGGCGTGGATTATCGGTTGGGATTTGGTTTTAGAATATGCGTTTGGCTCCATCACTGTGGCGGCTTCGTGGTCGGGTTATTTCGTTTCTTTGGTCACGAAAACTTTGGGAGTTCACTGTTCAGACACGGTGCTGCTTTTTACCAAGGGCCCGTGGGAGCAGGTCACCCTCTCCGATGGCGCTTTGCACTATGGCTATTGGAACGCGCCTGCGTCGTTTATCGCTCTTTTAGTTTCGTTTATTCTTTACCGCGGCATTAAAGAGAGCGCCTCGGTGAACAACGTGATTGTGGCGTTAAAAGTTTTGATCATTCTTTTGTTTATTATTGTTGGCTGGGGAGTGATCGACCCACAAAACTGGGTGGCCAATCCCAATGCGAGTGGCTTGATGCAACTTATTCCGCCCACGGGCCCCAGCATGCGCCATGGTGTGGAGTTTGAAAGTTTTGGTCTGGCGGGTGTTCTCACCGCAGCGGGCGTGGTGTTTTTTTCGTACATCGGTTTTGATTCCATTTCCACTATGGGTCAGGAATCGAAAAATCCGCAGCGCGATTTGCCCATTGGAATGTTGGGCTCACTTGTTATCTGCACAACCATCTACATTTTAATGTCGCTCACCATGACAGGGGTTGTGAATTATAAAGAGCTCGGCGTGGCCGATCCTGTGGCCGTGGGCGTGGATAAAATTGTGCAACTCAGACAGTGGAGTCCCATTTGGCAAACAGTTTTGTCGTTCTTCGTTAAGTTTGGGGCTCTTTGCGGATTGTCGTCGGTGATTCTGGTGATGATGATTGGTCAGACACGCGTGTTCTACGCCATCGGGCGCGATGGGCTGTTACCGTGGTTTGATAAAGTTCATCCGAAGTACTCCACACCGTACATTGCCACTGCTGTGAATGGTGTATTTGTAGCTCTCTGTGGTGGCATCATGCCCATGAGTTTGGTGGGGGAGCTCACGTCCATCGGAACACTTCTCGCCTTTGTCTTGGTTTGCGCGGGTGTCTTTATTCTTCGTCATACCAATCCCGAGATTCCGCGGCCCTTCAAGACTCCCGTTTACTGGTTGGTATGCCCACTGGGTGCAATTTCTTGTCTGTGGGTGATGTCGGGACTGCCGCACGACACGTGGATCAGGCTCTTCGTCTGGTTGGCGATCGGCTTTGTGATCTACTTTGGGTATGGCAGGAAACACAGTAAGCTAAGGGCCCGCCCTTAGTCGGGCTCTTAAACCAAAGTCGAGTTTGCAGTCACAAAGTTTAAAATTTGTAAAAAAAATAACACCTCATCTCAAAATGAGAGCTCAGATACAAAAGAACCCCTCGCTGAGAATGTTATTTTTGTCTTACTTGCTAAGTATTGAAATTTTCAGTGGGACCTCCGAAGAGTCACTAAGAAATAAATAGTGATAAAGGAGAGGTTCCAATGGCAACAGTGAGAAAACTATCAATGATGGTGGCTATGGCTGCATTCTGTGTGCAGACGGCCCATGCAGAAGATCCCACAGAGCTCCAAAGCGAGATGATGGAAGTAGAAGAGGCCATTGCCGACTCCGAAGCCGCAAAAGCGGAGCAGGTGGAGACAGCGAAGCGTCTTGAGAGAGAAAAGAAAGATGCTGCTTCGATGAAAGAGAAAGCGGGCGGAGAGCTTAAAAAAGCCCGTCGCGACGAAGATCGTTCTCGTGAACGCATTGCCATGAACGAAAAGAAAATCTTAGAAGCGCAAGACGAAATCGAAAAAGCTAAAAAAGTAATCGAAGACGCCAAAGAGAAAATGGATAAAAACCGTCTCGATGTTGAGAAGTCTGTGGCCGAGCTTGAAAAAGTGAAAAAAGAAGCTCAGCACCACGCGGATTTAAAACGAGA
The DNA here is from genome assembly GCA_043764415.1 of Bdellovibrionales bacterium. Classification (GTDB taxonomy): domain Bacteria; phylum Bdellovibrionota; class Bdellovibrionia; order Bdellovibrionales; family JAGQZY01; genus JANPLN01. The sequence goes on along the minus strand of JAYUKO010000177.1, from coordinate 8,197 downwards.
AGCCTTGGCTGAAAAAGAAGCTGTTGAAAAAAGCATGTTGAAAGCTCAAGCCAAACTCGAAGACATGAAACGCACAGAAAAGTCCGCTTTGAAGGAGCTAGCGCGCTCTGAACAAGAATTAAAATACGTTCGTGAAAAAGCAAAAAAATCCATGGAAAAGAACAACGGCGAAAGCAAAGAGTATTTGCGCATTGTTCAAGACCATAGAGATTCTTTAAAGAAGATTGCCAAGAAGCTTGATGAAATCGAAGTGGAACTCGAAGTGGATAAAGCTTACGAAGAGAAGCAGGAACGTAAACAAGCTTCTATGGAGCGCTCACGAAACGTTTCCAGTATGAACTCTGCGAAGTTTGCAAAGATCACGTCTCCCACTTGTAGCATGCGCACGTTTCCATCTTCTGATTCTAAAATCATCGGAAGTTACAAAGCCGGCCGTAAGGTGCAAGTAAAGCTGCATGACAAAGCCTGGTACTCTACGATTTATAATGGTGAAAAAGTATTTTTAGGAACCGGTTGCTTCGAGTAATTCGAAAGCGAAACTCTTAACTCACGATGAAAGGGCCAGCGGAAAGCTGGCCTTTTGCGTTTCTGATACTAAAAGTCAGCGATCTGATCCACGTATTCTGGATGATCGATAAACGGATTGCGATTCTTCTGGATTTCAAAAATTTGACCGTTGAGCTCAACTTCACGTGCATCTGGTGGATCCATCTCGTGCCATTGGCGAAGCGACATTTCTTGATTCTTATCCACTTTGGATTTGTAGCGAACAGAAAAATAAAAAATGGCTCGTGCCATATCACCTTTAATCACATCATCTGGCTCGAACACGCGCTCACCAGAGGAGTTGAGTCCGAGGACGGCTTCCTGGCAAGGGGCCTCAAGCGTGGTCACTGTATCGCCGTAGGGGTAGTTGCCACGGATGGAATTGATTTTGCTATCTGTTGGAAACAAAATATGCAGATCGGCTTTCTGAAAAGCTTTAGGAAACTGACCTGTAAAATGGCTTTGTGGCCAGGAGTGCTCCACATTTACGATATTGTTGTCGGGAATCTTCATGGGACCAAGTTGGTTGCCCTTAGCAAAATCCGCGTTGGTGAGACTGTCATTGCAATAGTAGGTGTCTAGTTCGTAAGTTTGCGGTGATGTGCCTTCTAGATACAAAAAGCCAAAAATTAATTCTCGCGCGTTTTTATAGGAAACGGGAGAATGAAAAGCACTGGTTAAATCGAATAAAGAATCTTTTGTTGGAGTTCCTTGGACGCTGGAGTAGTACTCCGCGGAAACTGCATAAGCGGACGTTACACAACACACCAAACACAACACGCTCAAAAACCTTTTGAACATCGTACCCCCCTCACATCATGTGATGTCTTGTTTTATCCACCGAGATATATTGTTACAAGGTAGATTCCAAAATCAGACAGAAAATTAACAAATGGAGCCTTGCGCAAAATAATAGTGAACAATTTTAAGGCGAAGCAGGAGTGATTGAGGGGATGTTCCACTTTTGTTCGATGAGAGCTCCTAAAACATAGGCAATAAATGCGGCGAGAATGGCCATTAAAAACGGCGCGTCCCAAGCGAGTAAACTGTCTCCCACTTGGTAAAAGATCATCCCCGAAATCAATGCCATGGAACCGGCGAGGGCATTACCCCAGCGGCTGTAAATTCCAAAGAAGGTAATGATCAAAAGCCCCGAAGTTCCAAACGAGGAGGCCGCTTCGAGGAGAGAGTAGATCCCACTGGAAAAATGCGCGATGGCGTAGGCGAGTAGAGCAAAAAAAACAATCATCAGGCGAACAACTCGAAGTTTGTATTTTTCCGATTTGTGCTGAATCCAAGGATCCATAACGTTTTGCACAGTGATCGCGGCCATGGAGAGCAAAATCGTGTCGATGGTGGAGAGAATAGCCGAAATTAATGCGCCCACAAAAATCACATAAATCACCGGTGGTAGGTAATGTTGTGCGATCCCCGTGAGAAACTGTTCGTTGTGAGTCACATTTGGAAAAATCTGCGGACCAATAAGACCTAAAAACAGAGGGATCACACCGAGAAATAAATAAATAAAACAGGCCCAGTAGCTTCCGCGTTTGGCGATCTTTGGAGATTTTGCAGCCAAGGTGCGCGAGATCAGCTCCTGCGCCACCAGGGATCCTAAAATGGGAATGGCCCAGCGATCCAGCCTCTGCCACAACGTCTCCTCGGTGGCTAAAAAACTAAGCCGTTCTTTGGGCATGGTGGAAAAGAGCGACCAACTGAAATCTGCACTGTTGATGACATAATATAACAAGCTGAGCAGGCCGAAAAAAATCAGCGCTCCTTTGAGCATGTCGGTGATGATGTCGCCAAGTAGACCACCCAAAAGAGTGTAAACAACCACCGCGAAGGTGCAAAAAAAGATGGTGGTCTCCACAGGAAGTTGGGTGGTGCTGCTGACAACTTGGCCAAAAGCGCGGATCTGTGCCGCTCCCCAGATGAGGGAGCCAGGAATTAAAACAAAGGCCGTGAGCTTTTCAACCCAGGGACCATAGCGCTCGGCATAGAAGTCGGAAAGGGTAATATAGCCACCACGCCACAGAGGCGCGGCGATAAAAAGACCCATGAGTAGCAAACACATGCTGTACCCAAAGGGATCGGCGCGACTGGCTGAGAGGCCTCCGTCGTAAACGGCCCCCGAGGAGCCGATACAGGTTTCTGCGCCAAACCAACTGGCGACCAGGGACATGGCGACAATGGGCGTGGGCAGGCTGCGCCCTGCGAGGAAAAAATCACTAGATGTGTTTACCTTGCGTGCTACCCAGTAACAAATAGCGAGCTGAATCAGTAAATACAGAGCGATAAAAAAGATCATAATACCGATTTATGCCATATTCCTAAGGATGACAAATTGTTTTTATCCTCTATACAATAGATGCCGTGGCAGAAACCAAGATTGATCTTAAAATTGCAGCACTTAAAAAAGTCGTAGCCCAGTTTCCGCTTAACCCCGGCGTTTATCTGATGAAGAATGTGGATTTGAAAATCATCTACGTGGGAAAAGCCAAGGAGCTGCGCAATCGCGTGCGCAGCTATTTTCAAAAGAATCACGAAAGTCCAAAAACCACTTTTTTGGTTCGCAACATTGTGCACATTGAATACATCGTTACGAAGACCGAAGCTGAAGCTCTGCTGTTAGAGGCGACGCTCATAAAAAAACATCGTCCTCGTTACAATATTCGCCTCAAAGATGACAAGTCGTATCCGTACATTCGTTTGTCCATAAAAGATAAGTATCCCCGGTTTTATCTGGCTCGCAAAGTAAAGCGCGATGGTTCCATGTATTTTGGTCCTTACCTGAGCGGGCAGATCGTCTATGACACTATGAACTTTCTAAACAACGTGTACAAGCTACGCGATTGCACAGATCATTTTTTTAAGACTCGAAAGCGTCCATGTTTATCCTATGATATTGGCAAATGCTCAGCTCCCTGTGTGGAAATAATTAACCAAGAGGACTATCATCAGTCTATCAAAGGTGCGCAGGGCTTTTTTAAAAATAAAAATGCTAAACTTTTAAAAACTCTTGAAAGCCAAATGCAGGGCCTAGCCGATCAAGAAAAGTTCGAACTGGCGGCTCGCGTGCGCGACAGTCTGAAAGCCATCCAGCGTGTTCTCGAAAAGCAATCTGTGATCAATACAGACATCGACAAGGATCAAGACGTCTTTAGTTTCTTTGGCGATCAACGAGGCACGTTAATTTGCTCCTTGCACATTCGTCAGGGCGCCATCATTGGCCACAAGGGGCATTTCTTTCCACTCTTGGATTCCTCATCCCCCGACGAAGATGTGCGCGATTGGCTAATGACCTTCCTCAATCAGTATTATGCTGAAAATATTGTGCCTGACGAAATATTGCTGCCTCTGGATATTGGCAATGATTTGCGCAAATTATTGGGAGAAGTTTTAAAACTGTATTCGGAAAAACCGGCGCAAATCATCTTTCCGACAAGTCATATCGGACAAAAATTATTGGAGATGGCACAAACTAACGCCGAAAAGAAATTCCAAAATCATGTGACGAAAAACGAAGAAAAAAAACAGGCCTTGGAGCTGATTCAAGAAAAACTGAACTTGCCGCACTACCCACGGCGTATCGAGTGCTACGACATCTCCACGTTTCAGGGGCAAGAGACCGTGGCCTCCCAGGTGGTTTTTGAAGACGGCGTTCCCAACAAGGATCAATACCGCCGCTACAAAATTAAATCCTTTGCCGGGATGAACGACTTTGAAGCCATGAAGGAAGTTCTGTCGCGTCGACTGAAACACGACGAGTGGGAAGAACCGCATTTGATTGTTGTTGATGGCGGTAAGGGACAGTTAAAGTTTGCCATGTCCGCACTGAGTGAGCTCGACAAAACCCATATTCCCATCGTGGGGCTTGCGAAGGAGCGCACCAAGGGAAAGTTTGAAGACGAGGGCATCGAGAAAACCCAAGAGCGTTTTTATTTGCCCAATCGAGCAAACCCCGTCGTATTTGCTAATAACACTGAAGCGTTTCGCATTCTTGTGAGTTTACGCGACGAAGCCCACCGCTTCGCCATCAGCTTCCACCGCGAACTCCGCGAAAAAGCCTTTCTGCCTGACTAAAGCACTTTTGGTACCCATCGCATAAAATTGCCTTTCCTATCTTTAGGAGAGTTATTTTTAAGACGCGTCCATCCATGGACGCGTCTTAAAAAGAGGCCCTCAAAAGTTTGGAAAAAAACCACAAACTTAAAATTTCAAAAAAAAAGAGCACGGGTGTGCTCTTTTGTGTGATTAGAATTTTTAGCGAAGTTATTACTTCTTAGGAACGCTCGTTGTGCCGCGTTTGGCGGCGCCGTCTTTTGTGCCAGCGCTTGTTGGCTGTGCGGAGCCTAGATCGTTACCGAGGTCGTCGGTGCCGTAACCGCTGCCGCCGCCGCTGTAGCCGAGAGGCGATTGGGGATTTTCGATATGCTGTGCAAGCTCATCACACTGGCCCTGGTTTGTTGGCCCGTAGATCTGTTCGCGATTTCCACGGCTGCCACCGCTGTAGCCACATGATCCGCTATTGTTGTCATAGGCGACGTCGCAGTTTCCACTGCTAAACCAACCACTGCTGTTACATTGGTTGTTGTGCTGACGATTCATAAACAGTCCGCCAAGAACAAGTCCTGCGATAGCACCTTTGCCGGCTGCTCCCGGAGGGCCAAACAAATAAGCCAAGCCACCAAGCGCTGCTGCACCGGCGAGTGCGCCACCCCAGTTGAAAGCAGCGTGGGCTTTTAAGAACAACGAGTAATCAGCCGAAGTTTTTTTGCAGCCGATCTGGGCGCAAATTCCAGTAAAGATGCCGTGAGCTGATTGGCGATTGAGTGAAACTTTTTTGCCGTTTACAGTGAGCGAATCTTTTCCGTAAAGAATATAGTTATCTTTATCGAAGTAAACTTTGTCGCCCTTTTGCATGGCTTTTGGAAACTTTGCTTTGAGATCCACTCCCAGCTTTACAAGTTCCGCGCGCACTTGCTCGAGGTCCTCTTTGTTTCCGATCATTCCAAGCCAAGTGATATAATCACCCACTGACTTAAACGAGTTGAGTGCGTTGGCTGTGGCCGTGGCAGCATATTGGGTTTGCGGTAATTGTTTTGGTGCCGCAACAACTTGCGAAGCAACAAGCGAGAGTAAAAATACTTTTAAAAAGAAACGTGACAACATAAGAGTCCTTTCCTTGGAGTCCATAAACATCATAGCAATAGATTGCGAAAAGCGAATCTCGTCTTTGGTCTAGATTCTGTCTAGGCCAGAATCTTTGGTCTAGATTCTGTCTAGGACGCGCTCGGGGGACGGGAAGCGGGAGGTTTTAACCGTGGGTGGAAGTGACCAACGGCTGGCGAAGTCCTCGGGAAAGTCGATTTGAATGGAGCGCAAAGCAATTCCGGGTTCGGTCCATGGCAGTTTTGAACCGTAGAGGCTATCGCCAACGATAGGTGCATCGTGGCGGGCGAGTTCAAAGCGCAACTGATGTGAGCGCCCCGTGATGGGCATTAGCCTCCACTCTAAATACGCGTCTCCCATCAAAACAACAGTGGCTTTGGTGATGGATTCTTTTCCATGGGCCGCTTCGAAGGAGCGCTTTTTTCCGCGAAATATTTTACAAGTCCACGTCATGGTCTTGTTGAGTTCAAAATTTCTAAGCTCAGTGATGGCCTGATAGGTTTTTTGCACAGTTTTATTTTCAAACAGGGAGCTTGCCGCGCTGTGAAAGTCGGGGGCAAGAGCAAACAAGATCAGTCCGCTGACTTCGGCATCTAAGCGATGAACAGGGAAAACCTTTTTAGCCAGAGACTGCTCAAGTAGCTTTCCGAGAACGGGGCGCTTGTCGTCCTGGGTTCGACCAGGGATGGAAAGCCACTGGGCGGGTTTATCAACGATCACGGCATGTTCGTTTTGAAATACTATTTTAATCGAAGTATCAGAACTCACAAACGAACACACAGATTAATAATCATAGCTTAAGATCCCTGCTGGTTCAGAACTTAAAAACTGATCCAAAACATCGAGTTTCGCATCGATGATTTGCTGAGAAAGGCCAGACTTATTAATAAAATCTGTGGCTTTCGAAAAATCAAAAACTGGAGCGGCGACGCGGAGATCTTGCCCTAACGAAGACAATTGAAACAGACTTTGTTCGCGAAGCACGGGCATCTTTTTGAGATATACATTGCATTGCACGCGTTCGCCGTCATCGGTGCACGTGGCGGTCATTTCTTTGGCTTCCCAAAGTGAAACCCCCGTGTCTTCATCGCCAGAGAGGCGTTTAAAATCAATGCGCAAGCCGGGATCGCCAGTGAGTTCCTTGGGGAAGATGTAGGAAATTTCGGTGGAGGAAATTCCTGTGTAAGATTTTACAATTTCTACTTGAAAGCGTGAGTGCGCCACAAGATGCGCGGGTGTGGGTACGATATAACTAGCATTTGTGCTTTCTGCATTCGCTGAGGAAAAGGTGGCTGCAATAAGTGGCAGAAGGATTAACATGGAAAAGAAACTTTTCATCAGTAACTCCTTTGTTTAAAGAAAATAACGAGTGGCACGACCTTGCCCAACCCGTGAGACAATACCTAATTCAAACAATTTTGACAAGTCACGAGTCGCAGTGGGTTTTGAGATGTGCAATTTTGTAGAGAGTTCCAACACGGAGATGGATGGATCATTTTTTAAATAATCTAAGATTTGAATCTGTCTAAAGTTCAAATCTTTTAAGTGCTTGGACCACTTTGCAGGAAGTCGAACCTTTGCCGGCGGAGGTGCGAGTTTGCTGGTTTTAACTTTTAAATCCTTTGCTAAAATTGCAGGCTTTAAATTGTTTTTAATGATCACTTTCACGGCCGGCGAAAGAAAATATCCATCCTCTGCCAGCAGCACCCAATCTGCATGTGGTGCCAAAAGTTGGCGAATTTTATTAATGGAAGAGTAGACTAACGAATCATGGCGAAGAGGATCGTAGTCATAGCCCCAAACTTCGCGCACAAGAAACTCCTTGGACTTCGGCGAGTCTTTTAATAGCACTAAAATTTTTCGCAAAACCGAGTTGAAGCCTTTGGACTTTAAAAACACATTTCCTTTATCCAATAAAATTAAAGTTCCTGGGTGCAAATCAAAAATCAAGGATTGGGTTTCAAACGGTAAGTTGTAGCATTTGTGCAAAAGCCCGTAATAACCGCTTTTTAAAACCATTTCAGGAGCTTTCGGATTTCCGTTTGCCACTTCGTCGAGTAAGTCTCCGATGGGATCCTCGCCTTTGGCAAAGGAATGGGCAACGCCCGATGTTCGGGCCATCATTTTTTTATGCACACAACTTTGCGAATCATCAGTTTTGTCGCCCAACTGTGCGAGAAGTTGTTGGGCCTCGGCAGATTTTTTAAGATCGCGATAGAGTTTTAATTTAAGGCCGGTAATTTGCACCCACAAATTGCGATCGATGGTGGAATCTACATTCTGCTCGGCAAATCGAAGGATATGTAGGGACTGAGTGTACTGACCTTGCAAAAAGAGAACATAAGCCATGCGCAAATTAAATAGTGCCATCTGCCGTCGATTTTGACTTTTATAAATGATATCCGAGGCCTTAGTGACTGTTTCTTCGGCTTTAGTAAATTGCCCACGCAGAATGTACTGGCGAATCATTTCAAGC
>JAYUKO010000176.1:0-1179 GCA_043764415.1 Bdellovibrionales bacterium | reverse complement strand
ATTCTTAATTTTCTTTTTCGTTTTGCTTTCGCAATTTTAGGACCGGCCGTAGGCTATTCAATCGATCAGTGGGGACTGAACACAACACTTCTCGCCCTAAGTGGTTTCTTTTTATTATGCCTCATTTTTATCACAGCTCCACTTCTGCGAGGTTTGACTTCTCCGCACGACTGGGAGAATGTTGTACCTAATGATTAAAAATATATCCTTTAAAGACACCTTCATTGTTGTTCTACTTTGCACAGTCATCGCATTTTTTTTCTACGGCTTGGGGTCCGCTTTTGTTCCTCTCACGTTCGCCTGGTTTTTAGCTTACGCCGCCATTCCTTTGGTTAAAAAAATTGAACGACGAGGACTAAACCGATCGCAGTCATCGCTCGTGGTGCTGGCTATCGTCTTTGTGAGTTTAGTCTTTCTTGGACTCTTAATCATTCCACCGCTTTTTTCGGATCTCCATGCCGCAGTTCTCGAATTACCAAGTAACGTGAGCGTGTCTCTCGAAAAGCTGGATACGTTTTTTTCCAATTACGGCTATCACGTTCCCTACAATAAACAAATGTTGATTGATTTTGCCAGTCAGTACTCAGAAAAAATTTCTGGAAATCTTTTAACATCCGTTGGCGAGTTTTTAAAAAATTCTTTTGTTAATGCCGCCTCAGTGATTGTGATTTGGCTGAATGTATTTTTAATTCCTCTCTTTTTTGTTTACGTGATTAACGATTACGAAAGACTCATCGACTCCATTGAAAGCCTCGTTCCCCTTTCGTGGCGCCCACAGCTGGATCGCTTCATCGTTGAGTCCAATCGAATTTTAAGTGGTTACATTCGCGGTCAACTTGTGGTTTGCGCCATCCTCAGCGTGCTCTACAGTGTGGCGTTACTCATCGTGGGAGTGAAGTTTGCCATCATCCTTGGAGTCATCACCGGCTTTTTAAGCATTATTCCCTACGTGGGATTTAGCATTGGCCTCGTCGGCGCTCTCGTAACGGCGCTGGCAGACTTTGATGGCCTCTCCCCGCTTGTGGGTATTTTGATCGCCTTTGGTATTGTACAAATACTTGAAAGCTTCATTATCACTCCGCGCATTGTCGGCAACAGCGTTGGGCTGTCGTCGTTCGAGGCGATCATTGCGTTGATTGTTTTTGGAAACTTGCTGGGTTTTTTAGGTTTGTTTTTGGC
>JAYUKO010000175.1:0-3968 GCA_043764415.1 Bdellovibrionales bacterium | reverse complement strand
GAGTAAGGTTTTCGTGATCAAGGAGATTTGCCAGTCGTTGTCCGCCCTGAAAGCTGTCTTCAGCATTAACTAAATGGATGTTCGCAGATTGAACCTTGGTTTTACTGAAATGAATTGCTGTCGTGCAAATCGTATCATCGTATACGCGAGTCCCTTGAATTTCTCCTGCAGTTGAGCATCCAAAAATTTGAGCCTTTGGATATGCGATCTTCATTTCTTCAAGAAAACTATTCTGCTTTAATGCCTGAGTTTCGCCAAAAACGAATACAAGATTTGCATCAAATCCAGAGTCTGATCTCTCGGGAACCCAGCCTTTTGATTTTACCCACTGTCTTTGTTCTAGTTTCATTTTATAAGTCTCCGAATTTTTTGATAATAGCCTAGCCTGTGTGATAGCCATATCGGTAACTTACGCTGACTCTATAAGTATTATTTTGTCCGACTGGACTTTAGAATAGTAAAAGCGACGGGTTTATTTTCAGTTTTGAATTATCGACGCCTACTTGAGAACTCCCAAGTCCTAGACACTTTTTTATTATCCTAATATTTTTGAAAAAATAAAATCGGTTTGGGCTTCATCACCCATCACAAACTCGTGCGACGAGATTTTTTTAAAGCCGCGCTTTTCGTAAAATCTTTGCGCGCGGTAATTCTTTTCCCACACACCTAACCAAAAGGAACCATAGCCCAAATCGCGAGCTTGTTGTTCGCACACCGCCATCATTTGATCTGCAAACCCGCGCCCGTGATATTCGGACAGCAAATAGAACCGCTTCAACTCTAAGTTGATACCATCGTAAACTTCGTTATTGTTAAATAGCATCTGAATATAACCCGCGAGGTTTTCATCGATAAAACAGCCAAAGGTAAAATAATTTGGGTCTGCCAAATCACGACGGAAACTATCCGCCGTGAGATGAGCATCCGCGTAACCTAAAACGTTTTTTTCGTCGTTGGTGGGCAAAAATGTTTCAACGAAGATCCTGTGGGCCAAGGGAGCTAATTTATCGGCATCTAATGGGGTGAGTGTTGTAATTTTCAGCATATGGTAATTCAAAAGAACTTATGTTAAAAGTTCTTCCATGGTTATTACAAATCTATCAGGTGAAAAAATTATCTATCCACAGCAGCAGTTGCTGCCCATTCGGTTGACGACGCGATTGAAAAATACGCTGATCACGTTGGTCAAATGCGTCGCCGTTACAGCGCTGATGTCTTTGATTCCTGTGCTGCATTTTGTGCTTGTGCCACTGGGTTGCTTTTTAACAGCCATCAGCACTTGGTTTTCGTGGAAGCGAAGTTATTTTTTTGAGCAAATCGAAATCCATTGCCCAAGCTGTGATCAAAAAACCACGGCCACATTGGGTGGTTCGGAATTGCCCCTCAGAACTTTTTGCCCCAGCTGCCGAAACATGGTTTACGTCGCAAACTAACAAACCAGTTAACTAAATAGCCAGTAAACTAAATAGCCGTGGGCTGATCGCGCAGGTATCGACAGTGAAGTGTGATGTCGTAGCGTTTGCCATCGGGTGAGACAAAGCGTCCCGCGCTCTCCTCACGAAGATATATCTGTTGGAAAATTTCGCATTTCTTTCCCAAGTTGTCGCTGGCCTGCATATAAAAATCAATTCTCGTGCCGTCGTAGTTGTGTAACGACTCTTTCACCGAGGCATTGAGATCCTTCATGTAAACAGTTCCCGACCCTCTGTAGTTGCGCAAGGTGCTCATCGTGTAGGGCTTGGGGTACAAACTTCGATCGATCAAATCAATGGCGGAGGTTACTTCCTGATTGTCTGCAAACCAGCCCACAAAGGAGCGCTGCTGCTCGTGGGGCACAAAGGGATCATACCCTTCAATCTCTTGCCAAGTGCTGAGGTATTCTTGCGAATGATACAGAATCAATCGCACATCCGAAAAATAATCCGCAGGCGATGTGTACACCACGCGCGGCCCGCGCGCCAAAAGATGACCGTGGAAAAAATCTTTGAGGCTTAAATTAAAATAATAGTTTTTATCGTAGGCGCTGCGAACATGGTCTGCGATTTTTGCAGCCATCGACTGCGGCAAGTACACCACATCCATGGCCAGTACGTCGCCGGGTCGACCGCACTGATCGTCCAAGTAAGACGAAGTTTTGATTCGGCAATATTCGGCGGTGATTTCTTCGACGGTGCGAAGTTTTTTAATAACAATAGTTTCTTCAAAATTTTGCGGGCCTATGGCCAAAACAAGTGAACTGATTAAATGAACCCAAATTAAACCCATTAAGCCCCCCGGACCCCATGAACGAAACGCATTCATAGCATAGGAGGTGGAGAAAATTGCAGAGTAAAATTTACATTTTTTAGGCGATTTTTAGGATGTAGATTTTAGGCGAAGTTTTGAGCTCCAAGAACGACCGCATTTTGTAAATGCGAAAGCTATTGTAGTCGGTCAGCGCCGCTACGTCCTGCGTTTGGGCGGGACTTGAGAACACACACGGGGCTGATAATAAGATCGACAAAACAAGTAACTTCATACTTATTCTATCGGCAAAATTCAGCACAACTTTAGTCGGGAGTGTTTCATTTTGAGAATATCACCATAAAATCGACATTTTTTTGATAAAACATTGATCAAGCCCGCAATTATTACATCGCAAAGAGCTTAGCATGGAAATACTCGCTCCACTGCTGTTACAAGACCTCTATGAAACACACCCCACGCCTCAAAACTTTTGTTCTTTTTCTTTTAATGTCCACCCAAGCATTGGCCGAGATCACCATTACTTTTGGTGGTGACTTGAATTTAAGTCCATCCCGGGCCCCGGTGAATGAAACCGGCTCCAATAAACATGGCACATTTTATACCTGGGAAGAAATGTTTGCAGGGATAGCTCCACTCATCGATGGGCAGCTCAACTTCGCAAACGTAGAAACCGTAGTGAGCGACCAAAATTTGCCTGATACGGGAGGTAAATTTGTTTTTAATACCCATCCAGAAGGTTTGGCGTATGCGGTCGAGCTTGGCATAAATCTTTTGGGAGTTTCTAACAACCATGTTGGCGATTACGGTGTGACTGGAATGGAAGAGACACTTCTGTGGCTTGAAAAAACCAATCACGAAGTGGGAACTATTTATTACTCTGGCTTGGGTTACAATCGCGCGCAGGCCCTGACTCCCACTTTAATACCTGTGCGCTCTGGCGGTAAAACCTACTCCATTGCTTTTTTGGCAATGACTGCAGTTGCAAATAAACCGTCACAAGCAGGAAACAACACTGCCGGTACCCTGTACTTTCGCGACGATAACGATTTTGCCCAGGGCCTTGCAGCTTTAAAAAATGCCCCGGCTCATTACAAAATTCTTTCTATTCACGGTGGGCGTGAAGGAAAAGTTCAACTCGATGGGGGCCAGCAACAGCGATACAACAAAGCTCTAAACGATGGCGACGTGGATTTAATCCTGGGCCATCACCCCCACCGCGTGCGACCCATCGAGCGCGTGAATCATAAGCTTATTTTTTACAGCCTTGGTAATTATCAAATGCTGGGCGCTGCAAACATCAATGGTTCGGGCGCACTCTACGATTACGGTTTGCTGGGAAAAGTTCATCTTGAGTGGGATGCACAGCGCTCGCGCTTAGTGGCACAAGCCACCGAGATCGTGGCTTTAACAAACCTCCATGCCGCCGCTAAGCCGCTATCTCCCGCAGAAGGAGCCCAGCGCGTGGAACTTTTAAACGACCTGAGCGCCGACGAACTGGGCGATGGGGCGCAAATGTTTGTGCCTAATAGGTCTGGACACGGTGAAGCCTGTTTGGGAAATAATCCCGGTCCACGCGCCAAAGCCATTTGTAATTAAAATCGCCTCGCGCTTGTTCTCTATTGGTGAGTCTGCTATAAACAGCCAAACTTTTCTCCTCGCGAAGTGGTTATGCGTCCCTATTCCAAATTTTTTATTTTAGGCTTTCGGCAGATGATTCCGGT
>JAYUKO010000174.1:0-3980 GCA_043764415.1 Bdellovibrionales bacterium | reverse complement strand
ACTCGCTCGCAGCTCGAAACATCGTGTTTGCGAGAGGTCTTAAAAGGAAGCCTTCGAAAGTTTGAAAAAAATTATGCATTGAGTCCCAAAAAGTGTGTCCGTACCTAGCAACCCGCGGGGATGTGGTCGGCGGCATCGATGGCGCCGATGGCCTCGAGCATGGCTTTGGAGCGCTTTTCGGTGATTTCACCTGATTTGATCATCAACTTGAGTTCGGATTTTAAAACGTTTGTTCGCGTGTCGTAAATCGCTTTGAAGAGTTCGCTATTTAATGCGGTGAGATCTCCCTGATTATCGTAAAAGCAGGCAATGCGACTTAAAAGTTTTAACACAGCCCGAGCATGCTCTGATTGAAAAGGGCGAATTTTTAAAATTTTTTGTAGAGCTTCGGCACTGTCGCCCACAAAGCGATCCTGCTGGTTAATGGTTTTTGCATTCATTTGGTCTGGTTTGATTTGCGAAAGGGCAATTTTCTTTTCCAGGGCTATGGCCTGGGCGCAGGGCTCGCAAACAGAAGGGGACTTAGCGAAGCTCAAACTTCCGTTAACAAATACTAAGACGCATAAAAGTAATCTCATAAATCCTCACTTACCTTAGACTGTATATGGCTTCGATTTTGTTTGTACTTTTAATTGTTGGGGTTGCACGGCAGTAATCACTGCAATACATGTAGTCTCCCACTTGATAATCAAGGGCATCTTTTCCCATTTTTCTTTTTAGTTCAGTCGTGATGGGCACTTTGATTTCAATATGGCCAAAATTATGTGGTTTTCGGCCAGCATAGCCGCTGTAGACAATAATGCTACCACCAGGGGCATTAGCGATATCGGCGGCACTCAGTGGATTGTCTTTTGTTGAGTCGCTCCGTAGTTTCAGTTTTGGGCAAGAGCGCAAAAGACTCCCCGTGGAGTGGGTTTCGAAGGCGTTTCCCTCTGGTTTTGAGGTGCAAATGCCAGAGTCTAAAAGGCTTTCTTTAACCGCCTGTGCACACATTCCCTTCGAACGGTTGCCGCTGCGGTATCCGCGCCCCATAAAGCTTGCGACTTTTCGTTTTTCAATGGCGTTCGTCCATGTGTTCAGTCCGAATTGCGAAAGATAGCCATATCTATCGGCCGATAATCGACTGAAATCTTCTCGCTGGGTGAATTCCTCCGCAGTGTTCCCGTCAAACTCCCCAGTGTCTTGATCTGGAAGATCTTCACTCACATCATCAGGTCGCGTGAGGTCCTCGGTCGGCGTTGCTTCGGAAAATTCTGCGTTGTTCGTCCCACCACCTGACGGAATCGCTGGGATAGCCCCTTGGCGAATCAGCAGCGCTTCATCACTAGTCAGTGTGAGCTTGAGTGGGCGAGGCAAGTTCTCTCTATTTTCCGTTTCAGGATCGAGAACATCGGGCGCCACCTGGCGAATAACGCTTTCCAGACGAGATCTTTCAATAAAACCCTCGGTGCCGTCGGGAAGGCGAATTCGCGACTGAAAGTGGTTCCAACGAATCACTTCGAAAGTTTCGCCGGCTCTGAGTTGATGAATCACTTCTGAGTTTGGTTTGGCTTCGCGAAGGACGGGGATATTAGATCCTGAAAATAAATAAAGATTGGCCAAAGATGCATGCGAGAAAAAAACCAAAAAGCTAATAATATAAAAATATCTCAACGAAGTTTTCTCCCCAAATGATATTAGAGGATATTTTTTTGAATGGGTAAAGTCCATTTTGGAGAGGGCAAACGTGCAGCGTTATGTTGATACTTTCGTTTAATAGCTATTTAAAGGTCGGGGTAGAGCTAATCTGGTCTGTATTTTTAACGAATACGAAATAAACTGGTGAGATGATATTCATATATAGCATTCTTCTTTGTTTGATTTCTGGTGGCGCTGATTTACCGACTGTAAAAGTGGATCAAGACCAAAAAAAATTGATTGTAAATATAAATGGAGCTTCTCACCAGTTCCCGATTGGAATTCCGCAAGGAATGTCTCTCGATGGAAGTCCCAACATTTACTCAAATGAGGGTGTTCATTTGATATTTAGTAGTGTTGCAGATCACGAGGTTGCAACAACATTGGTCTTAGCCGTTGATGCAAATGGAAAAAAACTTTGGAAATTTGATACGGAAGCATTTAATAACTCGCCTCCGCTGATAGAGAAAAAACATGTTTACCTTGCGGGAATGGGTAGAGTTTATAAGTTGGATGCCAAAACAGGAAGTGTCGCTTGGCGCCACGAGGGACTTTTTGAAAATAAAAAATACAGTTTTAATGGTGGCGAGACTATCGCAAGAAAAAATGACGTCATTATTTTTTCACCAACAGTCCACGTAAAGGATTCCTCGGGAAAACTTCTTGAGGTAACACAATGATCAACAAGGGCCCTGTTGTAAAATTCTTGTTTTCATTCTTTCTTGTACAAAATGCTTATGCAGAAACAACGGACTCGGACATGATGAACACCGGCCCTGAAGAGGATGAAACTTACTACGCAGGCAGTGCGCCAATGACGTGCACTCTGCGCGCGGAGCGAGGCTATCGGATTCGTCAGGGGCCAACAACAAGTCAGCCGACTTGTAATTCTTTTCGCCGCGGTTCTGGCAGTGTTGCCACAGTGGTGGGGCAAGACGGAAACTGGATAAAATTTACTTCCGAGGAAACCAGAAGCTGTCCCGGGGGAGTAGGATATGCTTTCTACCTCGCATTCAATAACCAAGATTTTCAACGTTATAAGAATGGTGAGTGTGGTAGATCAGCCCTCGATGGGGGACGCACCCCAGTGCAGCCAGCGCCTGCTGAGTCTTCGGTCAATTCAACAAATAGTCGAGGGCACACCTTCCCGTTGGACACGTGTCATGGAATCAAAAATGATGGCGGTCTTGGGCATTACGGTGCTCCTCGCCGCCGCGGCGCTCGTAGATACTCTCACACAGGCACAGATTACTATGCTCCCTGTGGAACCCCCGCTCGATCGCCGTGTAATGGGAGAGTCACCGGCTCCAACTATGGAGACGTGGTAGGAAACACAGTCGTCATCACTTGCAATAACGGTGATACTTTTAAATTCATGCACATGCATGCGACTCCACCTAAGGCACGAAATGGTGCAGCTGTTACAGCTGGTTCAACAATTGGTGGAGTGGGCAACACAGGAAATGCTCGCAGCCAAGCCTGTCACTTACATACAGAAGCTATAATTAATGGACGCCGCACAGATCCACAGTCTCTGTGGGCATGTGGTGGAGACTCTGGTCACTAAAGTCACCGTTCATATAAATTGAAAAGGATCATTATGGTAAATTCGTCAAAATCACCGAGTGTAGATACTCTAGCTCTTTGTATTCAGGCAATAGATGCAGAGTTGCAGAGTCTGAGGAAAATTCCCGAAGATGAAATTCATGCAGACGAACAAATTTTGTATATTAAATACCAAAAAGCTGCTGGCGAGCTTAAAAAAATCTATGCTTTTTGGGCACAAGAGTTCGTAGATCTAACGCCTTACAGCAAGCTGACACCGCATCAGAGTCATTTTGAAAAAATTGATTCAGAGTAAGTTGTAGCTGACTATTTTTTTGACAGCATCTTCACAGTTTAAACAATTAATTTTGTGTTCTCCAATCCATGGCCCCTTTGTCTGGCACGGGGGCTGCAAATAACGAGGTGGGGAGGACTTTATGATAAAGCCCTTAAGATTCGCCATTTTGTTCTTTGTGATTGGTTTTAACGTCGTTGAGGCCGAAGTCACAGAGCCATTACCTTACGAAGCTCAGACGCCGCGTCTTCGACAAATCATCACTTCCGAAACCAACGGTTCTCGTCGAAGAGACATGGTGCAGTTGCCAATGAAGACCGTTCACAACGGCCCTTTTGGATCTTTTCACTACAGCCCCGACGATGGCAATGTTCTCGATACTTATATAAACAAAGATACGTCTTGTGCCTTTCAAAATTTACTCAACGAGTGGCGCACCGAAGGCTGTTCGGATATTCAAAAT
>JAYUKO010000173.1:0-14413 GCA_043764415.1 Bdellovibrionales bacterium | reverse complement strand
ACTCGACTTAAGGAGCCTAGGATGACAGATTTGATTCAGCGCGCAGTTAAAAAATTCAATCCAACAAGATTATTCCCTGATTTTCGTGCGGGCGATACGGTTGAGGTTTATGTAAAAGTAAAAGAAGGCGAAAAAGAACGCGTGCAGCTTTACCGCGGCATTGTGCTTCGCTTGCAGGGTAAAGGTGTAGCTCGTAGCTTCACTGTTCGAAAAATATCTGACGGCATTGGCGTTGAAAGAACATTCCCCTTCGCAAGTCCGTCTGTAGACAAAGTTGAGTTGATTGCAAACGGTCAAGTTCGTCGTTCAAAACTTTATTACCTTCGTCGTTTAGAGGGCAAAGCCGCTAAAGTTAAATCTGAACTTGCAACAGCTTCTCAACAGCTGGCTTCCGAGCCAACAGCCGTCTCTGAAAAAGTGGCAGCTACAAAAGCTGAAAAAGACGCAAAAAAAGCAGCTAAAGCTGCTAAAGCGAAAAAATAATTATAATTTTTGTCGTGGAATTATCTGGTAAAATTATTTCTAAACAAAAAAAGGCGCTCTCAAAAAGCGCCTTTTTTATTTCCTCGTGAAATAGCTATCTATTTAACTTAGTTTTTGCAGAAAATATCTTTAAGCAAGGCAGTCATTCGTTGATTGTGTGCCACTTTTGCAGTTTGATAAAAATTCTTCTATGATTATCAGCTTTGGGGAGCATCAATGACAACATCAGTGGCGGCAAAAAAAAATCTCGTTTTTCCTATTTACGAATGGCAATTGCAAACCCCACCTGTGGTCGGTGTGGACGAAGCCGGACGGGGATGTCTAGCTGGTCCTGTGTGCGCAGCCGCCGTGATATTTAAAGAGACTGCGGATCCATCTTTGTTCACCGATTCGAAACTTTTATCCGCCAAACGAAGAGATGAACTTTTTGATATTATTTATCAACACGCCTACGTGGGCGTTGGTTTTGCATCAGTCATGGAAATAGAAAAAATCAATATTCTCAAAGCATCGTTACTTGCGATGAAGCGAGCTGTTGAGAGTTTGGTGATGGATGGTCGCAAAGTAACCCCAGGAATTGTTCTTGTGGATGGAAAGTTTAAGATCCCAGGATTGTCGGAGCCGCAAGTGGCTTTGATCAAAGGGGAGCTGCGTGCATCTCCCATCGCCGCCGCCTCTATTGTGGCAAAGGTTTCGCGGGATCGTTTAATGGATGAAATACATGAACAATTTCCTCAGTACTCGTTTTTACAACACAAAGGATACGCCACCGAAATCCATCGCGCGGCTATTGAAAAATTTGGGCCCACCCAGCACCACCGACAAAGTTTTGCAGGAGTTAAAGAGCACATCCAACGCTTCCCTGCTGTGGTCCCTGCAAACTGAGTACCGCGCGCTTCAGTTTTTAATTCCGCAAGGATATCAACTTCTCTATTCGCGAAAAATTATTTTTAAAACAGAAATCGATCTCATTCTGATGAGCCCCGAAAAAAATCTGGTCCTAGTCGAAGTAAAATCCATGGCCAACGACTGGAGCTTGGTGGGTCGAGTGAGCCCATCGCAGAAAAAGAGACTCGAACGCTGTCGCACGCTTTGTGAAAGTCGTTACAATCTGCTTACTGAACTCCTATACGTATTTGTCTTCAAAGACGAAATCATTACTCTCACAGCCCCATCGATAGTTCGAGGCTCTTAAGGAGACAGATGACTTAAGAAGTATTAGAGGCTTTAGAAAGAATGGCACTTCTTTCATAGACGGACGAGGTCTGGCTGGCCGTAGTTATTTCAGGCAGAGTCTGGTCATATCTTTTGATCTTTTATAGTCCTATAGCGCGCCGCAAACCTTTGGTTTTGGACACGGGAACTAGTAACCACTACCATTTAAGAATGATAAACTGGCTCCCAGTTGCCGCTTTAGTTGCAACTCTAATTTCTTTAGGAGAGTTTTCCCTGGCCAAGTCTGAAGTGATTGAAACTAAGGAGCTTACTAGCTGGTATCTTATCGGAGACAGTACTCTCTGCTTTTACGATCTTGATGGAGGCGCAAGAACCACCTTTTTGATGAAGTTAGATGACAACAAAATAGCGGTTGCCTCATTCTCTTGGGGCCTCAGACCTGGCGCGAAACCTACTTTACAAGAAGCAATTTTAATTGTTGGCGGGAAAGTGACGGTATCAAAGTCACATCTTGAATACGACTTTCAGTCCATCAACGGAACGATCTCTACAGACAAGTTTGCATATACTGTGAACGTTGCAAAGTCAGACATTCAGAGACTCGATGTCTGGTCGAGCAAAAATCGAAAATTTATTTTTTCGGAATTTGATGAGTTGATGGCGCCCCTACCGTTAAAAATCGTAAAGCCTAAATAGTGGCCGCCAATCACTGGTTAGATGCACAGTTTGCGTTTATGTACTTGTAGACATCACTACCTAGCAGTCCCCGGAAATTACGCCGGGAACTGCACTTAAAATCCAATATAAAATAATAAGCCAATATTTATAGTAACTATAATTTTAAAAAAATATTCCCCGGAAATTCGAAAAACGCAGAATTATTTACCGAAGCGGAAGTTGACCATGGCGGTCCATGCAAAGTTATTCGTGTCGAGGGTTTTGCTGAGGTTGGCGCTGATGGTCCAACAGTTTCCTGGGGGGATGATTTCAGTTTGAATGCGCCACTGCTTCCAGGGCTGTTCGTCGTCGATAAGGGAGAATTCCGCTTGTCCTGAGAGGGTCAGATAGCGAGCGTTGAATCCTGAAGAAATCCATAAAGTCTCTTGGCGGGCGGTGAGGTTGACGTCCTTTGGTAAAGCGGGAACGTTGAGGTAGTTGGAATAAATAAATTCGAAGTAATTGGCTGCTAAATTAAAACGCACACGGGAGCTGACGTTGGTGACCTTGTGGTAGGGAAAATTAAAGACTTCGGTCAAACTGTCGATGTTTCCCCAGCGAATTTTCATTAATGCGCGAATGTCCTGCCAAGGGAGACCCACGTCTTTTTTTGCTTCGATAAAATCGTAGGCTTGATAGATGGAAAATAAAAACGGCTGATCATACTGCAAACCAAGGCCGGTGTGGCTCTTTTTCATCACGCGGTTGGTGATGCCTAGATTTAAAAGTCGACGGCCGATGATTCGGTCTTCGTAATCGAACTGCAAGCCGCGACCCCCGGGCAAAAGATCGGTATCTTGTAATGGTTGAGTTTGTAGAAAGTAGGGAATTTGGTCTTGGCTTCCAAAAAAAGGATGATCGGGCTGATTGAGCATGGGTATGGTTTGAAAGTCGATACTTGGAATGATGGAGTGTCGATATCTGGTGTCGGCCGAACGATAAATGGCACTGAACTCAGTGGAGGTATTTACTCCGGCGAGGATGTAATTTCGATGGGGAAAGAAGTTGTAGTTGGCGGTTTCGTTAACGGCGCCCAGGACATATTGCGTGTGACGGTAGCCAAGGTAAGGTGTGACATCCAAAGATTTATTCAGCAAGCGGTGAGGGGAGTAAAGTGTAGGTTGAAAATCGAGCCGCTGGCCTGTACGCACAATGTCTGTTGCTGGATTGAAGTAACCCAAATTTGTTTGAGGACGATAGGCGGTTGCTCCCGAAGATAGTGTGTATGGGCTATCGTAACCCAAACTTTGGCGGGAGAAGTTTGCGTAATTCATATCAAAACGCAAAAACACATTGGCTGACTCAGAAATCTTTTGGTCAGCCAGCGAAAAACGTATTTCAGGAATTCGATGCACCGAAGTTTCTTTACCGGCATCGATATTTTCTTGAATGATGTTGGTGTAAAAACTAGCGTCGATGCTCAAGTGGTATAAGGGAAAATTTTTAGTGATGGAGGTTCGATTGTCGAGGGCGGATTCCCCACGGAAGGGAAACTGCGTGAAGTCGCTGCTATAATCGGTGTCTGAAACCATGTGGACGCTGCTGCGTTGGATGTAGCCGCCAGGCAGCTCCAGATAGTGAGCGTAGGTGGTAAACCACCGCGCATCGTAGGAGGGGCTGTAGGCCTTGTCCTTCAAATAAAAAGTTGTGAACTCGCCACTGGATTTATCGGAGAGTCTGTAGCGATAGTTCAACGAAGTTTGCAAACCACTTTTTTCTAAGTAGCGAGCTGCCACGGTCATATCTTGGCTTCGATTGATGGCCCAAAAGAAAGGGATTTCGATCCCGGCGCCGGAATAGGTGCTGGTTTCAAAGGAAGGTGGCAGCAGGCCGGTCTGGCGTTCGTTTTTTAGGGGAATGGCCAAGTAGGGCATGTAAACAAAGGGAACTTCGGCAAAATGTAAAAGTGGATTTTTAAGATAGGCATAACCTTCGATGGTGGCATCGATGTTATCGGCAGTTAAACTCCACGAGGCGGGGCATGTTGTGCACGAGGTAATATAGGCATTATTTGCGTTGTAGGTTTCGGGACCCGTCTTGTCGATGACATCGCTTTGGATGAGAACTTGCCCAGAGATAATAATACCGTTAAATATTTTTCCTGTTTGTTCTTTAAAGTTAAAAATTATTTTGTCGGCTTTGATATCGGATTTAGTGGATTTGAGTAACACGTCGCCAACAGCGACGATTTCATTTTTACTCCATAGGATAATGGCCTCTTTGCAACTGATAAAATTTTGGTCAAAGATCACCTGCACATTATCGCGTAAAATCGTGATATCTTTTTCGTTATCGCGTTCGATAAATTGGGCGTTGAGGAGGACTTTGGTTTTATCTTTGGACTGTATCAATTGGGCATGGCTCAGTGGGCTCTGAAAGAAGAGAAAAAACAGCCAGCAGACGGATAAAACGTGAAAGTTCATGGAGGTTTAGCCTAACCCAGGACTCCCGCCAAAATCACCTACTTTTGTGCCGTTTTGAGACACTTTAGGCCAGACTTAACGGCTCATTTTGAAAAGTCGGGGAAACTCTTGCTATACTGAGACGACGCTTGTCGGTTGGTTTGTAGGTTGGTTTTTCGGACAGGTTTTTTGGGGGGGCTCAATGGAAGCAAAAGTTCAACGCAGAAACGGTGTGACAGTTGTGAATCTTAAGGGGTTCATCGATGTTGAAACGGCAATTCCTTTTCGCGACGCATGTATCAAATCCTTGGGGCAAGCAAATACGAAAGTGGTTTTTAATCTAGAAGGGCTGAATTTTGTCGGTTCTAACGGCATCATTCCTTTTGTCGAAACTCTTCACGATCTTTGCGACCAAGAGGCTGTACAGATTAAATTTTGCAAGGTGAGTGCAGAATTTCAAAAAATCTTTAAAGCCAGCCCCTTACGCGATGTAGAAATTTTTAGCGACGAAAATGGCGCCATTTTGTCTTTAAGCGAAGTGCTTTCGGAGCCAGCAAGCTAGAGCCTTCTTTATAAGCAGTGCCGGGAATTCAAAACATTGAGGTCTTCATCTTGAATTTTTTCTCAGAAATGCAGCCCATCAAAGACTTTCTAGATTTTGATCAGGACGCTTTTTACCGAGCTGTGCCTTTGGATTGGCTTCTATTAATCACTGACGTGCAAAATTCCACCGAAGCCATCAATCAAGGAAGATATAAACAGGTCAATATGGTGGGAGCCTCGAGTATTGTGGCCGTTTCAAATGCTCTGCATGGAGAAATTTTTCCTTTTGTTTTTGGTGGAGATGGTGCAACAGCTCTCATTCATGAGTCGCAAAAAGATGTTGTCGAAAAGGCTTTACGAGCTGCGCAACAAATCGCAAAAGAGCAGTTCGATATGCACTTGCGTGTGGGTTTTGTATCGGTAAAAAGCTTACGGGATAGCGGTCATGACACCCTGGTCGGTCGGTATGAGTTGCCGGGGGGGCCTTCGCTCGCTTTTTTTAGGGGCGACGGGTTTGATATCGCCGAAAAGCTTGTGAAGTCGGGCGAAGGACTTCTAGCGCCCGGACCGGTGCAGGATTCAGCCGAAGCCATGGCTGGACTGTCGTGCCGTTGGGCTCCACTTTATTGTGACCGTGGACACATGCTTTCAATGATGATCAAATCCACCGAAAAGGGAGATTCCCAGCAAGTCTTGCGGGATGTCGCGCGAAAAATTCATCGCATTGTCGATTTTAATTCACCACTTTCGCATCCTATCAAGGTAAAAAACTTAGCGGCGGCAAGTACCTCCGAGTGTTCAACGCTTGAGCTTAAAATTATCGGTCGTTTTGGTCGGCATTCTTTAGGGGAGCGACTTAAAATCATCCTGGAAATTTTCGTGGCACAGCTCCTTTTGTGGACAGGGTGGAAAATTAAAAATTTTGATATGCGGTCCTACAAGCAGAGTTTACCTGTGAATTCAGATTTTAGAAAATACGACTCTGTACTCAGAATGGTAATTGATTGTTCAGAAAGTATGTTTACACAAATCCAGGAAATTCTGCAGGAGAAAAATAAATTGGGTCTTTTATTTTACGGAATGCATTTATCGCCGACAGCTTTAATGACCTGCTTTGTGAAGTCCACAGATGCGGGCGGGCACATTCATTTTGTTGATGGCAACGATGGTGGATACGCCTTAGCGGCGACACAGATGAAAAAGCAAATGCTTGTGTCTACGCAGCGGCCAGAGGCGTTGCCAAATTGCTAAGTACTAAACTTCGATATTTTTTCCGTTGGTAATATATTTTTTCAAAAAATCATCCTCGTAGCTGGTTGAAGACTTCGATCTTTGCAGTTCCACGGAAAGCTCGCGATTGAGCTTGGTGAGGGCGTTGGTTTTGATTTTTTCTTTTTCATGCTCGGCCTGAAGTTTGTACCAAAGGTTTTGCAAATTTTCGATCTGTTTATCCAGCTCAGCGTTATCTTTTGAAAGGGTATTGATGGTCTCCTCGCAGGATTTGAGTTGCATGGAAAGCTGCGCTTTTTCAGTGGACATATTTTTGGTGATCAATTGTAAATTTTTGAGCTCCTGGCGATGAGTCATCACTTCGTTTGTGAGGTGGGACGTGGCGTGCTCCTTTTCGCGCTCTTTCAGGATGAGTTGAT
This sequence comes from Bdellovibrionales bacterium, assembly GCA_043764415.1. GTDB lineage: Bacteria > Bdellovibrionota > Bdellovibrionia > Bdellovibrionales > JAGQZY01 > JANPLN01. Next base: position 7,443 of record JAYUKO010000173.1, on the reverse strand, counting down.
TTTCGAGCTCCGTTTTTTCTTCGATGGCTTTGCGATTCATTTCAACTTGCTGTTGTAGCGAGGCCACTGCTTGCTCAAGCTGAGTTACATTCTCAGTTTTTAGCTGCAGAAGATTTCGTGCTTCCTTAAATTCTTCTTCTTTTTTCTGTAAGTAATTACAGAGCTCTTCGATTTTCTTTTTTAAAAAAGAATTCTCATCCTGCAAAACAAAATTTTCTTTCTCCAAGGGCAAAAGTCGCTCAAGGTCTTTGATTTTTGTTTGCAACTCCTGCTGGGTATTTTTTGCTTCCTCGTCGCGCCGTTGGCTGAGACTATGACTCTCTGAATAGCGGGTTTCTAAAAGATCCAATTCCTTTTTTTGCATTTCCAAGTTGGTTTGCAATGTATGAATTTTTTCGACGTGGGTGAAATCTTTTTCCTGCAAAATTTCTTGCTGTCGCTTGATGGTTTGTAGATCTTTGTCTGTTGTTTTAAGAGTTTCTTCCAGTTCTATGGCTCTTCGTTCAAGCACGGCATTGCGACGAATCTGCACCTTGAGCCGGGCAGAAAGATCTTCGGTCTGCGAGATAAGAGTTTCGACGGTGGCTGAGTGAATAACACTCAATGGAACTTTGGAAAGATCCGGAGGTTCAGGGATCTGAAAAGGCAAGGGAACTGGAACAAATTCGTTTTTATCCTGTTCGGACATACTTCCTCCGTGAAAACATTGAAGCGCATCCATACGGCTTCATAGTTAATTGTGGTCTGCATCGCAGACGTATGTCCATAGTTTACATTTATAATGCGATGCCTCAAGCGGCGGGGAAGTTAAAGGAGTTTCTGAAAAAAACCGATACAGACTGCATGGATACCGTTCGAAAAACAAATTCCAGTTCGTCACAAGAAAATGCCCTGACTTCGTCGTCGGGAGTGATAAATCCGTCGTTTGATTTCAAGGGTTTAGAGAAAAGGCTCGCAGCACTCATTGAACGCGATGGCGGAAAGCGGAACCTCTCTTTTGGCTATGTGGTGTTGTCTTCGGTTGTTCACGGCCAATATGATCGCGCTCAAAAAGAATTGGAAAACGTGTACAGTGGATTCGAAGAGTTTCCAGCTTTCGTTGTGCGATCGAGACGCTTTGTCGAGCACGCCAAAGGTCTGGTTGTGGCTATTAAAACAAAACACGAAGTGGGCAAGTCGCCCCATATTAATAAGTCCAAACAAAAAGAATTGTCCGATCGTATCGCTGAGCATTTTATTGATCTTAAAAAAACCTTGATGACCATCGAAAAAGTTCAAAAAAGTGTACGAGCCAGTGATCTCAGTAGCACCATTTATTTTTTTAAAGCCAGTTTTTATAGTTTCCTTGCGGTCTTTGTGGCGTACACAATCTATGTCAACGCCATTTACTCTGACACATTCTCTTTCAGAGATTTGTTTCAATATTTCGATTTTTACTGGCCCGATTGAATCTTTTTGTAAACTTCCTGCAGAGCAGGAATGTGTGCGCCGCCCGGAAAAAGTTTGTTATTAATAAATAGAGTGGGTGTGCCTTCGATGCCGAGACTTTTTCCAAGTTCAACCTGAGATTTAACATCTGCCAAGGTTTGCGGATTTGCCAAACAGCTCAGCATGTTTTCGGAGTTGAGTGAAAGCTTTTGACTCATGATTTGAATCTCTGGTTGCAAGTCTGGCAACCCACTAAGTATTTCTTGCATTGCAAACATGTATCCTTGCGCTTCATCGCCCAGTCCCTGCTGGTTGGCACAGTAGGAAATCTTTGCCAACTCACAGCGCCGTCCCAAGGTGTCTCCGACCGGAGCGCAGGCATCCAGAGGCCATGGCTGGAAAATAATTTGCACATCGCCGTTGGCCTTAGCGAAGGTGTGCAGCTTAGCGTAAGCAAATTTACAATGAGGGCATAAAAAGTCGGCAAACTCGATGATCTTCATCTTTGCCGAGTCGGGCCCGAATTTTTGTGGCGCAACCAAAGCAATGGTTTGTTCGGGTTGGCTGGCCCATTTTTGAATCTGCAACGTTGTGATTTGATCGAAATCGGGATGCTTGTACTTGCGCAAAAAAACTTTTCCCGACGCCCAGCCAACCGCCACAATTAAAAGACCGCTGACCATGAGAGGCTTAAGGAGCGCAGCAAAATCTGGCAGTTTCTTGTCGGCCGACGTTTTCCAAATGCCAAAGAGTGTAATGAGCGATAGCACATAGGCCACAGTGCAGAAGGGGCAGAGACTTTTTAAAACAACCAACGAGATCCCGCCCATCACGAGGCTCGCCGCAAACGAAAAGCCGGCCAAGCAGAGTGCCAGCGAGCGCTGCTTTTTTTGCTCTTGCGCCGACTCGCTCAGAAAGATCTTTAGGTAGAAAAAGAGAATCAAAAGGTGAGTGACCATGGCAAAAAGCGATAGTGGTGTTCCCAAAAACTCTGAGTAGGAACTTGCGATGGAGGATCCGCAGTTTAAGAAAGAATTAATGTTACAAAGTGAGCCGGCTTCACCCATGGTGTATTTTGTTAAAATGTGCTGCTGAATGAGGTAAAGGTGAACACCCAGGGATGCGAGGAGGCTGATAATCGTAAGAAGCGAGGTCTTGTGTGTGATTTTGCTTGAGTCCATAACAGGCCTTCCTTAATCTAAGGTAAAGATGTCTAAAGTGTTTCCAATGTATACCGAGTTATTTCTTGTTGCAATCTTAGAAGTGGAGTGCCGTTGAGGGACGAAATGTTGACGGACAGCTTCCAAATTCGGTGGGACATTCTGCAAAAAATTAAGCTACAGGTCAGGATGTATCTGGGTGACGAGCCCAAAGGAGTGCGCCGCTATGCACTTGCCTACAAGAAAGACATCGAACGCTCGCGCTGGAAAGCCTCTTCCCTGCAAAGCGTTTCCGAAAAAATGCAGAAATCCCGAATTATCTACGGTGGAGACTTTCATGCCTTTGCACAAGCCCAACGCGTCCATTTGCGATTTTTGCGCGATCTTTACCGCCGAGATAAAGTTATTTTGGCGGTGGAATGTATTGAGAGCAAGTACCAAAAAGTACTGGATCGTTTTATCGCGGGGGATATCGACGATGCTGCTTTTTTAAGGAGAATCAAATGGTCAAAAAACTGGGGTTTTCCCTGGGAGCACTACAAGCCTTTATTTGATTTAGTTCGCCAACAAAAAGGTCGCTGCGTGGCGCTCAATCTCAAGACAGCATCCACGCTAAGGGGGCTTGTGCAGAGGGACCGCCATGCGGCACGTCTTTTGGCTCAGGCTTTTAAAAGCTTACAAGGTGATGAAAAAATATATGTGATTTATGGAGATCTGCACATCGCCAAGGAAAGACTTCCAGACTGTGTGCAAAAAAAAATAAAGGTCAAGGTGTCCAGTGTGACCTTGTTTTTAAATCCTGAGAAAATCTATTTTCAGATTTATAAAAAAAATCTTGAGAATCAGATCAACGTTATCCAGTTTAAAAAAAACGAATTTTGTCTCTTAGAGTCACCCCCGTGGGTGAAGTGGCAGAGTTACCTGTTGTTTCTCGAAGAAAGTACCGATGCTCTCTTAGGAGACGACGCTGCGGATTACTCAGAGCATTTGCAGTCGCTTCTACAAATTTTATCTATGGATTTGGGTCGCAAAGAAGAAATTGATTTTTCGGTGTCGTCCTTCCGCGACCATGATTTTTTGGAAATTTGGCACGAAGTATTGAGCGCCAATGATTATTTTATGGCTAAAAAGTTTGTCGAAAATGATATGAATTTTTTTGATCCTAAAACTCGACGGGCCTATTTAGCTCGCGGCACAGTGAATTACGCGGCTCAACTTGCGGGACACATCTTTCATGCCAAATTGTGCGGCTTAACAGAAGGCTTGCGCGAATTTCCGCTGGATTTTGAAAAAAGAATTTGGTTGGACGCAGTTGCATTTTTTTTGAGTAAGCTTATCAATCCCCACCGCAAACCGCCGAGTATGAACGATCTTAAAAAGCGACTGGCGGCCTTCTCGCCAAAAGATCGCGGTGAGATTGTCTTAAAGTTAGCACTCGATCAAAAAATGCGCGAACTTCTCATGAGTTACAATAAAGAGCTCAACGTAGGAGTCAAAGACGTTGGAGATAATCTGAACAAAGACGATGTGATGGTTTACAGCGGAGCTGCTCAGATTTTGGGTTCCATGCTCGGCGAAAAAATCCACCGTTTGCACAAAACTGGACGTCTGTCGCGGAGCCTTTTAGACACTTGGCTTCGACACCCTGTCGCGCAAGTCCATTTTCTAAAATTCTATGTTCAAGTTTTGCAAGAAATTGATAAGCTGGAGTTGGGGGAAAATCATGGAGTCTAAATCGCGTTGGTATTATGAAAATCATGGAAAAGCGGAAGGCCCCATCTCCACCTTGGAGCTTGTTAGAAAAATACAAGATGGTGAGTTGAGTTTGATGGATCTGGTTTTTAAGGAAGGCGACGGGCAGTGGATGCCGGCCGAACATTTTTTAGAAATCACGGGGTTGGTTAAAACAGCTGGGACAGAATTTAAAGTTGATGCCGACTGGGTTGTTTTGCGGACCATCGAAGTGGATGGGCGAAACCAATACGACCAAATTGGTCCGTTCACGATTGAACAAGTTTTGCAGTTGATCGACAAAGGCAAAGTGAAATTCACCGATTTTGTGTGGCGAGCTGGCTATGAAAATTGGGTGCCACTGGGGCATTTGGACAAATTTGAAAACCCCTTGGAGTCTTCGGTTCGCGTCGATATGTCCATTTACGAAAAACCGCGAGTGGAAGAACTAGCTGCGGCAACAAAGCCCACGCAACTTTTTAAACCTGCACGGAAGATAAAACCTTTGCCCGTTGAAGCAAAACCTACTGAAGCGAGTGGTGAAGACTTAGCCAAAGAAAAATGGCAAGTTGAGCCCCCTCCGAAAGTAAAAGTGCCCGAAGTCAAAGTGCCAGAAAAACCGCCAGAGAAAATATCAGCGAAACCATCAGAAAAGCCACCGGAAGGAAGAAACGAACCGCAAGCAGAAGCATTGCCACCTAGCGAGCCTCGTCGGCGGCGCAAGGACGATGGCGAGGGAAAAGAGATATCGGCGAAGCCGCAAAAGGATTCCATTAAAAAAGAACAGCTTGAGGTTGCCAAGCAGCGGTGGTCCTCCGTGGCGTCGGCCGTGGCCATGTTTATTTTCTTGTGTGGTGGAACACTCGTCGTTTTCTTTGGTCTCAAGGCCTATCGTACTCACCAGACACGCTCGTCAAAAATGACCTTCGAACCCGTGGCCACAGTCACTCAGCGTCCGCGAAAAAAAATGACTGAAGTGGTGCCGGTTGCAAAGATGCAGAAAGTCGAAGAGCCAGTGGTTTTGCCAGCGAAGGAAACAAAAAAGATTTCAGAGTTTGCGCAAATGACCACCAAGCAGAAAGCGTATTTTTTTAATTCCGAAAGACTTTTTTTATTTTACAGTTCGCAAAAAGGTTTAAGCTTAGTTTCTGAAGCAGATAAAATTTTGAAACCGACAAAGGGCAAAAAGAAACCATCGCAAAAAACTCAAATCGAGGCTTGGGCGACCAAAGTCCAAACGCTGCATCAGTCTGTGCTTGCAGAGAGCAATTCCGAAAGACTCTACCCCGAGTTGTACAAGAGACTTACGTCTGTCACACAGCAGCTGCATGAACGGAGTCAGGACCTTCGGTCACAGATTATGAATGGCCGCGGTCCCTCAAAAGAATGGACTTTGCAAGAGGTGTCTATCGAGTACAAAAAGCTTTTGAAATTGGCTCAGGACCTCGACTAAAAAAACAATTCTGCAATAAAGTTCATAGCTTAAATCGCCGATAAAAGAAGTATGAGAATGCCTTCTTCTGTTTATGCAAGCCTATTGATGACGATATGCGCGTGCTTTGCGCTATGGCGAGGAGAACAGGAGTTTTCGTACGACAAAGAGCTGCAGAGCAAAATTGGCTTATTATCTAAAAAAGTGATGCAAGAAAAATTAAAATCAGAACTTGTCCTCGCAAGGCTTTATAGTTTTAAACAAGAAGTCGCGCTGGCAATGGGAGATCAAAAAGACTTTTCCAACAATCAGGGTTTAAGAGATTTGGCGAGCGTTATCCCGCACCGTATCCAAGAGAATAAAGATATTTCCCTCGCTTCGCAGTCCATGTTTCAAGCAGGAAAAGACGCATTTTTAAAAGGCGAATATGACAATGCCATTGCAAAATTTTTGGGGACTGTTTCCCAGTTTCCAGATTCGTCGGCGCAATTAGAAGCCTCTTATTACCTCGTTCGTAGTTTTTACATTACAGGCAATAAACAAGAGGCTTTGTCCTGGTCAGAGAAAATGTTGAAATTATTTCCCGATAGTTTATGGACAGCAAAATCGATGATTGTCATGGCGCATATTTACACCGATCAAAACCGTAAAAACGACGCACTTGATGTTTATCAGACTGTTCTTAACTCTTTCAAGGAAGATGAAATCCAAGAAGAAGTTAAAAAGCAATTGACTGAAATGGGGCTGTGATGCTTTTTTCATGGCTGTTGTTTTTGTTTTTAAATCAAGGCAACGCAGATGGTGGCACCCAGTGGCCCGATCGCTGTTTAAAAAATAAAACCCATCCTTGTGTTCTATTTGTTCATAAAAAATCCCATTTCACGTTGGAAAAAAATCAATTCTTTTTTTCTAAAGACTCGCTTCTGGAGTGGACGGGAAAAGAGCAAATTTCTCTCTACAAAGGCATTTTCTGGATAAAGTATGGCGAGGCCGCAGACGTTGAGCTGCCGTTTGGAAATTTGCAAGTGACTCCGGAGTCAGAACTGGTTGTCGATCTAAAAGATACTCGCATCGTTGTGAGTGTGTTGAGTGGCAAGGTGAGGGTGGCTGCGCGTGCGGATCAGAATGCCTATGAGTTGACCGAGGGTACAGAAGTTGAGTTTGGACCCGTCGATTACCAACGCAAAGTGGCGACCATTTCTCTGCCGCGAACAATTGTTTTACCCAATTATCTTAAATCCATTCAAAAGGCCTTTCCGTTTTCGGACTTGAACTTTCAAGAACACCTTGAAAGGGTTGGAAAAAGCATAAGGTCTGGTTTACTATTGCAGTCCAAGTGGAGTCAGACGATTGTCGAGACGAAAATGTCGGACGCACGTCGAGATAAAATTAGACAAAAGTATGAAGCCGAACACGCACAAAGAAGAGACAGTCTCTTGAGGCAAATCTTTCGTCAAAAAAACAATTTTGAAGACGAATAAGGCGTGATACACTAATTATTGAGAATTTGTGTCTAACATGTTCCATGGAGGGGCTATGTCGGCAATTAGTGGCAACGATCCGTATGATGACGTTAAAAAGATGCGCGAATATTATCAAAAGCGCGAGGCCGATTTAAAAACCAAACACACCAAAGAAAAAGAAAAGCTCAGTGAGTCTTATCGTGGAAATATAACTAAAACCGATGAAACC
>JAYUKO010000172.1:0-4022 GCA_043764415.1 Bdellovibrionales bacterium | reverse complement strand
CCAGTTGAATTCTTGCGTAGATTCCGATAACAAAAATTAAAACTGTCACTGCAACAGCAGTCGCGACGTGAGCGTATTGATGCTCAATTTGTGTTAGGTATTGGATCCAGTTAAAATGACCCATGTTTTTTATCCCTTCTCGAGAGCAACATTTTAAAAACCAGCAAAAGGATGATGGTCGTTAAAAGCTCTGTGAACATACTTGCAAGCACTAAAAGCACGTCGCAATTCGCCCAAACCAAGTACACTGAACCTATTAAAATTAGGTACTTTAGTACAATTACAGGTCCCATCCAGGCAATATTTTTTTTGACAAGAATTGCGGCAGCGAGAACCATATAGAAAATTAGGTTCAGGGTCAAAAACACAGACGCCCAGAACACATTTAACGCAACTCGGCTATCAGCCGTGGCCCACGCAGTTAAGCAGAAGACTAGATTTGTTATTAACAAAGAGATTCCGAGAATTTGTGTATCGCGCTTGATGGTCTCTAACGACGTCATAAAAGGTATTTTTTAGTATGGATCAAGCGCCACGTCCAAAGAGTAAAGCCTAAAATAGAGCCCGCAATGGCGCCAATCTCGGCAAGCCCTTTCATCCGCCCAAGGTAATAACCCAAAAAGATACAGACTAAAACCATGCTGAGAAGCTCAAAACCCAAGGCTACTGCGACGCCGATGGCTTTTTTGTTTTTTTCCTGGCTCATCGTTGTAGCCGCCTTCCCTGAAACTGTACAAGTCGCTCCAATTGACTGACCTTAATTTTTAAAAATTCGTCGGGCTCCGGTATTTTTTTTACAGTTTCCAATGCGTTTTTATACGCCTCTTTCTGCTCATAACAAAGTGCCAAGCTGATATAGCCTTCTCTCTTTTCACTTTCAATCACATCGATAACCAATGCCTGATTGTAAACTTTAATGGCCTCATCCAACTTGCCTTCAGTTTGATAAAGCGAGGCTTCGAGAAGTTTAGCTTTGTAACGAATCTCATTTTTTTGTGTGGCACTCACCAGCGGCAACAGTTCTGTCCTTGCGGCCTCGTAGTTATGAATGGCGTTGTAACATTTGGCAATATTCAGTCGAATTTCGGCACTTTGATCAAGCGACAGATCGGAATAGCTCAAAAGCCTTTGGTAAGAACGAATGGCGTCTTCAAAATAATAGAGGAGCTTATGTTCGATAAAAGCTTTTTTGTAAAGTGATTGATAGGATGCCTTAAAGTCTTTCGAGTTGGCGATAACAAACTCTAAATAATTAACAGCTTTTGGATAATTTTTCAGTTTTACTTCGGCCAGCTCAGCGAGTTCCTGAGCACTTTCTAAAACCAATGTCTCATCGGAGCTGTGCAAAAAAACTTTTTCAAAATAACTGTAGGCCTCAGAATACTTTTCCTCGGCCAGGTTTTTCTTGGCGAGCTCGTAGTCTTCTTTTTGCGACTGGCTAAAACAGCCAGAAAAAATCAATACGAAAGCTAGAAATGTTAACCTACAATTACTGATCCAAGTTTGGTGCTTCTTCATTGTCCTCACCACCGACGACGGCCACACTTGTGACATATTCTTCTTCTTTTAGACTGATCAATCTCACGCCCTGCGTGTTTCTTCCAAGAAGAGATATGCCTTTGCATGGCATACGAATCGTTTGTCCCTGATCCGTCGCTAAAACGATATCGTCGGTATCAAGAACGCTTCGGCAAGTTACAACTTGGCCAATTTTATCAGTGGTCTTTTGCGTGATAACACCAACGCCACCGCGGCTTTGCTCTCTGTATTCTTCAAGCTGAGTGCGTTTTCCGTAGCCACCTGCTGTGACAATCAAAATGTTCGCTTGGCCCTCTTTGTTGAACACTTCGCAACCAACGACGCTGTCATCCTTGGAAAGCGTCATGCCACGAACACCGCGGGCTGTGCGTCCCATGGGCCGAACATCCCCCTCATCAAAGCGAATCGACATGCCTTCTTTTGTACAAATAAAAATATCGTTATTACCTTCGCTTATTTTTGCCGTTAACAGATCGTCTTCAAGATCAATAGTCAGCGCAATAATACCGGAAGGGCGAGGGTTTGAAAACGCACTGAGTGGCGTTTTTTTAATAGTCCCTTTTTTTGTAAGCATAACGACGTAGCGATTCTCTTTAAATTCCTCAATCGGAAGAACTGCGCGAACCGTTTCGTTGGCGCCGATTTCAACAACGTTATTGATGGACTTGCCTTTGGACGTGCGTGTGCCCAGTGGGAGCTTGTACACTTTGGTCCAATAGACTTTCCCGTTGCTGGTAAAAACAAGAAGGTTCGTCTTGGTGTTGGCTACAAAAATATTGGTAACGTAATCTTCTTCTTTAGTGTCGGCACCCTTAACGCCTTTTCCGCCGCGGCGTTGAGTTTTATACTGATCGATCGGAATGCGCTTAATGGTTCCAGAGTTTGTAATGTTAACAACCATTTTTTCTTGAGCGATAAGATCTTCGTCTTCAATTTCTTGTCCATCACTCTCAATTTGCGTGCGGCGCGGGTTATTAAACTTAGCTTTGATTTCGACAAGCTCGTCTTTAATAATTTGGAAAACCTTCTTTTCATCGCTAAGAACGTCTTTAAGCCACATGATTGTTTTCATCAATTCTGCGAGCTCGTCGATGATTTTTTGACTCTCTAAACCAGTCAACCGCGACAAACGCATCTCGAGAATTGCTTGCGCCTGTTTCTCAGAGAAAAGAAACTTTTCCATAAGAGCGATTTTTGCGAGGGCTGTTTCTTTTGAAGCACGAATCGTTGCGACAACCGCGTCGATCTGATCGATGGCTTTTTTCAAACCTTCTAATATGTGCGAGCGAGCCTCTGATTTTTTAAGGTCAAAAATACAACGCTTGATAACCACATCTTTTCGATGGGCAATGAAGGCTTGCAGCGCTTCTTTTAGAGAAAACATGTGAGGTCGAAGTTGAGCATCCAGTGCCAACATTCGGATACCAAAACTCACTTGCATTTGCGTATATTTGTAAAGGCGATTCAAAATCACGCTGGCGTTTTCGTTCCGCTTGAGTGTAATGACAATGCGCATACCTTCGCTAGAAGATTCGTCGCGAATATCGCTGATACCTTCGATTTTTTTATCGCGTACAAGATCGGCAATGCTTTCAATCAATTTTGCCTTGTTAACCTGATACGGAATTTCAGTGACAATGATTTCCTCGCGATCTTTCACGGCAACAATTTCCGCAACCGCTTTAATCGCAATAATTCCGTTCCCTTTTTTATAGGCCGAAATAATTCCGTTTCTTCCGGCAATCACACCGTGAGTTGGAAAGTCTGGGCCTGGAATCAAAGCAATGATTTCGTCATCTGTCGTCAGGGGATTATCAATGAGAGCTACACAGCCATCGATAACCTCACCGAGATTGTGAGGGGGAATGTTGGTGGCCATACCAACCGCAATTCCCGAACTTCCATTGACGAGAAGGTTTGGAAACTTTGCGGGCAGAATCGCGGGTACAACCAAGGAATCATCGTAGTTAGGTACAAATGGAATGGTCTCTTTTTCGATATCTTCGAGAAGAGCTTCTGCCAACTGAGTCATGCGCACTTCCGTGTAACGCTGAGCTGCCGGGCTGTCGCCGTCGATGGAACCGAAGTTTCCTTGTCCATCAATGAGCGGGTAGCGAAGCGAAAATTCCTGCGCCATACGAACCATGGTATCGTAAACGGCTGTATCGCCATGGGGGTGGTATTTACCAATCACGTCACCAACGACCCGGGCCGACTTTTTATAGGGCTTGTCGTGGGTGTTGCTGAGTTCATGCATGGCAAACAAAACGCGGCGATGAACAGGCTTCAAGCCATCGCGCACATCGGGAAGGGCACGACCCACAATCACACTCATTGAGTATTGTAAGTACGAGTCCTTCATCTCTTGATTGATATCGACTTGAGTTATATTGCTTGGAACATTGTTTTCATTCATACAAACCTCTAAACATCTAATTCTTTAGCGAGCAGTGCGTTTTCTGAAATAAACTGCCGGCGTGGTT
>JAYUKO010000171.1:0-14481 GCA_043764415.1 Bdellovibrionales bacterium | reverse complement strand
GGATGAAAAGTGTTCTTAAGGAAATATACTTTTTGTTATTCACATTTCTATTCTGTGATCACTTGCCTTAGAAGATCAAGTTCTGCGAGAACTTTCCCGGACCCCATCACCACGCAAGTTAGCGGGTTTTCGGCGATAGACACTGGCAATCCTGTACGTTCGCGAAGAAGTACGTCTAAGTTATGTAAACCAGCTCCACCACCTGTGAGAACAATGCCGTTATCGACAATATCTGAAGCGAGTTCTGGTGGAGTTTTTTCAAGAGCTGTGCGAACAGCATCGACGATTTCACTGAGAGGATCAGTAAGTGCATCGTTGATTTGCTCACTGGTGATTTCGATGGTTTTTGGCGCTCCGGCGACAAGATCGCGCCCCTTAATCGTCATTGTGCGTATCTCATCAAATGGATATGCGTTTCCGATGGTAATTTTGATCTGCTCGGCAGTTCTTTCGCCGATGAGCAGGTTAAATTGACGACGAACGTAGTTAATAATTGCTTCATCAAGTTTGTCGCCAGCCACTTTGATGGAGCGACAATATACAATCCCACCCAAAGAAATAACGGCAACACCTGTGGTTCCACCACCAATATCAACAACCATGCTACCAATGGGTTCGGTGATAGGTAAACCTGCGCCAATGGCGGCTGCCATGGGCTCCTCGATCAAAAATACTTCTCGTGCTCCGGCAGACAATGCGGATTCGCGCACTGCTTTTTTCTCAACCTGGGTAATTCCATAGGGAACACAGATGATGATTCGTGGGCGAATAAAACTGCGGCTGTTGCCCATGGATTTAGAAATAAAATACTTAAGCATAGACTGAGTCACTTCGAAGTCAGCAATAACTCCATCTTTAATTGGACGGATTGCAACGATGGTGCCTGGAGTTCTTCCCAACATTTCTTTGGCTTCTTTGCCAACGGCTAAAACTCGGTTTTGCATTCCACGGTAGTTTTTTTGTACGGCCACAACGGAAGGCTCATCGATGATGATATCTTCTGCGGCTTTTGAATAAACCAATGTATTTGCAGTTCCTAAATCGATTGCAATATCGTTCGAAAACATGTCTGAAAATCTATGCCAAAATGCCATGCCGACCCCGTTGTTAGAGCGTGTACTAAGACTAGGGTTTTACAAAATAAGAGTCAATACGTTAGGTTGCGGCCTTGCGCCTTGCGCGAAAAGATGGCACCGCCCCTTAAATGAGTTCCGCTATGAGAGCGCTTGCAATTCAAAGGTGATTTTTTTCTGCAATTGCTCTATCTGCCCCTCAGGAGAGTTGGGGGCAAATAAGGGTGCTATGAGTGGGGCGAGTGAGCGTCCATTATCTTGATGAAACAAAAACAGCGGACTTCGGCGACAATAAAAGTCCACAAGATTTAAACACATCTCATGGTGAATACAAAACTGAGCCTCTGCTTGCCACATTCGTTCAACTTCCTGCCCTGATTTCATCTGCTTCATCAGATTTAAGACGGTAACGGCCTCTTCGCCCCGTCGTTTGATTAAATATTCAACAACCGTCTGCGAAACTGCTGACTCCTCTGCAAGGCTCTCCATTTGAAAACGCAGTCGCTCCATTTTGGCCACGGTGGCTGCTGGATTTAAAGGCTGTGTCGTGTCGGCAGTTTTTAGACTCATCCGCTCGTCAAACGAGAAGCTGCGCAAACAAACGTCCACAATCTCTTTGGCCATGGAGCGGTAGGTGGTATATTTGCCTCCAGCAACCAGAGTGAGATGGGGGGCGGGCGTAAAAATCTCATGCTCGCGACTTGTCTTTCCTTCTGTACCCGAGCCGTCCTGCACCAACGGACGAACACCGCTGTAACATGAAATCACGTCTGATTTTTTAAGATGTAGATTTGGAAAATAGTCGTTGGTGGTTTTTAAAAGATAATCCACATCTTCCGTGTTCACCGAAACCTGTGCGGGATCGTCTTTAAAATCGGTGTCCGTGGTGCCCACAATCACTACATCTTCTCGCGGAATTACAAACACGATGCGCTCTTGCACAGCCATGACAATCGCTTGGTTTACGGGGATTTTTTCTCGCGGGAATAAAAGATGGATTCCTTTGGTGGGCCGTAAAACCGGTTTCCAGTGCGGATTGGTTTTCACTCCAAAAATATCGGTCCACGGCCCAACACAACCCACAACATGTCGCGCTTTGATAGAGTACTTCTGAGCCGTCAGAGTGTCTGTCGCGCGGACCACATACCCATCAGAACTTTGATCGCAACCTTCGACGGTGACGTAGTTGGCAATTTGTGCCCCCTCGCGATGGGCAGAGCGCAACGTTTCAATAACCAAACGGTCGTCTTCCATGTAGGCATCGGAATAAACCACCGAACCCGATAGACCTTCGTTTTTTAGAGTTGGCTCTCTAAGAAGAGTGGTTCGAGCGCGCAAAAACTCATGAACTTTTGGGGCTTCGAAAAACGAAAGCAGGTCATATAAAATCATGCCGGCTTCCATTTTAAACAAACCCACTCGCGAGGACTTGTACACAGGAATTAAAAAGCGCAGTGGATGCACCATGTGCGGTGCCATTTGTAAAAGATGGCGACGCTCCATCAAAGCCTCGTGCACTAGGCCGAATTCAAAATTTTCCAGATAACGGATACCACCGTGAACGAGTTTGCTGGAGCGCGAACTTGTTCCAAAAGCGAAATCGTGCGCCTCTAGTAGAAGCACACGAAGCCCGCGCATCGCAGCGTCGCGTGCAACGCCCGCACCGTTAATGCCTCCACCAACAATCAGCAAATCAAATTCGTCCTGCTGAGCACTTTCGAGAGCAACTTTTCTGGCGTGCGCGTTGAACATCGTTTATTCCCTGCTGCTATGAACCCAACTTGGTACTCGAGAAACTCCCCACTTCGATAGGTGCGAGAATCGGAGCTACATTTGTTTGTTTTATAAAATCTAATTGTGTATTGAAAAATACTTTTTGTAAATGTTTGTCGCGCGCCCACCGATAGGCGATGTCGATCATCTCCTGTGCATCTTCCGCGCGTAACGCTGAAACATGTTCGATCCAAAGGCTTTGCGTCCAACCTTCAAAAAACAAAAGTGGCTGGCAAAGAATATAAGCTATTAGCTCGCCTTTTTCTCGCTTACAAAATGACCATCCGAGAGGGAGGTAATGTTCCAACGCTTCTTTGCGCCAGCGAGCATGCCATGAGGCCATTTCGCGATCAAAATCTTCACCAACCAGTTTGGATTTTTCGAAGGCCAAAATCGATTCTAAATCTTGCGGCGCTAATATCTTTACTTCCGTCATGCGCTGAAGATATCCTCTTGAATATGACGGTCAAGCCTTTTTCAAACGAACTCACAGAACAAATCCTCTCCCAAATCGACGCTTATATTACTAAAAATCCAGGGCCCCACTACGCCGCGTTTGATGCCGATGGGACTCTTTGGAACTCCGACGTAGGTGAGAATTTTTTTCAATACCAGATTGATTTTTGCGACCTCGCGCCACTTAAATCTTTGGACCCTTGGAAACACTACGAGAGTCTTAAAAAAACTCACCCCCCTGACGCCTACCTCTGGCTTGCGCAACTTTGCGCGCCGTATCCTTTGGAAGAGGTTCGCGAGTGGGCGCAGGAAACTTTGACCTCTTTCCCGCCCGTGGTTCTTGCTTCGCAAAAAGTGCTTATCGCGGAATTATTAAAACGGGAAATTCAGATTTTTGTTGTTAGCGCCTCGACCCACTGGGCTGTGGAAGCCGCGGTTTCGCTTGTTGGCCTTGGACCAGAGTGTGCCCTTGGAGTGAAAACAAAAGTGGTTAACGGACTTGTGACCAAAGAGCAAGAGGGCTCCATTACCTGGCGCGAGGGAAAGCGCACGGCGCTCCTCGAAAAGACCCAGGGTGTGCCTCCGATTTTTTGTTCTGGAAACTCCTCGGGAGATTTACATTTACTAGAATGCTCGTCGCTCGTTCGATTGGCGGTGCAAACGCAAACGGCCTCATCTGAACATGCAGGGCTTTTTCAGGATGAACAAAAACTTTTAGCCGTTGCCAAAGAGCGTGGATGGCTCACCCATAGTTTTAATTCGCTTTAATAAAAGGAATTTTACCAAGACGCACCTCTAAAGAGGCATAGGCGCGTAAGAGGTCCGCAGTTGTCTCGATAATACGAAGAGAGGCCTCGGCCGTGGCCTGTTCACGCAAATTCACGATGAGCACGTTTGTATCACCTTGTCGAAATCGTGTTCTCTCGCCATTTTCTAACTGCTTGGCTAAATCAAACTCTTGAAGAGCTAACTCCCTGCGTTCTGTCGCAACCTCTAAATTTTTTTGTAGCGCCGTTAAGTCAGCGCGCCATTGTCGCTCTAAAAGTTGACGTTCGAACTCGACCTTTCTGATATCGGCAGAAATTTGATCTCGTTGTCCGCGAATATTTCGGTATTGAAGTGGAACCTGAAACTGCAAACTCACCGTAGTATTCTCATCATCGAGGGTAGTTGATCCCACACCGCGATCTTTAGAGTATTCCGCTTTTAGATCTAACTTAGGCAAAAACTGATTTTGTTGAAGATCTTTATCAATCTCAAGTTGGGCAAGTTGCGTGGCGATTGCAGCAAACTCTGGACGCTGTTTAAGCGCGCGATTCATTAAATCATCAATAGGTTTTTTAAACTCAGAGGTTTGCTGCGGGATAAACCAATGCGACTCAATATTTTTTTCCGACAAGGACGACGATTCTACTTTCTTTTGTAAATCAGCATTCGAAAGGAAAAACGCGAGTTGGGTTTCGCGCGATTTGAGCTCCAAGTCTGCTTGCAAAAGTGCAGATTGTCGCAGCAGTACAGTCCGCAGATTATCTTTGCGCTCAAAGGCCGGAATATCTCCTGCGCGAGTGCGTTTTCCAAGCCACTGATCGCGAAGTTTTGCGATGTCTAAAAGGCTTTTTTGAATTCGCCATCTGCCGAGGGCCACCTTCCAGCTCCAGTAAGCAAAAAGTGCTTTTTCGATTTCACGCAGTTCTGTGGCTCGTAATTTGAGGTTTTGTCGACTGACCTGCAGTTTACTTTTATTAAAACCTGCTCTCCGTGTATCCGTAAGGAATCCTCGCAAAAGTGGAAGTTTGGCTCCCACGTTCCACTCTCCTCGATCCAAGGTTTCCTGCTCTCCATAATAAAGCGGAACGCCTCCTTGGCTTTCCCTAAAACCCCCGTAAAGGTCCAAGCCAAAAATCGATGTGGGCTTTCTAACCTGCGACTCAAATACTGAGTACTCATAATCGCCAGTCACGTCCTTCCAATCACCTTCAAAAACGATATCAAAGGCTCCACGAGCCGTGAGCTCCTGGGCCTCTGCTGCCTTCACATCTTGTTGGCTCATTTGAACCGCAGGAAACTGCGAGAGAACTTCGCCGACAACTTCGGCCTCAGTCACGTCCGCAAATGTGATTCGAGCTAACAAGAACAGTGCCCACATAAATTAATCCTTTTTATCAGTATCATTTTCAGAGTTTGTTTTTTTATAAATTGGCAAATTGCTTGGAGGAAATCCATTAAACCTGCGCCATATTTCGTATCCCAGTGGAACATCACCCAACAGTACCCAGGAATTGGCGCGTACACCTTGTCGTAAAAATCGAGCTTCCGGCCACTCATTTTTGTCAGGCACAACAATCACGCGAAAATTTCCTTGCCCATCATCCAGCGAATCTATTGTCGCTACACGACCAAAAAAAGTACCCACCGACGCATGGGGAACGCCAGAAAAGAACACGGAGGGCCAGCCCTCAAAGTTGATAGCGACTCGATGGTCCTCGTAAACCCATGGCATATCATTGCCTGAAACCCACAGCTCCACTGCTCGGGACGATGTTTCCGGCACAATCACTGCCAACGGCTCGCCAGCTTTAATATATTCTACTCCTCCAGCTGAGGTTTTTAATATTCGAACAACTGTCCCGTCGACGGGTGCACTGATCATTTGCTGTTCTTGCCGAGACAGCCGCACGTCAAAGCGTGATAGGTCTGCAAGCGACGTCGCTTCGTCGGATTCGAGCCTTGCCAATTCCATTTGTGCCTGTTCAAGCTGTCTTCGTGAACTTAGTCCTTGCCGAAACAGATCTTTTTGGCGCGTCACATTTAACAATGCAGTTTTGCGTCCGAGTTCTATGGCTTCAAACTTTTTTTCCAAAGCATCACGCTCTTTGTTCATCCGATCGATAATATTCTCATCGTTGTCTGAAAGTTCGACGATGGGTTCGCCCTTCTTTACTTTTTGTCCCTCATGCACGTACCACTTTTGAATTCGGCCCTCCACAGGGGCGGTGAGCTCTTGACGGCGCTCCTCGGGGTTTAAGGCAGTCACCCGGCCATAACCTTGAACTGTCTGCATCCATGGCATCAACAAACAAAGAACTATAAAAATTCCACCGGCAACCAGAGTATACTTGGCATATTTGTGCCAAGTTACATCGTCATTAACCAACTCACTCAAGGTCTCCTTCTTCGTCATGTGTTTTTCTCCACCTGTAACAAGTTTAATTTTTTTATCGCCGCGGCGGAATCATAGTAGTAGTCGAGAATGTTAGAAAACTTAAACAACGAGATCAGAAGATTGGTCACGATCAATTCACTGGCAATCAACTGCCCAATGGTCATTTGATTTTTAAACACCAAGAGACCCCCCACAACAAGCAACAAGACGGCCGCCAAAATTTTGATAATAAAAAGTCCCACGGATTGTCTGACGTAGTAAGTGTATCTCTTTTCTCTTACAGTAAAATAATCTAATAATTTCGTCTCATAGTGGTTCTCGTCTTTGTTATCTGCTTGTAAGTCGTAAATCAAATCGTGTTTTTTATTTGATTCCATAATTGCAAACTGTAGAGTCTTTTCGCCCATGACAACCGTAACCCAATAAAACGCCAGCATCAAAGCCAATGAGTAAACAACAAAAAAGGGATGATAGATACTTATCAGAACCATAACAAGTAAGACCTGTAAAACAAAAGTAAACCCATCGAAAAACAAAGGAATGAGACTTTTTTGCAGAGAGATGGATTCGAAAATGTAATTCCACTTCTTTTTGTCCATGACCTGGTTGTTGTCTTTTGCCGTCTGAGCCATTTTTTGCGCATCTTGAATCGCGTTGAGAAATAAGCGTCTTTGCAAATATTCCGAAAGATGCATTTGTAGCACTCGCATAATGGTGATTCCGACCAAAAATGTACCGATGGAAAAAATTAAAAAGATTGTCGAAGCCTGAAAAACCAACAGGGTGTATTGTTGGATTAAGGTCTGTATTAGAAATGGAATAGCAAGTATCAAAAAGCTACTGACCGAAGCAAATACGAGCATTGACCGTATGCTTTTTTTATCCGCCCTTAAATACTCAAGAATTTCATAAAACATTGATCCTCCGTTGATAAGACAGTATCGGCTCTTCTTTAGCTTAGGTAAAGCAGATAATTGTATAGTTATTCATCGGTTTATCCGATAATGTTTAGGTATGGATTGGCTCAATTATCATCACCTTTATTACTTTTGGATTCTTAAACAGGAAGGCTCCTTCACCAAGGCGGCTCAACGACTTAAGGTGTCTCAATCGTCGGTGAGCGAGCAAATTTCCCTCCTCGAGGAGCGTTGTAACACACCACTCTTAGATCGATCCAACCGCAGGCAACTCCACTTTACGGAAAGTGGACTGAATGTCCTTGAGTACGCAAACAGTATTTTTGAAACTGGGCAGGAGCTCGTACGCTGGTTAAAGAATCCTGAACATAACAGCTCGAAAGTTGTGCGCATTGGAATTCAATCTGGTATGTCGAGAGATGTACAGATTGAATTCCTTCGCCCTATCTTAAATAAGCCTGAGCATAAAATCGAAGTGGTCTCGGGCGATCAAGAGCGCTTGCTACGACTTTTAAATGACTACAAAATTGATCTGATTCTTATGTCGAGTGCTCTGGATGAACGTTTTTCGTTTCAAAGTTATGCACACCTTCTTTTTGCCAGCCCGGTTTGTGTTGCCTCCCGCTCCGATTTGAAAATAAAAGAAAAAGACATCAAAAAAGTCTTCTCGCAATACCCATTATATTTGCCCAGCGTTTCCTTGGAAATTCGCGGGCAAATTGATGCTTACTTTGAGAGACATAAAATTAAACCAAATATCGCCGGCGAGATTGATGACATCGCACTTTTGAGGTTGTTAGCTCTTTCGACAGATTCTTTAGTTTTCATTCCTGAAATTGGCGTTGATCGCGATGTCGCCGACAAAACAATCAAGGTGCATCACAAATTTTTGGATATTAAAAAATACTATTACGCTATCACCCGACAACAAAAGTATCCCAATCCCCTTTCGGGGCTTTTAATTAAATCCATGAAAAAAGAATAAACGATCTCTTCTACAGAGGCGCTTCCACGCATTTTCTGCGATCACAGACTGTTGTTGTGGGTATGAGAACTTGGCACGTGCCCATGGTGTTGCCACCATTCAATTGAAGATTCTCTTTGCTAATGGCTTCATGCAGCTGGGCTCGTTCAACGATTTTCGCGTATTTTGGGTTGCGGGTTGACACCACCAAAAATCCCGCAGGGCCACCGCAGTGACGTGCCCCCAGAGCTACTGACTTGCACTCCTCTGTTTTTGTACAAGACAGATCAGAGTTAAGGTCGAGGATTTCTTGCATCAGATCGTCGGCATTCGGTTTAGCTTTCGTCGGCGGGGGACCTCCCGCCGCAAAACTTGTAAAGGCAAAAGTAAAAAAGAGGCTCATTAAAAATACACGCATTAGGTAAGTCCTTTCTTGGCCATGACGGCTTCGATTTCCGTAACTTCTTTGGGGGCAAGGATTGTCATCACTTCGTGGCCGCTAGCTGTTACGAGCACATCATCCTCGATGCGCACACCGATGCCACGATACTCTTTGGGTACGGTATCATCATCCACAGGAATGTAAAGACCCGGCTCCACAGTGATTACCATGCCTGCCTCGAGCAAACGCGATTGACCGTTGATTTTATAAAGCCCCACATCGTGCACATCCATTCCCAAAAGGTGACCAATATTGTGCGGATAATATTTACGATAGGCCATGGAGTGTATGTTCTGATCCACTGTGCCCTTTAAAAATCCCATTTCTATAAGTTCTTTGGTCAGCTGTGTGCGCGCCACCTCTTGCAAATCTTCGTAGCGCAGCCCTGGTTTAACCATCGAGATTAAATGTTTTTGCACCTTCAGTACCCGACTGTAGACATCCTTTTGCGCGGCTGTAAACGTTCCATTCAGTGGATAGGTTCGAGTGATATCTGCTGTAAAATAATTCTTTTCAGCACCCGCATCAATCAGCAGAAGGTCTCCGTCTTTGCTCTGCGAATTGTTATCTCGATAGTGGAGAATCGTTGCGTTGCCACCAGCAGCAATGATCGAAAAATAACCTTCACGGTGTGCGTTGCGCGAGAAGAATTCGTTAAACAGTATGGCTTGAATTTCTTTTTCGTTCATACCCGCACGGACTTTTTGCATCACTGCCAGGTGGGACTCGGCACTCAAACGGCAGGCCTCACGATGCCAGTCGATCTCTTGAGCGCTCTTTACGATGCGCATTTCGCCGATAATCTCTTTGGGATCATGAATAGGGAGCATGCCGCGTCCCGAGCGACCAAGAGTTGTTACAAACTCTTTGATGGCGCGCAACACTTGCCAGTCGCGTTCTGACGACTCAAGCTGGTAATACACTCGCTCCACGCCCGAGAGTAATGACGGCAACTTGCTTTGAAAATCTTTAATGTCAAAAGATTCATCTGCACCGAAAATTGATTTTGCTCCTTCTAAGCCATAACGATACCCATCCCAAATCTCTTTGGAAGGATCGCGAGGACGAACAAACATTTTAAAAGGGTTGTTTTGGCCTGGTAAAAAAACACAAATTGCATCTGGCTCCTCGAAGCCCGTCATGTAGACGAAATCACTTTGCGCTCGAAAACGTTCCCAACCAGATTCCGCACCAGAAAATAAAATCAATGCGGATTGCGGTACCATTTGTGAGAATGCATCTCGTCGGTTTTTAAATTCTTGCAGGCTACTAAAAGTACGATTCTTCAAAAAAACTCCCTAACTAAAAATTGTATTTCTCGATCATTTGCTTGAGCGAACTTGCGGCACTCTGTCTGCCCAGTTGGATAAGGCGCAGTCTTTGTTCGATGTCGGTAATTTTATAAGCGGAGGTCTCAACATTGATCACCTCGTGCACGCCCATGGCTTTAGCATTTTTTAGGCTCTGAAGGGCGGCGGCCCACGCCAACCAAATTCCATTGGTGTCATCCCAGTCTGCGAATTGCTTTTTATCCACACTGTCTAGAACATTTATCAACACAATCAGCTCCGCTCCGGAAGATTTTAGAAACTGAACCGCTTCCTGGAGTGCGAACGGGGCAGCGAGCACATCGGAATAGTTAAACATCGGCGGAAAGTACCAACAACCACGCATCGAATTTTTAAGACTCCCTTTGGTCGCCAGGGAAACTCGACCCGAAGGAGCTCGCAGATAAGTACAAGCAAAGGGAATTTTGGTCTGCTCAATTCGCGAATCGGTAAAGACTTTTCCCAAAAAAAGATCGTAGTCCTTACTCGCTGCTGGCTTCATTTTTTTTGAAAACAAGCCTTTGTCGGAAAAGGTCGATTTTGGCAATTGGGAAATCTTCCAATCCATTTCGTGGATTTGGCCGTTGTGTGCGTAGAGCCCACCGACGAGCGCTCCCCATTCCAATCCCGCAACGGCAGCGACAGGTAATTTATTTTTTTCGATTTCCTGGAGCACCCCAATTTGCGCCAGAGTTTTTGCTCCACCTGGTCCAAAAATTAAACCGATGCGAGGGGCACGTTGCCCTACAAAATGTGGAACTGTAACCGATTCGCTTGAAGATTCGACGACAGGTGTCCCAGAGCTCGTTGGCATTTGAATAACGGGATCATGGGGAGCCGACGTCAATTTGGTTTGGCAAGAAACTGTCAATAGAACTAAAAGAAAGCCGCAGCTAACTCTTTTGCAGATAAATAAAATATTCTTGGTTTCCATCTTCTCCTCGAACTTTTGATTTGAGCGTTCCTTGAACTTTTTTTCCTTGCTCTGAGAGAATTTTAACTGTTTTTTCGAGAACACGCAAACCTTCCTCGTCGGGGATGGTTCCTTTTTTACCGTGCACACCTCGACCCACCTCGTACTGTGGTTTAAAAAGAACGAGCGCCTGCCCTCCCTGCTTGAGAAGTTCCCATTGGGCAAGGAGCACCGTCTGAGCAGATATAAAAGAGACGTCGCAAACAAACATGTCGAAGGGCCACGATTCCATCGCGGCTTTGATGGATGCTAGTAGTTCGCCTTCAATCATGTTTCGAGCATTGATTTTTTCAATCGATAATATCTGCGCGTGGTCACGCAGTCGCGGATGAAGCTGGTCTTTTCCCACATCGAGACCCACAACAAACTCTGCGCCGTGATGCAACAAGCACTCTGTAAAGCCGCCGGTGGATTGCCCGATGTCTAAAATATTTAATCCCGCGGGCGAAATCTTCCAAAACTCCAGGGCCTCATGCAACTTGGCTCCAGAGCGCGAAACATATTCCAGCTCGAGGTTGGCCTCGATTTTCCATTGATCATTGGCTTGCGGTTCAAGCTCTTGCGAAACTTTAAGAATCGACATTGTTTCGCCGTTTCGAACAAAGGAGACCAACCCCTTTTCGATGGCAACCTGTGCTTTTTTGCGCGACTCAAAGAGTCCCAATTCCACCAGAACTTTATCAGCTCGCTTCACGTTACTTCGCCCGCTTTAAATTGTAGTGAAAAAATTGCCGGAGCTCGTGGAACACGGAAGGAAGCTTTTCAAGGTCACTAAGACCTTCCTGAGTCTTTAGGTTTAAAAACTCTGTGAGTTTTTGCTCACTCATAAAAAACAACAAACTTTTTGCTGTTTGATCCTGAACACTATCCAAAAGATCATCTTTAATTTGAAAACAGAGGCCGAGATTTAAACCCAATGCACGGAGTTTTCCACAGAGTTCGGGCGGTTCTCCCGCAACGATGGCTGCACCCTCGATGGTAGCTGCGATGAGTTCTGCTGTTTTGTTGGTATGAACTTTTAAAACCGCGTCCACGTTTGCGAGCGGCTGGCCCAACTGCATGTCCATGGCTTGACCACCCACCATTCCGCTGGCTCCAGCAGACCGCGCAAGCAGCGCTGTCAGCCGTTGAGCAATATCGGGACTTTCCGCATAGGCGTTTGCGATGAGCAAAAAACTTTCGGTGAGCAAAGCATCGCCTGCCAAAAGTGCCAAAGGCTCGCCAAATTTTTTATGATTCGTTGGTAGCCCGCGACGTTCATCATCGTTATCCATGCACGGCAAATCATCGTGAATTAGGGAATAGGTATGAATCATTTCGATGGCGGCCGCCCAGGCCGTGGCATTTTGTGAAACTGTGAGCGCAAGAGTGGGGCGGAAGCGTTTGCCCCCGGAGAACAAGGAGTACTTCATGGCTCTTAAGAGCTGCGGCGACAACGACTCGATTTCGTTGGCCCGCAACCGAAGGTAATCTTCTAAAAAAACTTCAACCGTTTCAGTGAAATTGATAATGTCGTTGTTGCCAAAGGAATCTTGGTTCATGTTTTGAAGGGTTGTACCACCGCTTGACCTTGAGAGTCTTGTCCTAAAAGCAGTTCTACTTTTTGTTCCGCCTCATCGAGCTCCGTTTGACAAGTTCTCGAAAGTTTCACACCCTCTTCGAAAAGCTTGAGCGAATCTTCCAGGGGAATATCTCCGCCCTCCATTTTTGCTACGATTTCTTCGAGGCGATTTAATTTTTTTTCGAAATCCATTACTTCTCCTTTTTGCCTACGGAATTTATTTGGACAGCAAATTTTGAATCGGCTGTACCGATAACCTTAACACGCAAAGCGCCACTGCTCAGTTGCACGTCTAACTCTTGATTTGATTTTACCTGACTAGCTTCTTTGATAATGTTTTCGCCACTAAACACTAAAGCGTACCCACGCCCCATGACCTTCAGTGGACTGAGAGAATCTAGCATCGAAACAATTCCCGAAAGTTTGCGCTTTTGATTTTGCAAAAGAAAGCCAACATCCTTCTGCATTGTTTGTTGCAGAAAAGACAACCGCTGGCGACGAGCATTGAGGACCACACGTGGACTCTTCATGCGCTCGCGCAAAAGTCGAACTTGCATTCTTTGATCACGGGCGTATCTTTGCCAGCTTAAAATCATTCGTTGATGAAGTTCGTCGCAACGAATCGCAAGATCTTGTAATCGTCGCTTTGGATCAACCAACTGCCCCTGAAGTCGGTGCAAACGGCTTTGTTGCTGGCTCAACGAAAATTGAATTCTTTGAAAGATGTTTTTTCGCAAACTGCGAATTCGCTCTGAAAGCTCTCCTGCGCTTTTCGCAACAATCTCGGCGGCAGCAGACGGTGTGGGCGCGCGCACATCCGCTACAAAATCAGCAATGGTAAAATCGATTTCGTGACCCACGGCGGAGATGATCGGAATTTTGGAAGCGAAGATGGCGCGAGCGACACGCTCTTCGTTGAAACACCACATATCTTCAATGGATCCACCACCGCGACCCACAATCAAAACATCAAAGCCGCCAACAGAGTTTGCAAGTTGGATTCCTCGTACCACTTCGTCAGCAGCACCCTCCCCTTGTACACGGGCTGGAATCACCGTAACTTTGCCACTGCGATAACGCCGACTGAGCACATTTAAGATATCTTGAATCGCCGCACCGGTGGGAGAGGTGACCACACCAATGCTCTTCGGTAGCAACGGAAGACTTTGTTTGTGTTCTTGGTCAAACAAACCCTCTTGCTGTAATTTATTTTTAAGTTGTTCGTAAGCGCGTTGCAATGCACCTGCACCCACCGGCTCCATGGTCTCACAAAATATTTGATAATTTCCGCGCGGCTCATACAGTGTCACTCGCCCGCGAACGATCACTTCCATGCCGTTGTCAGGACGAAATTTTAATCGGCCGTTAAAACCTTTAAACATCACCGCACTAATTTGCGATTTATCATCCTTTAAGCTAAAATAATAATGTCCCGAAGTGTGCGCTTTAAAATTCGAAATTTCGCCTTGTAACCAAATCGATTTGAATTCGCCTTCGATTTGTTCTTTGATCAACTGATTTAAATTCGAAACAGAAAGCACAGTGGGTTCGGGCGGCTTTTCGGCCTCTGGCGTGGATTCCGGTGTGTGTGGAACCGGTGGCGGTTCGAGCGTTTTTTTATGCACGCTGTCTGGGCCCGGCTCGAGGAGAGTGCTCCACTTATTAAAACTCATTTGATCATTTGAATGAGGACCCGAGGACGTGCTATTTTTCACGGAGGCAGATTAGAGGCGGGTTTGTCCGGGGTCAATAGGAGAAAAAAAGAAATTCTGTGGCAGCTAGGAGAAACAATGAAATCCCAAAAATCAGCAGGTGGGTGGCCATATAACAA
>JAYUKO010000170.1:0-14523 GCA_043764415.1 Bdellovibrionales bacterium | reverse complement strand
CAAGTCCTGCACTTTTGTTTTGCGTAGCACAAGCCACAAAACATAAGAGAAGAATACAATATACGAGCAAGATTATTTTTTTATTTTTCATGATACTTCCTTTTGGATAATTTTTTGATCAGGTGTTTTAGCTGCCGCGATGGGGAGCCCCTGAGCAATATATTTTTGGACACGCTCAAGTTTTTTATACGTCTTCAGATCATCGTATTTTCTAAATTTCAGCTCAACAGTCCTGCTTCCAGAATCATGAGGGATGACCATTACAGCCTCGCCAACACCCAGATCCTTTTTGAACTTGTTCGGATGAACGATAAATTCTTCAACCTCACGTATAGTTCCATCGCCAGTGGATTGATCTGATCCAAAGCCCTTCTTAGTTCTTGAGGTAAATTTTTCTCCCTTGGTTGTACCTACGACTTTTGCACAATACTCGGCGGTGTCGGGGTCATTGCCTCGCATGAACACCTTTATGTTCGTATTTGTTAAAATCGTATTAGCCACTGCATCACCTAGGGTTTGAATGTCGCCGAGAGCTTGATGCGAGAAAACGACCCCAAGATTCGCACTCCTTGTTTTATTCAAGATCGAGATAAAGTTGGGATAAAGGTATTCAGAAAAATCATCTAAAAAGACTGAAAAGAACTTTTGATTCTTGTCTGTGCTCAAATGACGATTCGCCGTGGCGCCCTGCAAGCACTGAAGAATCATCTTCCCACAGGCTTTTCCTAAAAACGGAGCGAGCAGCACTGGTAGCTGACAATAAACAATTAAGTTGTCTTTTAAGGCTTCCTCGATTGTAAACGTAGGTCTCTCTGTATTAAAAAGCGCAGAGGTTTTACCAAATGCGAAAGAACTTAAGGCCGCAGTTAAACCACTTGTTCTTTGCAGTCGGTCTGTCGCTGGCGTATTTTTAAATTGGCTGACCCAATCTTTAAGAGACTCATCATCTACTCTGTTCGTTAGAGTCACAAGACGGTTTGGGTCCGTGATCGCCTGATGGAGTTTCAAAAAAGTCGGTGTTTCACAAGCTTCCGAAAAAACTCGCATGACTTGGGCAAAAATCTCAAACTGAATGTCCTTATAGTAGCCCTCCTCAAAGCCAAAGGAATTAAACACTCTTTCGGTTATTTCCTCGGGCGTGCCGCCAATAAGCGGGTTGAATTGATGAGAATCATCAACCCCAGCGAGCGAAAACAATCGAAAGTCTTTTTCTCGACCGTGTTTAACGGTGTAAGCCCAGAGCTTATTAAGTAAACTTCTGTCGGATTTACCGTCAATTAAAAGTAACCCACGACCTTGCTCAATGTCTTGAATCGCCCAAGGTAAAATCACGGATTCAGTTTTACCAGCATTCGTTGTGCCGATCACTTGAGCGTGCATGACTCGTTGCTTGGTTTTAATAAAAACCTCTTCGTCTTTGGTAGTTTGTCCGCAATATACAGAATCTTTATCAAACTCGATAACCGAAGATTTTTGTTTTTTGGCTAAAACAAATTTTTCCCGCTTTCTAGCTATCCAGTAAAAGAACACAGTTAAGAGAGAAATGATTATACCCACAAAAATCAGCTGATTCGTCGGCTGGTGTATCCACTTGATAAATAACTTCCATAATTTATATAACACCACCAATGTGAATATGGTTCCTACTGACCACGCCATAGTTTCGTCGCTTGGTCCTGGGTTGTCTTTTTTATTATCTGCCATACGTATTCCCCGGATCTCGAAATGCAAAGTTCTGCGTAAGCACAGCAAAGAACTCTGTCGTGTTTGATACCTCAATCCATTTTTTCTCTTTTTTTAGATCGGTTGCCCATTTATCAGCTCGGTCCTTGGCGGTGTCGGCCACCGCATTTTTTAAACCGTTAGATGTGCCACCTTGATTTGCTCCCTGCGCACCCTTTTGCATGGAGCCTTCCGCGTAGGCGCCAATAAACCTCGTGAGAGTTTGACCGGCGGTGTTCATCAGCGCATCTGAATGAACTCGGCCCTTAACGCCAACTTGGCCATCGCTACTAACGCCTATTGCTGAAAACAGCCGCTCTCTGCCATCAGAGAACTGAATAGAGCGCCACTCTACTTTGGCGCGATCTCCTCCGTCCTCATAGGCAATGCTACCAAAGAGCTTGGAACCTGAGGGGATTGCAAGATCGTCCTCGTGAGTGAAGTCCTTTGTTACAATGCCGATGACTGGCATCCCTTGGTTTGCGACAATGGCTTTCTCATACAGTCGCACGGAGATGCGACTCCCTGGCGGCACTTGGTTTTTTGCGTCAATTCCACTCCGAGGTAGAATCATGGAGCTTGCTTCTTCGCTTGTGGCCCCATTACCACCGGCTGAGGTGCCCTTGCTATACAGATAATCAAGCGAGTTTGGAGCCGTCCTCGAACCGCCGCCTGTATTAAGTAGCTTTACCGCATCTTGAGTCGGATCAGTTCCATCTGCAGTGGACTGTGATGTCGAGCCAGCTTCGGCAGTTTCGTGAAAAGATTCATCTTTCACATTCGCATTTGGCAAAGCCAGTAAAACAATGATGCCAACTCCAACAGATAAAAGCAGGCATTTTTTAATCCGTTGCCAGTTAATTTCTACGCGAGTTGTAAAATGCTTTTTCTCTTTAAAGAAAAATCCCATAAGTTTTTCTTTAAAGGATATTTTTTCAGTTACTTCCATAATGCCACCTTTGGTAATGATAAGTAGGACGTTTTCTTTCTCCTCAGTTCAAAGCGGAAAGACTCGTTATCTCTAATGTCACTTTTCAAGACTTGCATGATCGCTTTAAGACTTTTGCCTTTTTGCAAAAACTCTCCAGAGAATGCAAGATTATGAATCGCGCAGGTCTTTCCGTTTTGCGTAAGCCAGATCCAATCGGGACGAAATTTTTCTTTTGCGTTTGAACTGATTTCAAATTCTAAAAGCAGCACGCCGTCCTTGGTCATTGCGAGCCGCCTAGTCTCGATAAAAATGTCATCGTTCTTTAGATGATTACGATAGTTTTTCCATTTAATCGCGGATGATGGTGGCGTAACTTGCTTCGGGTTCTCTAAGTAAACGACGTAATCGGCGTTTGCCTCACTCGTTGTTACGAGCTGCACGTTAAAACGGCGGTAATCTGTATAAATATACAGATTACTCCGAGCACCGCTGTAGCTGGGCTTTATCGTAATTGCTTGATCTAGGTACTCTACTTTAAAACCGGCCTGATCGCCGACAACAAGACTATTTGGGCGCTCTGGCACTTGAATAATAGTGGCAATTCCGATGGCTGTTCTTACTTGAACAATTTGATCTTGCTGAACTTGAACTTTTCTGACTCGGGCATTAGCCCACGCTTTCCCAGGATGATAGAATGCAAACAATAGACTAAAGATAATAGAGATCATAAAACTCCGTTAGAAAAAGGTTTTAGGTTCTCAATTAGTCGCGCAAATTAAATAAATTTTAGATTTCTTCTTTTTCCTTCGAGATATAAATTCCCCAAGGATTAAATACTGTTCTTGGGCCGTACTCAAAGGAGAGCTCAAGCCTTAAATTACCAGCTGCTCTTAGTCCTTGGATTGACGTGATCCGGTCACCAGTGATGGCGATTGTTTTTTTGCTTAAATCTACACTAATTTTGTCAGGGTACACTTTCTGCGAAACTAATTTTTCAATAGCAAACTTTGAAACGTTAATAGTAGCCTTCTCATAGTTCTGCATGGACGAAGTGGAAATGAAAGCTTTTGCATTAGCTAATTGCTGCCGCACGGTCTTTGGCTCCCACTTGTATCTTTTATCTAAATACATTTTCACAGCTTGTTTAATTTCGTTCTCAGGCTTTGGCATTTCTGCGTTTTGGTAAATCGACGCATCTGGAGCAAATGAGAAAACCACAGGTGGCTTTGCAGTTTGGTAAACATTAAGCCCAATTAGTAAAAAGCAGATCCCGTAGGAGCAAAAAGCCGACATTTTTAAAAATTGATTAGAGTGACTTAATTCCGCAAGCGCTTTTGGCAGGTTTTTAATTTTTAGCTGAATACTTTGATTCATAAAATTCCTTTCAAGCGACACTTTAAGTGCCTCTGTTAATATTTTGACGTTTATTTTTCTCATTTGTGAAATTCTTTAACCTGCTGTTAACGTATCCTCTCGTGGAAGAAACGGCAGACTGGCCGGTTCTTGCTAAACTCATTCCTTTTGTTGGTACGGCGGCCATCGCTTGTACGGAGGCTTGCCCAAGACCAGATGACATCGCTGTGGCTCCTTGGTTAACGAGCGACTTTACTAAAAGCGGAGTCGCAAGCATTGCAATCGCAATAACAAAGTTCATCACCACAATAACTAAATAACTGCCCTCGGTCTTATACGCTTCGCCAAAGGACAGTGATAAGAGCATTGCTCCTAAGATGGACCAAACAATTTTCCAGCTTGCCACCTCAATCATTCCTTTAAAGAGATTCGCCGGAATGTTTCCCGTTGCAGGAAATAGGTTAAATAGCAAAAGCAGCGGAGCCGACACCATATAGAACACCCAATAAAAATGGTACATGGCGATGGTGATGTATCTTGCGATATACAAAATAACAAAACTCAAAAAAACCATGAGTGCTATCATGAGATCATTAAATCCAATGAGTAGACTCTTGGCTGAAAACGAATAATCTTCGGCTTTTTCCTGCGCCATGCGGATGACAGCATCCAAGTTACTCTTGTCATCAATTCTTTGCGCTATTCCGTCAGCGATAGCAATAATGGTCTGAGCAATTTCTGGAAACGCCGCAAGTAATAGTGTGGCAACGATGGCTCGCTTTAGCACATCGATAAAATCAATGCTCCCTTGCGGTGATTTTATCCACGTCACAGCAATCGACAGGCAAAAGAACACCGGCAGCATCAGATAGTAAATTTTTACGAATTCCTGATGCAGATCACGAATCAGTGAACCCATGAGATTAAAATCCACCATAAATTATTCCCCTTTCGTGAGGCTGCCAAGTTTAGGGTCTCTGGGTAGAGCCTTTATTCCTTGCGAGAGTTCACCGTATTGAGTTTTAAACTGCGCTGATTGCAGTTTTTCTTTCCTATTTTGAAGTGCTGCATTTTCACCCATGTTTTTTAAAATCATGGAATTACTTCTCAAAACTTGCGTGCTCACACCAATGAGTACAGCAATCGACTGCGCGGTGAGTTTTGCGGCACCTTGCGGACTCACGTCCTGTGAGTGTGCAAAAATCCTCCGACTCTCCTCATCTGCCTGGTCCGCAAAACGAAACATCGACCCGTTCATGGAAATACTCTCTGACGCCGACTGATCCTGCGCTTGTTGGAGTCTTGCCTCTGCTGTTTCTGGAATTTTCCCGTAAAGGTCGTTTATGATATTTAAAACCTTATCCGCAGTTTCCATACTTCCATAAATCCCAGGATTGAATTTGGGGTTAATCATCTGAAGTACGGTTAGCCCATCTCGAATTCCACTATTGATATCCTTTAGAAGCCCAAGCGTATCATCGCCCGTGGCAAGAATTTTTTGCAGTTGCGCTAGCTGTTGTAGGGCGTTTGCTAAAATTTGCACAAGCACCGCCACATCGCCGCCAAAAAGATCGGCGCGTGCAGGTTTTGGAAAAATTAAACACAAACTCAAAAAACTAAGAACAAATGATTTTTTAAAAAATATTTTATATTTTTTCATAAAACCTCTTTTGCGCAGCCCATGGCCACACCTTTTGGAAAATCCACCGCCGCTTTCTCAATGGCGTGGACTAAATCTAAACCCTCAACTTGTAGTTTTGCTAAATGCGCATTGTCCTGGGCGTCTGAGGTGGAGAGCCAATACTCAAACGGGCTCGGGTAAATCCTTACAACCTGGCGGTGATCGCCTTTGAGCATAAAGCCTTCGGAGAATTCTCCTTTTTTCTGACCAAGGGAATGAATCAGCGAAAGTTCTTGGCTGTTGAGCTTTAGCGTGTCACTTAAGACTTGCGAATCTCCGCGCTGGAGCATGACGAACTTCGTCGCGGTGTTATTTAAGATCGCGGGCCCAATGGGGCTTGCAACAATTTCCTCCACACCTTGAGTAATAAACGTGATGCCAGAACCACTTTTTCTGAGCGTGCGTGCGCAGTATTCCATAAAAGAGGCGGCTGCATTTGATTTTAAAAGTTCCCAAGCCTCATCAAGTATGATTCTTTTCCTAGATGTTTTATCATTTTCTACTTGATTCAGAATAAAATCAGTCAGAATTAAAATCATCACGCTCTGTAGATCTGGATAGGCCGATAAACCCTTCAAATCAAAAGTGCATATCTGCGCATCTGTCCTTAAACTCCCAGGTCCATCAAGTAATCGCCCGTAGGGGCGCTCGCCAGTCCAAAGATAAAGCATTTTTGATACGGCCTTCATCGAGTCTTCCTCAAACACCGACAGGTAACGAGCGAGATCACTTAAATAGGGAACTTCTCCTTTAGCTCGACGGCTTTTATAAAGCTCGATGATGGCTCTTTCTAAAAGAGCACGGTCAAGTTTTGGAAGCTTTGCTTTCTCATCTTCACTCACCATGCTTTCAATGATGGCAAGTAGAGATTTTATTTTTTGGTTACTTGGTTCCTCATTCGGATTTGGCAGATCAAATGGGTTAATTCTATACTCATCAGATAAATTGATTTCTAAATACTGGCCATTAAGTGCTTGAGTGAGCTTTTTATAAGATCCACCGATGTCGATAATAAACACACGAAGCCCACGAGCTAGCTCCTGAAGCAGAATGCAGTTATTTAAAAAACTCTTTCCAGCGCCACTTGAGCCAGTCACAAGGCAGTTGTAGTTCGGCAGCCCTGGATCAAACGCATCGTAGCTCACAAGGCCGTTTAAGCGATTACGAAAAATCACAACTGGATCACGGTCTCCCTCGCGGGGACCAAACACTGGTAAGAAATCTGCTAAATTGTTCGTCTTCATTTTTCGAGCGCGCTCTAAACTGATGGGTGCGGCGGGAAGATTATTTTTTAAAATCTTCCAGGCGCCGACAGATTCTTCTAAACCCTCGGCTCCATTGAGCCCGCGGAAGCGGGAAAGAACCTCTCTGATCTCGCGGTTAAGTTTCTTTGTTCCCTCTGGTCCCATCGGGGCCTTTAGCACGATGCTCATTTGCACGGCATAAATACGCTGGCCGGTGTTTAATAGCTCGCGGATTAGCTCCTCAGTGGATGAGAGCTTAGATTCACTCTCAAGGTCACTGGCTTTACCGCCGGTGGTAACAGCCATAGAATGTGCCATCTTGCGTTTCTGTTGAAGCTTGGCCATTTCACCGACCTGTGGAGGGATATTCACCGATAGGATCAGATCGTAGTGGAATGGTAATCTTAAAAAACTCGCCATTTGGCCGGCGAAGGTGACTTCGGGAAGAGTTTTAAGTGTAATCACTCGGTGGTAAAATCCATCCAGAGTAAATTGCTCAAAACCTAAGATCAGGTCCCCAAAAACGAGCTGCTCCCTCGGGGACTGGTTAGCAAGCCATTCGACTTCAGATAAAACATCTTTTTCAAAATCAGCATCGTTAAATGTTTTAACCTGTGGCACGGGCTCCGTGCGCGATCTCTTAGGGTTTAAAAACTCGTACACGTTTGATAAGATTTCACTTTTTGTCAGCTCCTGACACGAAAGCCCCAGCCCCTCAAAAGAAGACACAAGAGTTTCTATGTTCTGGCTTAAAGCTTCAAAGGTGTCTTTATACGCAAGCGCAGACGCTTCTGAAAAAAGTTCTTTCTTTTTAAACACACTGAGTTTTTGGATCTCAATCACTGGTGTACGGACATAGATAAAAAGCTCAGGCCGATAAAGCTCGTTTGCGTCCATCGCTCGGATCAAAGATTTCTCCCGATAGTCGGCAATTTGCCTAACAAGAGGATGAATTTGATCGAGTTTACCTTTAGCGTGATTGTTAATCACATCTGAAAAATCAGATCTCACACCCATCACAAATTGCAAGGTGGTGCCTTCAGAAACAGAATTCAACGCTGATCTCAGACCAGAGGTGAGTTGGTTGATTTCGTTCTCATCGTAGCATTCAATGTCGATTAGCCCGACTCTGAGCCCGCCCACAAGAGAGCCATCAAAGAGCACGGCGTGTGCCTTTGGCTCCTCGATAAAATCCCAATAGGGTAATTCTTCCGCAAGGCTTGCGTCTTTTAGTTTTTTACTCATTTTGACCTTTCTTAAACCGGCGGTGTTTGATATCCAAACAACCGGCGGCGAAATAAATGGGTTTTACGTAATGCTCAACTAGGTGCTGCAAATAATTATCAGGCCGTCCGCGTTTTACAAAAAATAGAAATAGCGCTAATGACAGCGTTGTTCCCCAGACGAGTAAATATCGAAACGACGAGGCTCCAAATACAAGGTTCGTGACGGCAAGGTTCATGAAAATCAAAAGTAGGTCTGGTAACTCATAGCCAAAAAGTTTCGACTTCATCTCTAATGCCCTCGGCACACGACTGGTGAGTAATCCTTCATCTTCCATCATAGGCTCACCTTAACGAACCGTTTGAGAGATGAAGTCAACAATGGCCTGAGCGCCGAACCCGAACATACAGCCTAAAACCGCATAAATAATATGCTGCTTCGCCTGCGGGTTTCCGGTGAAAAAAGAAATTGCAGCGATTGCAATCCCGATCACAGAAAGTAATGGCAAAATCACGCCCGTGAGTTTTGTTTTAAGACCCACAAGGCTTGATTCGAGGCTCGCGTGAGCGAATTCTGGCAAAGTCATAACCGTTAAAAGACAAATTCCAAAAATAAGAAAACTTTTATAGTTTTTCATTAAAAATCCTTTGTGAAAAAGTTGAATTAAAAAACGACCTCAAGAAAGCTAATCAAATAAATTATTTTAATATTTCCTATGCGGCATTTTTAAAAATATCAGGTTCTGGTATATTTTTATTAAACGTTGAGACTTCAGGCCGCAAGCTCATGTAGACGGGCTGACTAAGTAGATCAAATTCTAGTCGCATGACTCCGTTTTTTGAATCCACCGTGCCATTCCCGACGATGTTCCAATAAAATTTATTCTTAGCCTCTGGCGACTTGTTAGGCTCTCTCGTCATCACAATAAATTTTGCGGCATCACTTTTACTGCTTACAATATAGTAACGATCTGATGAAAACATCCAGAGCCTCAGTGAGTAGATGTCATGCCCATCGCTTAAGTAAGCCATGCCGACATTTTTTGTTTTTTTTAAGCCTGTATCAGCTTGCACGTCGCCCATAAAAATCTGAAATCGAGAAAACTTAGATTCAGTAGTATTAATATTCATTCGTAACCCCTTTTTTAAGCAGCCTGTGGCTGCGATATATTTTTCCTAATCTTCGAGAAACCACCGCGAAGATCTTTTATTGATTGCTCAATGAGTTTGTCTGTATGGTCCCACGAGCGACCCAGAATTCGAGCGATGTCGTTAATCAGCAAACATTCCCAAAATCGGAAATAAATTGCGATGACACCCTCATCACTCAATCCAGGGAGCAGCTCGTAGAGCATGCGTATATCTTTAGACTTCTCAGCATTTCTCTTTAGATCAGAGAGCGTCTCTTGAGCAGATTTTATCTTTTTCATAATTAGCTCTTTCTGCAAAATATGTTTTTTTTATGATTCCTCAGCTCTAAAAAATGCCAGCCTTCAATATCGAAATTTTTAGCTCGCTTTTGGCACATGCTTCTTAACCAATTTAAAAACCCCATCATTGACCCCCGTTGTTGCTGAAGGAAAATAATTTTTACCCTTCATAATAGGGGAAATGGGCGTGTGGCCTTTGAAATGTCGTTTAATTCGATCTAAAGCACGCTTCTTGGCGTCTCTTACAGTTCGGCGGGAGATATTAAGTATATCGGCAGCATCTCTTTGGCTTTTACTTTCCCAAAAAATAAGTTTCACAACTTTGAGCTCTAAGTTCGTTAGATCTTGAATCAAAGCATTGATCGCGGCTTTCAAGTCATCATCAGCACTACTTTGAGCGTTTACAAAAATACTTTCTTCTTGTTCTTCGCAAATCTTGTCATATTTCCTTGGATGAACCTGCGATTCTCCGAGTTGAGTTTCGTACCACTCAAGATATTTTTCCCAAGTGTCAGCATCCCAGTTGGGAGTCAGTGTTTTCAGAAGCTCTTCGGGCGTATCTTTGCCATTCACGAGCAGCCATGGAGGTTTCTCGTTGAGATGAAATATAGACAGCTGATTTTTTTCAATTTTGTCTTGGCTAAAATTTACATGTTCGTAATTTACAAATCTTTTCATTTTTCTCCCTCACTGCTTTTGCAGATTCTATGAGGCTATTACTCAAAGATTGTGCCAACTGTTCGACTTATGTAATTTCAGATAGTTATAAAAAATAAGCTCATTTTTTTCTTAAAAACGTACTCACCTGAGTACACTTGTGAGTACAGTGCCTTTTAATTAATGCGTTAAATTACTAATTTGAGTGCCTTATTATAATTAAATAATACTTGCCTATTTTTTCATCTTTTAATAAATGCTTAATTCGTACTCAGTTGAGTACTTCTTTTGAGGGGGACATAATTATAAATTCAAGCACGACCAATATTCTGATTATTGAAGACAGCTGGCTGGAGTCGAGCCTACTCAAAGATTTTTTAAATAGTGAATTTAAAAAAATTGGCCACTCCACGCAGATAAGCCTCGCGCAAACAGAGAGTCGTGCCTACAAAATCTTAAGCGAAGATAAGTTTGATTTGGTTGTGTTCGATATAGATTTAGATCGTCGTGGCGCTGGCTTTCAATTACTTGAGAGGTTCTCAAAAAATATACCATTTTCAGTAATTTCATCTTGCCGTCAGTCAGAAGAAGCGGTCGCTCTTGGCTATAAGTATGGCTGTGAACATTTTTTGCAAAAACCAATCAAAGAAAAAAATATAAAATTGTTAGTCGAAGATTTTAGAAAGAAAATTGAGCATAAAGATTTGATAAGTTTGATAAAGTCAAAATATATAACAGATGATTCCTTTACGACGTCAGAATTAAAAAAAATTCTTACATGTGCCGACCTATCAACCCATCTCACTGGACCCACGGGGGTTGGTAAACAAGTAATTGCAGAACTCATTCACGAGACACACCGGAATAGCGCACCATTTATTGAGAGGAATTGTTCTTCATTTTCTGATGCCTTAGCAGATTCTCTATTGTTTGGTCACAAAGCTGGCTCGTTTACAGGTGCCACAGAAGATCGCAAGGGCGTTTTTGAGCTTGCCAACGGTGGAACTATTTTTCTAGATGAGATTGATAAAACATCTAAATCTTTCCAAGCAAAATTATTAAAAATAATAGAGCAAAAACAGATTGTACGCGTAGGATCAGAATCAACCATTCAAGTCAATTTTCACCTTATCACTGCAAGTAGCCAAAACCTCGAAAAACTGGCCGAGACCGGAGATTTTCTTCCTGATTTGTGGGAGCGTCTTCAGGGTGAAGTCATTCATTTGCCAGGTTTAAGTGAGCGTCCGCAGGATATTGAGATTCAATTACGTCATTTCATTAGAACACATGAGTCTGGGCGTCTTTTTATTATTTCAAAAGAGGCGCAACATTTTTTAAATCATTATTCATGGCCAGGTAATACTCGTGAATTAAAGCAGCTAGTAAATCGTTTTCAAAAAAAGAACACTAAGATTCTTGATCTCAAAGATATTGAATTTTTGAAACAAAAAAATATTCGTACATCGAACCATTTGTTAAACACCAATATATTAAAATCTGTTCAAGGCCAAGGATTAAACTCAACAATTCAAACCTTAACAAAAGAAATTGTTAATCACTATTATATAAAAAATAAGATGAAAAAAAGAACTACGATGCGTGAACTTGAAATCAGTTGCCGCACTCTTTACAAACATTTAGAGCAAATAGAAATGGATCAAAATGCTAGATGATAAAGCAAATTATTCGCATGATCTAAAAAGGAATCTAAGCTCCATTATGGCTGGCACCACATTGCTCCTAAAAGGAGCTGAAGATATTTCTTTAGAGAGAAAGAAAATTTTAATCGAAATGTCTGCTCAGTGTGAGGAGACGATCAATCTACTAGATAAGTTATTTAATGATCTAAGAAGAAATAAAATCGAGGGGGTTTTATGAAAAAAATATGGATTATTCTAATGAGCATTCTAGCATGGGCGAACAATGCCAATGCGGATATTTACGAAACAGTAGTGTCTTTTGATGAAGATACTATTAATAGAGAGCTCGACAGCAGTGAAGAAGCTGAAATAATGCAGCTTGAGAAAATGCTCAGTGAATTTGAATTTCTTCAAGGAGATGATCGAGCGAAGGCTGCCATTGAAATACAAAATTTAATCAAATCTCTTATTGCTAGGGGCATTCTAAGAGCTGGGGCCACGTTTGTTTGTGCCATTTGTCAGGGTGGAAAGTAAAAATGAGATATTTAATACTTTTTCTTACTCTTATATTATCGCTTTCAACAACGTCATGTTCTTACCTAAAGTCAAAGGACCAAGACTCTGTGCTTAAAACAAATCTGTTGGGCTACGGTCCAGAGGACTCACTGGACCCAGCAAAGCTTCGCTTTGTGCAAGAATACTTTGCAATAGACAATATGACAGCAAAGCTGGTGGGCACAGGGAAAGACGGACAATATATAAACGACTTAGCTGAATCTTTAGAGTTTTCGGACGATAAAAAGACCATAAAGATTAAAATTAAAAATGCAAAATTTAGTGACGGTAGTCCTATTACAGCCACCGATGTTGCAAAGTCCATTAAACGAGCAGTCATACTGGGATCTCCCCATGCCAATATAAAAAATTTGTGGGTGGGATCAGAGTCTTTAAAGCATATTGATGATTCAATTCCTGGAATTGAATCTCAAGATGACAGACAGCTCACTTTAAGAATGAATCGCGCCACGAAGGAAATATTATTTTTTCTTTCTTTAACTGACTTGGCTGTATTGCACAGGACACAATACCAAAAAGATGATCTTAAAGTTAAGGACTGGATAGGCATCACCTCAGGCGCATATCGAGCAAGTCATAATTCTGACGGCAAGTTTGCTTTGCTTGCAAATAAAGAATCATTTTATTTCTCTCCCAACATGCCAGCTACGGTTGTTTTTGGCGGTTATAAGGGCGATGACGTAATAAATCGTTTAAAAAATGAAACTCTTGATTTTGGGATCATAAATTTTAAAGACTATATTGATAATCAAAAAGTAATTGAAAATGTAAAAGCATTTGATGTAGTAGGCGAAAAAACTGACGGAGTCGTCTACATAGGTCTCAATATTAAGTCCAAGCTGTTCAGAAGTGTGCAAAATAGGCAATGGCTTCAAAAAAAGATGATAGAAAACTTTGATGTTGAGAACCAATACAAAAAAGTATCAACAAAAGCATTTCAATTTTTTCTTCCCAATGCCAAAGGTTACGTTGATCTCAAAAAAGTCAAAGAAGCCTTGAAAGACACTGATACGCAAAAAGTTCCTAAAGATTTATTAAGAGGAATTAAAATAAGATCAATTGAGGGAATGAGTTATTATATCCCACCAGGACTTGCCCAGTCGCTGACAAAAGCTCTCGGCATTCCGGTTGTGATTGATTTAAGTGTTTCTGGAAAAGACTACATGAAGTTTACAAAGAATCGTGATTACGATGCCACAATAATGGGCTATGGAATGAGCTACAAGGTAATTGGTGAGGCGTTAAATCTTCAGTATTTATCTGAAGACCCGCCACTACTTGATCCAACAGGAAAAATTAAAGCTTTATTAACAAAATATCAAAATGAAGAAGACGATAATCAAGAGACATCATTAATAAGTCAAATTATTCAGCAGATGGTGGCAGATTCCGAGTGTATTCCTGTGTACTATTTTGCATCGCCATTTTTTATAAAAAAAGAAAAAGTCAAAATGAACGACATTAACTTGGACGAATCCATAAAATTTTATAAGGCACAAATTTTATGAATAGGCACAAGGCTGTTTCGGAAATTTTAAACTATCTCAAAGCGAAAGCTGGAGATCAAAAAATAAGAATAACCTCCAAAAACGTTTTTCTTGGAAAAATTTTAGTGACGGTATCAATGACTTGTAATGGAGAGAAAATAGATGCCTCTGGTTGTGCGCACACAAAAGACGAAGCTGCTTTAAAGGCAACTATGGAGCTTTTTGAAAGATTTATTTTTTTAAGTCAGAAAATTAACCACTATTCTCTTTTAAATGATCGGTCGGCAAAAGCTAGTCTACAAAGTATATTTTGTGATCAACAGCAAAGCTTACCAAACATCATTGAATCAACATCGAGCGGTGTCGCGGCGCATACGTCTTATTTTAATGCCGTGGTCAGCGCCGCAAATGAGGTCATCGAAAGACATGTTGTTCTTAAAGCTCTTGCTCTAAATATACAGCCTAAACCTATTGATCTTGTGCGGTTACCCCGAAATTTCGACCGGAGTACTCCTGAGTCTTCCCGCGTTAGTTAAATTTCAAAACTCTTTTCAAATTCCACTGGAGTCTTCATGTCAA
>JAYUKO010000169.1:0-1206 GCA_043764415.1 Bdellovibrionales bacterium | reverse complement strand
CAAAATCCATGGCGCTGAGTCTCAGCGCTTGCCTAATCGCATTAAAAATGACATTAATTTTTGTTCACTTTCTTCACTGCCCCGGTGGCGAAATCGGTAGACGCACAGGATTTAAAATCCTGAGCTTCGTGTAAACGGGCGTGCCGGTTCAAGTCCGGCCCGGGGCACCATTTGTCAAAGTATACGAACCGACATCTCTAAAAAAACTTAAATCTGACGAACCGCTCCCTGGGGAGTGAGAGCCAGCCCGTTTAAGGGCAAGCTCCCGATCAAAGTGATCCTGATCTACGATCCAATGGATTTTTACCGAATCCACCCCCACCTCCACTTTACGAATAAACTTTTGCAGCATCTGCTTTTGCTCCGTTACCGTCGCCTCACGCAAATACTTTTGGTAGTGACTGGCAAAATCCTCAAATTTTTCTAAACTGACAATACGATCAAGGCTCGTGCGGCCAGTGGTTCGTAAATTGACTAATGCCTCTTGGTTCTCTCGTCTGATTTCTTCTAAGCGCTCCATCTGTTTGTAGATGGGTGCAGCTGAAACTGTTTTAGGAAGCTCGGCGAGTCGTTCTGCAAGTCCCTCGATCTGGCTATTGATACCAAATATTTTTGCTTTAAAACGCTCTTCGTCTTTCCTAAGGGGATTGGCCTCGTGTTTCAGCTTTACCTTCTCAAGGATTTTTTTCATAAAAAACTTATCGCTCATTAAAACTCGAAACTTCTCCTGCACAAACGGTTCAAGTTTTTTTGCTGGAACTCTATGCGGCTCGCATTTAAATATTTTTTTAGACAACGTCGAGTCCTTCTTCGTCGCCCAAGCGTGCTCGTAATAACCGACCTTACCAACATTGCCCGTGGCAGATTTTCCGGGCATTGCACTATTACAGTTCATGCAGTGGCAAAGTCCCGTGAGCACATACGGTAAGCGCCCCTCCTTATGGGGCTTGTAGCGACGTCTGTTTTTATCCAGTATTTTACCAATGCGCTGAAAGCTCACTTCATCAATAAGAGCGGGCCATACAGCTTTGGCCTCTTTCACTTCGCCCTTATGTTTGTAAACTTTGATTCCAAGATAGATCTTGTTTCTTAGAATGGCTTGGAGATTATCCACAGTAAAGTGACCTACTCTTTTTAATCTCCCGCCGCCTTCCATGTCCTTACGAAGGCGGTAGCCATTATTATTTAACCAAGTGGCAGCAGCCG
>JAYUKO010000168.1:0-1209 GCA_043764415.1 Bdellovibrionales bacterium | reverse complement strand
TGAAAGTCCAGTCAAGTCCGGCCAAATGCTAATGGATGCATCTTAATAAACCTAGCCCAGATCCACCTAAAGGCTGAGCCAGTTTCTCCGAAAGAGTGGCAAGACATTGGAGGAACGATGAATATTCTCAAACGATTTTTTATAATGAATGGACTGCTGGTCTTTATGGCAGCTTGTTCGGATAAGCAATTTAGTGCTGTTGAGAAAGGTGCAGATGTACCAACTCCCGAGCAGGGTCCAGCGATTCTGGTGGTACAGGCGCCAAAGGGCGACCTTTCAGTGTTCGATCAACTGTTGGTTGAATATAGAGTGATTGCCGGAAGTTCTCCTGTGACCGAAGTGTCCTGTGCATGGAACGGTCTTACGATCCCTTGTAAGTCCGACAAAGATCGTTTGGTATTACCCGGCGGAAAGATTGGCGGTCATAAATTTGAGATCGTCGCCACTGACGCCAATGGAATGCAAGATCGCAAAAATCTTCCGTGGAAATTATTCGAACGCTTTAAAAAACAACAAACCTCGTTTGCTGTGACGAAAAACGACCGCCAGTTGGATGTTTTGTTCGTCGTTGATAATTCTCCTTCGATGAAGGATGAGCAAAAGAGTATGGCGATAAAAATCGCAAGCTTTATGGATCGAATCCAAGGCTTCGATTGGCAAATAGCTGTTGTGACAACAGACCCTACGCACAACACTTATGGTGATGGTCGCTTACAAAAGTTTCCTGATGGAAGTTATATTTTAAACTCACGTTACGATGTTGAAACCGCTCGTCAGTTTTTAGGGGTGACGGTTCAGCGGAATGAGACAGGGAGTTCTTCGGAACAAGGGATCCGTGGCACCGCGCGGGCCATTCAGCGCTCCTTAGGATCCAGTGGCGAAGCGACACATAAGCAGTTTTTTCGCGAGCACTCGGCTTTGGCCGCTGTGGTATTGAGTGACGAAAACGAATCCGGCGCGGAGTTGATTAATAAAGGGCCAGAATTGATCAAATTGATTTCCAACACCTGGAGCGAAGAAAAAATATTTCAATTTCACTCTATTATTGTTCGCCCAGGCGATACCGCTTGTAAAGCGGCAGCAACAACCGGTGAGCACTATTACGGAACGGCCTATGCGGGCCTCACCAAGCTCACTAGCGGTGTTTTAGGCAGTATCTGCGAAGCTGATTATGGCAATCAACTCAGTTTGATTGGTCAAACTGTTGCT
>JAYUKO010000167.1:0-1209 GCA_043764415.1 Bdellovibrionales bacterium | reverse complement strand
TCGACGCATGGTTGGGAAAAAATTCCAAGGATCCACGAGCCCACATTGCCAGTGCCATCGTTTCGCAAAGTGTAGGGGAGCTGGAAAAAGCCAAAGAGTCTCTGATGAGCGCGCGACGACTTGGCGTACAAGATCGTTTGTATTTTCAGGTTTTATTTAAAGTGTGTTTTAAGTTAAAAGATGTTTCCTGTTTAAAAGACATTACGCCGTCCTTACAAAAGCTCTCACCGTTGCATGGATATACGGCGCAGGCGCTGACCGAGGAAGATCGACAGGCCATGAGTAAAGGATTGAAGGAGTCGGCAAACTACATTCCGTTACTTAGTTTACAAAAGTGAGAAATAGATGATGTTGCTGTTAGGTTTCTTATTTGCGTTGTCGGTAAATGCCGAAATGGTAAAAAGCGCAGTTCCTATTCCCGCGGAACTGTTTGAAACGGTGCAAAAAGATTTTGCTATTAAAAACTTTGATTATTCGGCAGAGTTTTTGGACGTGGAAGTGACTGTGCAGGGCACCAAGGGCGACGAACAAAAGTTAAAAGTGGGTTACACGCAAGAGGTGCTGGATCTATCGAGTTACGTGGACAAGATTTGGCCTCACTTTTACATTTACTTTAAAACTCCCTTCGAGCTCAAAGACGATACAGCTCTGTATTTTGTAAGTCGCTATAAAGCGATGGAACTTGGAACTCAGACTCTAGGCCTCGGCTGCGGCCAGGCGGTTAAACTCAAACACAAAATGCACAAGCTATTTTCT
The DNA here is from genome assembly GCA_043764415.1 of Bdellovibrionales bacterium. Taxonomy (GTDB): domain Bacteria; phylum Bdellovibrionota; class Bdellovibrionia; order Bdellovibrionales; family JAGQZY01; genus JANPLN01. The sequence goes on along the minus strand of JAYUKO010000167.1, from coordinate 453 downwards.
TCGAGTGGAATCAAGTTGATGACAAAAGCGGGCCATTACCTCAATTTTTTGGGGGGCGATTATTTGTTGGTTAAAAAAGAGGGAAAGAAGATCAAGATGGTTTTTTTTCGAGTGCGCGACGGCCGCTGGTCCCATCGACTTTGTATTTAATCTGCTTATTTATTCAAAAAGGAAAAAATGGAAAAAGTATTTATATCTCAGCTGCAAGATAAACAAAGTGTCCAGTCTCTTTTTTTAGCCAAGGGAAAAACCCTCCTCAAGGATAAAAAAGGCAAGAGCTACATGAGTTTTTTGCTGAGTGATTCCACGGGGGACGTGGACGCCAAGGCTTGGGACAATGTGGAGCAAATCGGTGGGCAATTTGAATCGGGAGATATTATTTTAGTAAAGGGCACTGTTCAGCTCTATCAAAACCGCAAACAAATTGTGATTCATAAAATTGAACGTTTTGAG
>JAYUKO010000166.1:0-1217 GCA_043764415.1 Bdellovibrionales bacterium | reverse complement strand
ATGTTTTGTGAAGATTAAGATGGGACACATCAACGCCAATATCGCCTGGGCGGCAAACGCCAACCAGTGCATTCATGTTAGCGCCGTCCATGTAAACCTGGCCGCCATGTTTATGAATGAGCTGGCAGATGTCTTTAAACGAATCCTCAAACACTCCGTGGGTCGATGGATAAGTGAGCATCAAACACGAAAGGTTTTTTTCGTACTGAAGTGCTTTTGCTCGCAAATCGGTCATATCCACATTGCCTTCAGAATCACAGGCTGTAACTACAACATCAAGTCCTGCCATCACTGCACTGGCGGGATTCGTTCCGTGGGCGGAGCTGGGAATTAAACAGATATTTCTGTGGGCTTCGCCCTTGGACTTTTGAAATTCGCGAATCACCATCAAACCAGCGTATTCACCTTGTGAGCCGGCATTGGGCTGGAGAGATACACCTTTAAACCCAGTGATCTCTTTAAGCTGACCCTCGAGCTCATGAATGAGTTCGCGAATGCCTTCGGTTTGCTCGCTGGGAGTAAACGGGTGAAGGTTTGCAAACTCGGGCCATGTTACGGGAATCATCTCGGTGGTGGCATTGAGCTTCATGGTGCAGGAGCCGAGCGGTATCATGGAATCAGCCAGGGTGAGATCTTTTTTCTGCAGTTTGCTCATGTAGCGAAGCATTTCGGTTTCGGAATGGTAAAGGTGAAATACCGGGTGAGTCATGTACTCACTGGTACGTGCCAACGCCGTTGCAGGAGCGGCATCCTTGGCTTCGATTTTAATTTTTTGACCGCCGGTAAAAATCTCGGCGATGAGTTCTAAATCCGAAGTGGTGGTTGTTTCGTCGATGGAAAGTCGAATTGTGGCAGAATTTGGATAGAAAAAGTTCACCGATTTTTCGAGCGATAGTTTTTTAATTTGCGCTGTTTTTTCGGGAGAGAGGGAGAAGGTCAACGTGTCAAAAGCTTCGGTGGCTGGCATCGCAAAGCCCGCTTTTTGCAAAGCTTCTTTCAGAGCCGTCGTTTGATTTTTTATTTTGCGTGCGATGTTTTTTAAACCCTGTGGGCCGTGGTACACACCGTACATTCCCGCCATCACCGCTAATAAAACTTGCGCCGTGCAGATGTTGCTGGTCGCTTTTTCGCGGCGAATATGTTGCTCGCGCGTTTGCAAGGTGAGGCGATAGCAGGACTTACCGCGACTGTCTTTAGTCACTCCAACAATTCGACCG
>JAYUKO010000165.1:0-14700 GCA_043764415.1 Bdellovibrionales bacterium | reverse complement strand
CTCCACGACACAACCTGGTTTCATCAGTATCCCATTCTTGAATTTCGCGAGGCCAATAGTGATTTTTTGCTGTTAAAACGAATCAAACAATTTTTAGGTATCGTGCAATACAGCGAGGCTCATGGTGACATCGTTTGGTCGGACGGCGTTTCGCAACTTCAGTGTAGACAGTTGTTTGCCAAGTAAGTAAGGTGTCTTTTTTGAAACACTACCAGTTATTATTTTTTTTAATCTTTTTGCCCAAGTGTTCCCACTTATTTTTGCAACCCTCTAAAATTGATTATACTGCGCACTGGAAAGAGCGCAGCGAGCATATCCAGGACGGTTTTTTCGAAAGCAACAATGGGACGAAGCTGCACTACTGGCTGATGGGATGGAAAAACACAAAGCCAAGGGCAGTGGTTTTACAGTTTCACGGAAACGCCGAAAATATGACGTCCCATGGAATGAGTTTAGGCTGGCTTACGCATCACAATCTGCAGGTTCTATCGTTTGATTATCAGACCTACGGCAAGAGTGACGGGGAGGCGTCCGTAGCCAACGCCCTGGAGGATTGCTACGCTGCCATCCAAATGGCTACGGAGCACGCGCAAAAACTCAATGTCCCGCTGGTTCTGTATGGCCAAAGTCTCGGTGGAAGTTTGCTTTTAAAAACCCTGAAAGACCACGATAAGCAGTGGAATCCAAAATTGGTGATCGTGGAATCCTCGTTTTATTCCTACCCAATGATTGCGCGCGAAAAACTCGCCAACTTTTTTGTCACCTGGCCGCTCCAGTGGATGGCCTATTTGCTGATTCCAGCGTCGTACAATCCTGGCGGCGAGGAATTAAAAAACCTGGCACATCTGTCTTTTTTATTTTTGTACTCGGAAGACGACCCCATCGTACCGATCCATCACGGTCGGCTGCTGTTTGCAGAAATTCCTTCAAAGGATAAAACGTTTTGGAGTTATCCGGAGTCGGCGCACATTGCCTACGCGTACGTAAACAAAGGCGCCAATAAAATCAAACTCCTCGATTTTATCCTTAGTTATTCCAAATAAACTTAGTTCACTTCAAACTGAGTCGAAGCAAAATTTGGATCTGTCTGTTTTTCCGGCTGATAAGGATTGCACTGGGCTTGTTTTTCAACGGGATAACAAACATGGACTTTCCACTTGTCGCCCGACTTCAGAGCATGCACTAGGTAAGGAGTCTCATCAGAGTCCTTGGGGGACAGGGGAACTAGCACGAAAGGACGATTTTTTCCTTTTCCGATGCCAGTGTCTTTATCGTAACCCATTTTCCAGATCAGCTTTTGCTGGCGACCCTCTAAAACTTCCATTTGCCACTGGTTAATGTGAATCAGCTCATAGTTGTCCACAGAACCAAACTTCATGGGTGTTGAAAAATCAAACTCATGTTTTTCTTCGATGGTCGGTGGGCAGATAAAGCGATCGTGGGTTGAAAAGAATTTTTTAGTCTTTTCATAAAAGGTGTCGGCCTCGGTGATAAGAGTGTCCGGGCCATCTTGCTTAATTTGTTTTAAAAGCTTTGTTTGCTGCAATGACAAACAAGGCAGGGTCTCGTAGGACTTCGCGATGTGCCAAGATTCGTAGGCATTGGCCGTCGAAACTGAAATCAATGCAGTTATAAATAATACTGTTTTCATGGTTTGTTCTCCTTTATCTTACTAAAAACGTAATGGGTTGACTGATGGCTTTACCGTAGTCGGCACTTATAGAAATCGCTTTAAATTCATAGGTGTCGCCTGGAATGAGGTTCGCAATACTCACAGAGTGCATTGGGCGCAGACGGTTGTTGGCGATGGTGAGGAGTTCTTCGCCTGTTCTTAAGTTCTTATAGAGAACCTGCGAAGACGCCGGAATGTTGGTTGTCCACTGAAAACTTACAAAGCCCTCGAGATTTGCAATGTTAGCAAATCCAGCAATCACCGGGACAGTTCCCTGTGTGCAAGGATTAAAGAGTGCGTAGCCAGGCATGTTCCAGTTATCTGCAGAAATCGGCTTCCAGCCGCGAGCAAGAAGCTCGTTGTAGGCAGGTTGTGGTTGGGAGTTATTGTTGTAGTCGAAAAACAAATTATTTCCGGTATTGCCACAACGTGGCTCCGGTGTTGTACTCGCATCAACTTTTCTCCATAGTGGTATCAACGAGATATGGTAGCGTGGACCTTGATAGTAATTTAATTTTACAACCAGTTCCGTATCGCGCGCCATTTGGATTCTTTGTCCGCAACCGAGGCGTGTTGGGTGATCTCCATCATTGTTAACAACCGTTTGATAAACGCCGTCTTGATCGCGAACTTGCATCACCGCTCCGTCATCAGACAACAAAGCCAATTCATATTCGCCCTCCGCATCAGTGGCCGCAAGTTTTAAAATTGAGCTTACACTTAAAGCAAAATATTCATTGAGAGTGTTTTGCGAGTCATCTTGGATACTTGCGCCGGTCTCCGAAGGAAAGCCCATGGAAAAGACGCGCGTAGGAATGTCGAGTTTGGAAAAAAACAGATGCTGCTGTGATTTTTGCCCTTGTTCGATATAGTCGTTCACTGTGTACCAGCGATTTTGCCCAGTTCCGCGGTAGTACAATGTCGCTATCATTCCGTCATTGGGACCTGGGTTGCCTGGATCAAAAGGATCGCAAACCACTTTATTTAAAGGGTAAAGATTGGTGTCGAAGGTGGATAGAGGCCCTTCTTCTGGGTTATTTGCAGTTAAAGTGGATTGGCCTTGGTTGTTGGTAAAACAACCTTGGAGTAACAGAGCAGCTAGAAGATACGGCAACAACAACATAGACTTTTTCATAACTCGATCCTACTTCTCCCCCTGCAACATCCTTAGATTACCGAACTATTTGCACAAAGACGAATTTCTCAAAATGAGACTTTTGACGAAATGGTAAAAAGTTCTACACAATACGGAGAAAAACGGGCGCAACGTCTGATGCAAAAATGAGTGTCTAGTTGGTCAACAAAAGAAAAATCTTTAGTGCGCTTAGTTTGCATTCAGCAAAAAATGGATTTAAAAAATAGAATCCTAGAATGAAGCGCGCGACATCCCGCATCTATTAGAATACCCCATGACATTTTATGACCATCCAATAGTATGGAGCCATGACTGAGCAGTTAACGACCTACAATCCTTACAACTCACAAAAAATTCAAACCTATAGCTACCAAAACTCATCCATGGTAGTTGAGGCCGTGCAAAGCAGTCATCGGGCTTTTCAACGCTGGTCTTTGCTTTCGGTGAATGAACGGAAAGATTTGCTGGGGCGATTAAAGCTCGAAGTCGCGCAACGAAAAAACGACCTGGCGCTCGCCATCAGCCGCGAAATGGGAAAACCCATCTTGCAGGCCGGTACCGAAATCGAAAAAAGCATGCAGTTGATCGAATACTGTTTATTGACCGCTGAAGACTTATTTAAAGAGGTTCGAGGCAAGCATCACATTCAGTTTAAGGCGCCGCTGGGTGTGGTGTATGGAATCATGCCGTGGAACTTTCCCGTATGGCAAACCCTGCGTTTTGCGATTCCGGCGCTTCTTGCAGGCAATACGGTTCTACTAAAGCCTGCAGACAATGTGGCCGGGACGGCGACGTTGTTACAAGAAGCCTTTAATAAAGTTGTGGGGCTTGAGAATGTTTTTACAACTTTGTTTTTAAAGCACGCCACCTCCGACGAAGTGATTGCAAATCCGCTAGTGCGCGGGGTGAGCTTTACGGGAAGTACTCGCGCCGGAAAAGAAGTGGCAAAAGTTGCAGGGCAGGCGCTAAAAAAATGTGTCTTTGAGTTGGGCGGCAACGACGCATATATTATCTGTGAAGATGCCGATGTGGCCCTTGCCGCGCAAAAAGTCTATCAAGGGCGAATCTTAAATTCGGGCCAAAGCTGTATTTCGGCAAAACGAATTCTCGTTCATAAAAACATCGAAACTGAATTTTTAGAAAAGTTAATTTTCTTTGTTAAAGACATCCAATTTGGTGACCCGCAGTTGCCAAAAAATTTGATCGGCCCACTGGCCCGAAAAGATCTTGTCGATCAATTGCACGACCAGGTTCAGCAGGCATTGTCCCAGGGCGCCCATTTACTCTACCAAAAAGAAATTCCCAAAGAACTGGAGGGCCATAATTTCTTTGCCCCCACGATTCTCACGCAGGTTCCACAAAACGGTTTACCTCACTTCGACGAATTTTTTGGCCCTGTATTTTCCATTTGCACATTCGAGACAGACGAAGAAGCCTTAAAGCTCGCCAATCAATCCCCCTTCGGCCTAGGAGGCGCCGTGTTCACAAAAAACAAAGAGCGCGCCCAAAAACTGGCATTGGGAATGGAAACCGGTTCCATAGCAATCAATGACTACCTCAAGTCAGCCCCCGAAAGACCTTTCGGCGGCATCAAAAACTCCGGCTACGGCTGCGAACTGGGCGAACCTGGCTTCTTCGAATTCACCCATAACAAAGTTATTGTTTTTTAGTCTAGGAACAACCATATCGATTATTTTTTACCAGCCGAAATGGATCCGCTGAAAATTCAGGAAGTAGGCTCACTTTTGCGCGATAATCTCTTGGGATACAATTACGCCTTTTGTTACCGTACACTTCACTGGCACTGGCTCGTTTGGATTACCACTGATAAAAAGCATGTAAATACCAGTCTCTAAAGTTGAGTTTACAGCCAAAAAATCATTGCAGTTTTTAGAAAATGATCTTGCTGCGATAATATTATCGATCATTAATTTATGTTTACGAAATAAATTATAAAGTTTCTCATTTTTCCCCTTATAATTATTCATAGAAATCTGTACGTTTATTGAATCTACAACGGCCAACTGGATTTTTGTCGGCGGGACGTATTTACGCCCCATATTTGTGTATATCAACAAGGTCGAAGCAGATATTAATATTATAACTGCAATTTTTAATTTTACTGAATTTATTAAAGTTCTCATAAGTATTCCCCACATTTGATTAGTTTCCACATCCATTTTTAACACATTGATTTTGGACGTAATTAGAGACGGCATCCATTTTTTTCATAACGAACTCAGCATTTTCTTCTAGATCGTCATTGAGATCTTGTAGGGATGAGCTATTCATTATGGTGGCAAGTGCCACCTTGGCTTCCGACACAGGGATATTGTAAGCTAAAGAAAATTGAACTGCGAGTTCATCTTTTCCTAAAGGACCAGAGTTGCTATACGCTAAAACTTCACTTATCGAGTTTACATAGTCAAGGTCGGTGTTACTCATTTTTGATTGTAAAACTATTGAGCCCACCTGAACATCTTTACCCGTGCCATTATTTATTATGTTTGCAATTTGTCCATATTTTTTAATAGTGCTAAGGAGTCTTTTAGTTTCTTGATTAGTTACAACATTGGTGAATTTTTTTGCTGCAAAAGCCATCACATTTATTCCAGCATGATGCATTTCGTGCTTCAAGTTATCTAAATACACTTCATCACTAACCTCTGAATCAACAAGTATGTAGCCAGATAACATTTGACCATTAAATTGAAGTTTAGTCGGATCAATAGTTAGTGCAGAAGTGCTAGAGTCATTTCTGAACGCTCCATCAATTGGATCAAGTCCGTTGGATATGTCTATTTTCTCCTCGGCGTACTCAAGAAATAAACGAGGTCCGGACAACACGATTCCATTTTTAGCTCCAAGCAGTTGTGTCGACGACATCTCTTGACCAATCTTACTAATATCCCAATATTTGCTATCCGGAAACGAAATAGAAACGTCTAAGCCTTCTAAAGTCCCATAGTATAAAATATTATCAAACGCAGATGCAACAAGCTTGTCTTTTACTGTCGCCCCCGCATTTGTGGAAAACAAATCCGCAGGCCCCTTGCCGTAGACTGTCGAAGTTAACGGAATTCCCGCTTTTTCGTACGATAAACGGGCATGAACATATAGGTCTTTAATAACCTCTGGTGGATAATAGTCTTTTTCGTTAAATCCAGTTTGTTTCGCCAACGCAGCAGCCTCAACCTTTGATTTATAATAGTCTTTGTAACCTGATGTCGCTGCCGAAAACTTGTCTTTAGTTTCATAGGTGCTACTTGTGTATTTAGAAATATCTGCCTTGGTTGCTCCTGAAGATCCTGAACTTGTCGAAGAGCTCATTACATACTTGTCCCCAGATGGCGTACTTATTTTTTTAATAGATACAGACGCACTTGCCGATGCAACTGACCTAGTACTTGCCGATGCGCTAGCCGAGATTGTTTTGGCCTTGCTGCTTTTTGAGTAGGAGGGAGCTCCTGGCGGGTCTGCTTTTGCCTGTGTCACGGCAATAAATAAGGAAACAGTAATACCTAGAAATCTTAAGTTCTTCAAGCAGTCACCCCCGCAAATATCAATTAAATGTCTTGTTACGTTGTTTTAAATTATTAAAAACAAACTTATGCACCGGTGTATAGATCGGCAAAGTTCTTTAAAACTAAAGAAGAGTCTCATTTTAAGACAAAAAAGACAAAATCGACGAATAAAATTCTTTCATTTCGTATTTAATATAAAGAGTTTGAGAATGACCTATTTACGACTCAAGGGAATCAGTTTTTTTAAATCTTATGTAAATTCATGGAGACTATTGCGAAGTGCGGCTTCATCAGGGCGGAGATCAGACTCAGTCAACGAAATCAGAGGTGCTTGAGGCATGTGAAGCTGGTCAATCAAATTTGCGCTAGCCTTATTGTAATAAAAAAGCCCCGTGAGGAATTCGTTTTTTTGTCGGCTTTCAAAAAGTACACTGAGGGCTTGTTTGGCGTCGCTCACGTCGTGGGCGCGAGCGTCTACTTTTTTGAGAGTGAGCAAAGAGCCATCGTGCATTTGAATGGTTTTCGTTTCGCCATCCGCATAATCCACAGCGATCTCTGGGGTGGGTGCTATGTAGCCGAGTTCTTGCAAAGGAACATTGAGCTCTTTCACCATGTCGTAACTCTTTGTCGAACCATTGTGGTTGGCAAAGGTGATACACGGCGAGATGATATCGATCACTGCGGTGCCGTTATGTTGAAGCGCCGAGCGCAAAAGCGGAACCAGCTGTTTGGCATCGCCCGAAAACGAACGCGCCACAAAACTGCAGCCCAGTTCTATGGAGAGAGCGCACAGGTCGATGGACTGAAATTGGTTTGTCTGACCCGCTTTTAAGGTAGAGCCCAGATCGGCCGTGGCCGAAAACTGCCCCTTGGTGAGTCCGTAAACGCCGTTGTTTTCGATGATGTACACCATGGGTAAATTGCGACGGATCATATGACAAAAGCCACCCAAGCCAATGCTCGCAGTGTCTCCGTCGCCCGAGACGCCGATCATTTGCAGGTCTGGATTTACGACCTTCGCCCCTGTGGCCACCGGAGCCATACGACCGTGCAGGCTATTAAAGCCGTGGGATTTACTTAAAAAGTAAGCCGTGGTTTTTGACGAGCAGCCGATGCCCGACATCTTTGCGACCTTGTAAGGATTGATCGACGATTGATAGAGGGCGGAGATTAAATTGTTAGTGATGCTGTCGTGACCACAGCCCGAGCACAACGTTGATTTGGCTCCGGCATAGTCAGCGCGGGCCATGTTGAGTTTGTTTTTTCCAGTGCTGGCGGTTTCGGTTTTCGCGGTGTCCATACTAAACAACTCCTGCCATTAAATTTTCGGCCCGGGTGGGCCAGCCGTCGTAGCTCAAGGACGATTTAATTTTTATAGCGTGCTCTGGAAACTCCTGTAGCAAAAGTTTCCGCATCTGACCGTCGCGGTTTTGCTCTAGCACCACAATTTTATCGTGGGTTTTTAAATAGTTTTCAACCGAGGCCGTAAACGGATAGGCCTTGAGGCGCAGATAACTGGCTTTTACACCTTTTTGCAGAAGCATGTCGCGCAGTTCACGAATCGACGCGTCGGTGGAGCCATAGGCAATTAAACCCAACGCTGAGGTTTGAATGTCGATCACAGGTTCGGGCACCAACGTTTTTGCCGTTTGCCATTTTTTACTGAGGCGCTCGAGAAGTTTTTGAAACACGTCAGCGTTTTCGGTGTATTTGGCAGACTCATCGTGGCCTGTGCCGCGAGTAAAATAACCCGCCAAATTGTGTTCAGTGCCCGGGAGAGTGCGATAGGGAATTCCATCACCATCGATGTCTTTGTAGCGGTTAAACTGCTGCGCCTTTTCCAAAGCTTCGGCAGAAAGAACTTTTCCGCGGTCAAAGGGTTTTTGCGAATAAGTAAAGTCGTTGGAGATCCACTGGTTCATTCCTAAATCTAGATCCGACAAAACAAACACCAAAGTTTGCAAGCGCTCAGCTAAGTCAAAAGCCGTCTGTGCCATGGAAAAACATTCTTCAGGAGTTGCTGGCAAAAGCAGTGGATGTTGGGTGTCGCCGTGGGAAAGCTGCGCGCAGGCGACGATATCACCTTGCAGAGTGCGAGTTGGCAAACCCGTCGAAGGCCCTGCCCTTTGCACGTTCCAAACCACTCCCGGAATTTCTGCAAAGTACATCAGCCCTGCGGTCTCAGCCATCAAACTGATGCCCGGCCCCGAGGTTGCTGTCATGGCTCGCGCGCCGGCCCAACCGGCGCCTGCCACCATGGTGATGGCACTCAGCTCATCTTCGGCCTGAATCACCGAGTAGTTATTCTCGCCGTTTTTATTTTTGCGAAGTTTTTGACAATAGCTTTCAAAACTCTCCGCCAACGAACTGGATGGCGTGATGGGATACCACGAAGCAAAGCTGCAACCCGCAAACACCGAGCCTAGGCCCGCGGCTGTATTGCCATCGATCAAGATTTTGCCGTTGTTGTGCTGGCGCGGCTCAAGCCTCCAGGGGCTCGCAAGTTTAATGTGATTTTTGTAATGCTCTCGTCCGACCGTGGCTGCGGCCACGTTTAGATCCACCACGCTTTTTTTATTATTAAACTGATCGCCAATGGTTTTTTGCAAAATGTCGTCGGGAATACCTAACATCTCTGCAAGCACACCCACGTACACGATGTTGGTTAAAAGTTTTTTCAGTTTAATCGAATCCGTCACCTGACTGGCTAATTTAGTAAAATCAACGCTCAGGGAATTTACCGGAAGCGGTTTTGTAAAACGCAGTGAGGAGTTATGTATGAACAAACTCTCGGAGTCCAAATGGGCCATGTCGTCGTCGCAGGTTTGCTGATTGACGGCAACGACGATATTCATTTTTGGCAGAATCGACGTGTAACCCTTTTCGCTGGCGCGGATCACAAACCACGTCGGCAAGCCCGCAATATTTGAAGGAAACAAATTCTTGCCACCCACAGGAATGCCCATGCGAAAGATGGAGCGCAAAAGAATGAGGTTGGCAGATTGGCTGCCGCTGCCGTTAGCTGTACCGATAATGAGAGAGACGTCGTTAATTTTACTCATGGGCTAACAATATAGGATATTGCGGAGGGTTAATAAAGCAAATCGGCTACTTAACGCGCGGAATAGTGTGTGCGATGGGTATTAAACCTAACTAGATAGGCAGATCCGCAACCTTGGCTTCGGGATGTACGGACTTCACCCATTCCACATAATTGTTATAAAGCACGTCGGCAGCAGCCGGTGGATGCACTGGGCCCACGTGAATCGTCAGCTTCCCAGGCATGGGAATAAGTCGCCCTTTGGGCCAAAGATCACTATTTCCATGGATATACAAAAACAATATGGGAGTCTTAGTTCTCTCAGCAAACAGGCTCACGCCCTTGCGAAACGATTGAATGCGTCCGTCGGGGGAGCGCGTACCTTCGGGAAACAAGATCATCCAGATTTTATCCAATTGCGTAAGCAGGGTAAGGCACAGATTCACCGCTTCGCCTTTTTTATCTTTGCGATCGATGGGAATAGCTCCAAGGCAATGTTTTGAAAAAAATGTAAACACCGGATTCGAAAAAAAGTAGTCCTTGGCTGCCGTAATGTACAGATGTTGCCACAGCGAAAAGGGAACGGCCGCGGCGATGGAGGTGGCATCCAGGTGGCTTGCGTGATTTGAAATCAACAAAAGTCGTGGGTGCTCTTTAAATATTTTATTAAAGTCACCGATCACTTTGACTCGGATATAAATGCGAAAGCCGATTTGTTTTAAATAAAACGCCCAGAGCAAGCGAAATAAGTAACTTGTGGCGTCTCGATGCTTGGTGAAAATAGGCAGATGTTTTAAATGCGTCGGCAGTTTAGTCCATTGCTCGTTTTCGTAATCCCAGTTGGTCATACAGAGCCTTGCAAGTAACTAATCACGTAATAACTCGCAGGGGCCACAAACACCAAACGCTCGATACGGGTGAAAAAATCTCCCCGGCCAATGACAAACGAGCTGTACACTTTAATTCCTAAATCTCTGCGGATAACGACCAAAATGGTATCGCCGGTGCTGCCAAAAACAAAACAGGCTGTGGCGATCATCCACCAATTGGCCTGAAGGTCTAGCGACAAAAGATTGCGAGCTAAATAACCCAGTCCCAGGGTCACAAGGGCCGCAACAACGTACCCCTCGAGGCTACGCTTAGGGGTGAGTGCCGATACGATTTTGATTCTTTTAAAATGGCGACTAATGCGCAAATAAACGTTTTCGAACGTTTCTGTCAAAAGAATGATGTAGATGGCGATGTAGATTCCATCCACCAGAGCCATGATGCGTCCGAGGTGCATAAAAAACCATAGCAGCAAAAAATTCACCAGCGTGAGCGCAATGTACTGCACCATCTGTTTGTAGCTATTGCGAATCATTGGGATCAGGCAAATCGCAAAGAAAAATAACGGCGGCATCATATCGAACAAATTGTCCATGCCATAGTAGATAAACACACTGCTAAGAATCAGTGCCAAGTAGCAGGCGATCACAAAATGACTGCGATGGTACAGCCCGGTCATTTGGAAAAATATTTTAGCCCCGTAAATGGAAATGATAGTTACAAGAACCAATGGAAAAGGCCAGCGCATTCCCAATAGAACAAAAAGTAAAGGTGTGACTAAAAGCCAGCTCACAAGAGTTGAAAAAGAGCTGCGAAAATGATCTTGGCGTTTTTGTAAAAAATAATAAATCACCGTTAACGAAAAAATAATACCAACGGTGAAAGTAACGACCGCTAAAAATAAAGGTTCAGACCACAATTGAAACACTGAATTCCTTTTTTCCTTAAAGTGTTAAACCAAAGTCTTTAAGTTTTTTATAAAAACTAGAACGTGAGATTTTAAGAGTTTTGGCAAGCGCGTCAACATCTTTCTCCTGAGCGATGGCAGCTTCTAAAACTTTCTTTTCAAAGTCATTCACAAGATCAGGCAGGCCGCGTTGTAAATCCAATCGTACGTCTTGGGTGCTGATGCTGGATGGCGACAAAATTCGCGCCACATCCTCGGCGCGAATGAGGGGCAGCGGCGATTGCAGGCTGGCCTGCTCGCATACACGTTTCAGCTCCCGAACATTGCCGGGCCACGTATGTTTGTTGAGGGCCTCGATGGCGTCCTCAGACAGAGTTTTGTTTTTATAGGGTTTCGCGCGTTTGATAAAAAACTGGCAAAGCGCCGGGAGATCTTCCATTCGCTCACGCAGTGGCGGAATGGAGATTTTATGCCCGGACAGTCGCCACAAAAGGTCTTCGCGAAAGCGACCCTCGCTCACCATTTTTTGCAAATTCTCATTGGTCGCGGCAATGACTCGCGTGTTGATATGAAAGCTTTCATTGGCCCCGACTCGACGAATCTCGCCACTTTCTAAAAAGCGCAAAAGTTTTGCCTGCTGTGAAAGGGGCAGTGCCTCAATTTCATCTAAAAAAAGATCGCCGCCGCCAGCGCTTTCCGCAAGACCAATTTTGTTTTGCAAAGCCCCGGTGAAGGCCCCTTTGTTATAACCAAAAAATTCCGATTCAAAAAGATTTTCAGGGATGGCGGCCACGTTCACTGTCACAAACGGGCGAGATTCCTCCTGCTGGTGCAGCATATGAGCGACCACTTCTTTTCCCGAACCTGATTCGGCCTCGATGAGAATCGGCGTGTTTTCGCCTTTGAGCTGCGCGACTTGGCGGCGGAGATCCTCCGAAACGCTGGAGGTTCCGATCCACTGGAAGTTGTGCTCATGGGCCTGCAGCCGTAGGGCAAACAGGGCTTCCAGTTTGTTCAAAGTGATGATCACTTCGTCGGGCGTCAGCGGTTTTGGTAAAAAACGGGTGGCTCCGGCTTTGAGTGTTTTTTCCATGAGCAATCGATCTAAATCGCCCGAAATTGCGACAATTTCTGTGTGCGGATCATTTTGACTGAGGGTTTTAATCACTTCAAGGCCTTCGTGCTTATTAAACTGGCCACTTAAATGCAAATCCACAAATGCGGCGTGGATGGTTTCTTTGGGGAGCGAAAACTGTGTTCGTCCAATGAAAGTCCAAGGCTCGTGGACTACAGAGCGAAGAGCTTCAAGTATCATAGTATCGTCGTCGATAACTAACAGATTGAGTTTCATACCCAAAATGGTCTCACCAGCTTGTTGCATAGGCAAATCAAAATTATTTGCTTTTGATGGAGAAGCGAAAAATAGTTGCTCGCTTGTGCCGCGGGGAAATATACTTTCCGCTATGCAAAAAGTTCTCCTCCTCGAAAATATCCATTCCTCGGCTAAAACCATGTTTGAGGCAGCAGGCTTCGAAGTGCATTCTGAAACAACTTCGTTTGCGGAAACCGAACTTTTACAAAAGCTTCCGCAATACGATGTCATCGGTATTCGCTCAAAAACAAATTTAACCGCAAAAATTTTGCAGCACGCAACGCAGTTGCAAGCCATCGGTTGTTTTTGCATCGGCACCAATCAAGTGGATTTAGAAGCTTCGGCCATGCACGGAATCCCAGTTTTTAATGCGCCCCATAGCAACACCCGAAGCGTGGCCGAAATGGTCATCGCCGAAATTATTTCGTTGTCGCGCAATCTCTGTGAACTCAGTCATCAGGTGCATACCGGCGTTTGGAACAAATCGGCTAAAGGATCGCGCGAGGTGCGCGGTAAAACTTTGGGGATTATCGGTTATGGGCACATTGGAAGTCAGGTGAGCGTCCTTGCAGAAGCCATGGGCTTAGATGTTTGTTTTTACGATGTCACAAAAAAACTTCCGCTGGGCAATGCTAAAATAATGCCGACGCTGGACAGTTTGCTTGAGCGTTCGGACTTTATCACTTTGCATGTTCCCGAAACTCCCGAAACCAAAAATATGATTAGCGCCAAAGAACTGGCAAAAATGAAAAAGGGAGTACACCTCATCAATGCCAGCCGAGGAACAGTGGTGGTGATCGAAGATCTCGCACAGGCGCTGAAAGCAAAACATGTGGCGGGGGCAGCGGTGGATGTGTTTCCCTCAGAACCTAAAGACAACAACGAAAAATTTTTAAGTCCTCTGCAAGGGATGTCGAACGTGATTTTGACTCCCCATGTGGGCGGAAGCACCGAAGAAGCGCAGGCCGCCATCGGTGCCGAGGTGGCCTACAGTTTGCTGTCGTTTATGCAACAGGGAAAAACTTACGGAGCCGTACAGTTTCCAACCATGGACGTGCCACAGCTGCGCCAAGGTGTTTCGCGATTAACTAACGCCCATCGCAACGTTCCCGGTGTACTTGGCGAAATCAATAGCATCGTCTCGCAATTTGGCGTGAACATTCAGGCGCAGTATTTAGCCACCAACAGCCAAGTGGGCTATCTGGTGATGGACCTCGAAGACACAACCAAATCAGGCAACGTCGCCGACAAAATCGGCTCCCTAAAAACCAGCCTAAAAACCCGCCTCATCTAAAAGGACGCCGACCGGGCCGACCTCGCTCGGATCCCCCGAAAAGGTACGCCGTTCCGCTTGCGGTACGCCGTACCTTTTGGTTGAGATCTGCGTCAAAGAAACTTTGCAACTTTTTTCCAATAACCACCAAGTAGGGTTATGACAGCAAGTGTGAATTGGGATGAGATCGTCAAAAGTCTAGGGCCGCGGTTGTACCGCTATTTTGCGGCGAGTCTTTCCGATTCGGTGGCCGACGACCTCACGCAAGATACGCTTCTGCGAACTGTGCGTAAATATCAGGATGGGCAAATTGATTTAAGCCGGGGAACCATTGATATGTTTGCCTTCGGAGTTGCGAAAAATATTCGCTTTGAGCACTTTAAACAACTGCGGGCCTGGGATTCTTTTGAAGAGTCGCCAGACATGGCAAGCCCGTCTCCCTCCGCTTTCGACCAACTGTGCGAGCACGAACAAACCCACAGACTTAAGCGCTCCATCCAAAGGCTTTCAAGCATGCAGCAGGAGGTGTTGATGTTGACGATTGATCAAGAATTAACCATGGCGCAGATTTCGCAAATTTTAAATGTTCCTGAAGGAACGGTGAAAAGTCATCACCACCGCGCGCGGCAAGAACTACAACGAATGTTAGAAGTTTAAGGAGTCCCTATGAATGATTTTAAAAAAGATCCTTTAGATCTGTTACGAAAAAAACAGCCCAGCGATTTACAGCTGCACCGCTGGAAAGTGGCTGTAAAAATGCAGTTTCCTGCTTCTGGCAGTTTTTCTGTGGGCCACCTTCTCCAGCTGACCGCGGCCGCCGGAATTGGTTTGGTTTTGGGCGCTTTAATATTTGGTCAGGGATTAAAACCACAACCTCAAGAAATTATTCAAAATGCGTACGACGATGCAACTATCGAAGTGGTTTACACAAAGTTAGATTAAAAGGAGT
>JAYUKO010000164.1:0-1224 GCA_043764415.1 Bdellovibrionales bacterium | reverse complement strand
CGCCCCTCGATCGCAAAAAAGCCACGCAAGATTATCAGCAGAAAAAGGAAACTGTCGACGCCCTTTACGCGCGTTGGGAAGAGCTTAACGCTCTTCTTGTTTAGTCAGAGAAGAGCTTAACGCTCTTCTTTAATGGTACAAAGGCGAGATCCTTCGCTTCGCTCAGGATGACGTTAAAAACTATCCCAGAGAATAAAAATTAAGACGGCTCCAAGCGCGACGATGATCAGTGCGGAATCTTTCCAAGTCGAAATGTGAGTTATTTTATTGCTGTTTTTTTTGAAAAAATAATTATTTATTGACCGCAGCAGCCTCCGCGGCAAAGAAATATTATGTTTCTTTGTGGGAAAAAATCTTTCTAGCCAAACAAACAGCACAAAAAGTGCAAAAACTATTAATAGCAAAAACTTAATTTTCATCGGCCCACTAGAGGTTGCGGCGGTACTGACCGCCCACTTCGAACAACGCTTGAGTCATTTGGTACAGCGAGCATACGCGCGAGGCTGTCATGAGGGCTGCAAAAATATTATCACCCCTCAAACAAGCGTCCTTTAACTTTTTAAGCTCTTGCTCGGCTGATGATTTATTTTTTTGCTGATACTCTCGCAGACGATTGAGTTGAAGGTTTTTTTCTTCGTAGCTCGCTCGCGCCATTTCGATTTTTGGCGGGATGTAGCCGTCCTTCAATGTTACAGGATCGACAAACTGGTTCACGCCGATGATGGGAAGCTCGCCCGAATGTTTGAGATGCTCGTAGTGCATGGACTCTTCTTGAATTTTTCCCCGCTGGTACTGACTTTCCATGGCTCCTAGCACACCGCCGCGCTCACTGATGCGCATAAACTCTTCGAGAATGGCTTCTTCGACGAGCTCTGTGAGCTCTTCCATAAAGTACGAGCCTTGAATGGAGTTTTCGTTTTTGGCGATACCGAATTCTTTGTTGATGATCATCTGAATCGCCATGGCCCGGCGAACCGATTCTTCGGTGGGCGTGGTAATGGCCTCGTCGTAGGCATTGGTGTGCAACGAGTTGCAGTTGTCGTTGATTGCAAGGAGCGCTTGTAGAGTGGTGCGGATGTCGTTGAACGCAATCTCTTGGGCGTGCAACGAACGACCGGAAGTCTGAATGTGATACTTTAACTTTTGTGAGCGCTCATCGGCGCCATACAAATCGCGCATGGCCACGGCCCAAATACGTCGGGCCACACGGCCGATCACACTGTA
>JAYUKO010000163.1:0-14763 GCA_043764415.1 Bdellovibrionales bacterium | reverse complement strand
CCTCGTTCAAATCCTATTTTGAGCAATGTGACTATCGTTGCTAAGGGCAGCAATCCAAAACTTCTCAACGGAATGATGCTTCGTCGCGGAACTGGCGCGCAAATCTACAACGCCATCGTTAGCGGAAGCTTTCAAAACTGCCTCAATATCGACGATGAAGAAACTTTCAAAAATGGTGGAGTTGCTAACGGTGAAACTGTTCAACAGACAGGTCTTGTGATGCAAAACACAATTCTTCAGTGTAATAACGTAAGCATCCTTGAAGACGCTGCGAAAGATCTTTGGTCTATCACGAAGTGGTTTAATGAAGCCAATCGCAATAACTTTGTGATGCTTGCCTCAGATAAGATTCTTGATGGGGCAATGCCTATTGATGGCAGCGCAGCTCTTGATACAGGTATGACTCCTCCGGAAGACGTTCTTCCAGGGAATTTCGAATTTGATGGTGTTGATTACGTGGGTGCATTTAGCCCAGTTGAAAACGATTGGACCGAAGGTTGGATTGTAAAATAATTAGATGTTGTTTAACAAAGTATTCTTCTTAGTTAATGTTGTTACACTAGGGGCCTGCGTCGCAGGCCCTTTTTCTGCATTTGCTGCTAACAACGAATTAGAATTAAAAATTGAAAATTCAAAAAAAAATGAAAAAACCGGTCAGGTTCTGATCGTCGTTTTTAAAGACGGGCTTCCCGCCGAAGGCGTTGTTGTGAAAACACTCAACGGTGTTTTGACAACAGATTCTTCGGGCGTTATCTCTGCTACACTTCCAGCAAAACGGCAAAAAATAGAAATTGTTCCCAGCGGACAAGATGTTGATGTAACTGTCGTCGCCGACGAAGAGGTACAAATCACAGTCAATCTATTAGAAAGCCGCGACTCGCAAGCGGAAGTGAATTCTCCACAAGCTTCCCAACAAGCAACGGATGTTACGAAGACTCCCAGAGAGTTTAAGATCCAGGTGGCCAGCCGCGAGCAACGCCCCATTGTGGACGCGACGGTGTTATTTTCCGGTCTCGATAAAGTTTTTAAAACCGATGCCGAAGGGCGCTTAACAGCGCAGATCCCCGAAGGTCGCTACTCGATGAGCGTTTTTCATCCAAACTATCAAACCAAAACCGTGGCTGATATCGAGGTTGCAGCAACCACGGAGCCTTTGAGTTTAGAAATGAAGGCCGCACAAAATGAATTGGAAGAAGTGGTTGTACTGGCGCCAAAAATCAAAGGCAGCCTGTCGGCACTTGTGGAGATTCGCAAACAGAGCTCTGCTGTGACAGACGTTTTAGGAGCCGAACAAATGGTCCGCGCAGGAGACAGCGACGCTGCGGCCTCTTTGCGACGAGTAACAGGCCTTACACTCATCGGTGGAAAATATGTCTATGTTCGCGGCCTGGGTGAACGCTATTCGGGCGTTCAAATGAATGGCTTTTCTTTACCGAGCCCCGAACCGGCTCGACGAGTTGTTCCCTTGGATTTATTTCCCACGTCTATTATGGAAAGCATCGTCGTGCAAAAAAGTTATTCGCCAGATCTACCGGGCGAGTTCGGCGGGGGCATCATCCAGTTAAAAACGCGCAGTCTTCCCGAGAAATTCTTTTTTCGCGGCAACGTGAGTATGGCGTACGAAAACGTCAATAATCGTTTGGAGCATCAAGGGGGAAGCACAGACTGGTTAGGATTCGATGACGGCTATCGAAAACTACCCTCAGTGATTCAAAGCACTCTGGCACAGGGAAAAAAGCTAGAGCCCAATACAGTGGGTTTTGACGGTGGAGTTTCGCAGCAAGATCTTGTGCAAATGGGTCTGAGTCTTCCACAAAATTATGATTTCTCTCGCAACAGCAATCCCTCACTTCCGGGCCTCGCCCTCTCTATGGGGAGCGGCTGGAAGTTGGGTCGTTACAAACTGGGCTCCTCTGGCAGCGTGATGTACGGGCAGAACACCGATCAATTGGAGCGCATCACAAAAACCTTTAACGTCGGTCCGGGAAATAAGCTGGTGGAAGACACCGTTCGCAGTTCAGAATATTCAGAAATTGAAACTCGTGTGGCCGGGAGTTACGAATTCGGTTTAGAGCTTGGTAAAAATCATCGACTCATCGCCAACACTTTTCTTTTAAGAAATACCACGAAGCTCACTCAGATCGACAATACAACGACAGTCGGCAGCCCCGATGTAGAATCCATGACGGCGGATTTTACCGAGCGCCAGTTGTGGACGCGTCACTTCAAAGGCGAGCATCAGCTTTTTAAGGTTGCTGAAACGCCAATTCAGTTGGACTGGCGCTTGGGCTGGGCTGATGCCGAGCGCGACAATCCAGGGCGTATGGAGTTGGCTTATCTTAAACTCAATGACACTAAAACTCTTCTCGATAACCAGTCGGGCAATCGACGTGTTTACAGCGAATTATTCGATGACAGCCAAGAAGTGGCTTTAAATTTAACTGTTCCCATCCAACGCGAGGGCGAGGATTTTTTAAAATTCAAAATGGGTTTCATGGGCGTTGATAAAAAAAGAAAGTCCGATGTGAATCGTTTTTATTTTGAAAGTGGCAATACGTCGGGAGCGGATAAGAGCTCAGCCGATAAACTGCTCAGCGACGAAAATATTAAAAACGGCACAGTCACACTTAAAAACTTAACCAACGATGCGGATAGCTACGTAGGAACACAAAAAACCCAAGCCCAGTATGCTATGGTGGATTTTTCTCCATGGAGCTCTTGGACGTTTATTGCCGGTGTTCGCAGGGAAAGCTCTGAACAGATCGTCAATACCTTTAAGTATTTCGATAGAGTGAATGCCACATCTTTTTCGACCATCCAAATGAATGACATTCTCCCCTCCTACGGCGTGGTATGGAAGCCCACCGAAAAAATTCGTTCACGCATCACTTACAGTGAGACTCTGGCTCGGCCGGACTTTCGCGAAATGTCGACAGTGGGTTTTATCGATGATGAGACGGGAAATATCGTCCAAGGAAATGCCAATCTCAAAGGGACTGTGATCAAGAACATCGATCATCGCTGGGAGTATTACTTTACGGCCGACGAATATGCCTCCGTTGGATTCTTTTACAAAGAGTTCGAAAACCCCATCGAAATCCTCTTTTTGCCAGGTGTGAATCGTATTCAAACGTTTGATAACGCGAAGGCGGCACAAAACTATGGAGTGGAGTTCGAGGGACGGGTTGGGCTTCGGCACTTTTCTCGACCGCTCCGGCGTTGGACGGTGCTCTCGAATCTTACCTACATCAATTCTGAGATCGAACTCAGCGCCCAAAACAAGGGAACACAAACTTCGAGCTCGCGCCCACTTCAGGGTCAGTCGCCCTATGTGATCAATATGCAGTTGCAGTACGATCGCCCGCAGTGGGGATTGACCACAACATTGCTTTACAATGTGATCGGCAAACGCATTACCGAAGTTGGCACCAACAGCATCCCAGACACCTACGAGCAGCCTTTTGAGCAATTAGACTTCGTCGCCACTAAACGCATTGGCGATCGCTGGACGATGAGCTTGCGCGCTCGAAATCTCTTAAATCCTGAAGTTGAGTCCACTCAAGGCGACGAAATGGTTCGCTCGCTTCGTCGAGGACGAATCTTTGGTGTGGTGATGGGGGCTGTCTTTTGATCAAAGTCTCTTTCATCTTTGCATTTTTCTTCGCCCTTGCAGCCTGCGGAAAGCACGAGTCTTCGAGCTATGGATTTTCCAGTACAGGGAATGAGAAGCAAGGCGATAAGGCGGGAACGCAGGAAGAACTGCTTCTGCTTGCCATCGTCAACGGGGATAGCAAGGTGTTCGCGAGCGCTCTTCCTTTGTTGACCAATATCAATTTCCGGCTGAAAGAGGAGCGTACTTTTTTAATCGAAGCTGCGCGAAATAAAAAGGCTTTCTTTGTTTATCAACTTTTGCAAAGTGGTGCCGATCGAACGTTGGTGGATACCTTTCAAAAAACGGCTTTTGATTATGCCTCTGAGAACGACGACAAAAAAATCCAATTTTTGCTCGATGAAAACCAATTTCCTAAAATTCAAGCCGAAATGTGGACCGCCGTCGCGGCTCTTGCTTCGAGTAAGAATGTGATGGTTGCCATTGAAGCAGGTGCCGATCCAAATCTGTTGAACGAGCAAGGTGAAACAGTTCTTACATTTTTAATTAAAAAACTGGATTTTACGAAAACAAAAAACAAAGCACCCTTGATTTTGAAAGAGGTCATCGGTTGGAAAGACGAAGTCTTTGGCCTTACAAAAACCAAAGCATCGCAACCAAACTCCCTCGGTGAGACTCCCATGGCTTTGCTAGAGTCTCATTTAAATAATTCCCAAAACGACGATGAAATTAAAAAAATAAACGCTTTAATCCAAAGATTGCAAACAGTTTTGCAGCAGGAGACCCCATGAAAGATAGAATCTTCGCCATCGCCCACTTTGCCGATCAAGGCGTTTTGTATCTACTCATTGCTCTCACTTTCGTGAGCCTTGGGCTGATTGTCGAGCGCTACCTTAAGCTCAATAAACTCGCTAAGCAGAGCGCCCAGCAACGAGAAATTCTTGAAGAGGCCATGTCGCAGGTTAAGATCTCCAACCTCGAGGATGTTAAACTTGACCCTACGTCCCTTGAAGGGCGTGTGATGAATTATGGGTTTGAGCATCTTAAACAAAATGGCCTCAAAGGGCTTTCAGAAACTTTCGATACCTTTATTAAGTTTCAACAGCCAAAACTTGAACAGTCGTTGGCTTTTTTGGCCACCGTAGGATCAAACGCTCCCTACATTGGATTGTTTGGAACCGTGTTGGGGATTATGAAGTCGTTTCACGATCTGGCAAACAGCACCAATGCCGGTCAACAAACGGTGATGTCGGGAATTTCTGCAGCCTTGATTGCAACAGCGGCAGGCCTCTTGGTGGCCATTCCAAATATCGTCGCCTTCAACTATTTTCAAAAACAAGTAAAAGCGATCATCGGCAGTGTTGAAAGCTGCAAAGACATCATGATCGCTTACGGAAAAATGAAGGGATTCTAAGATGGCCGCAAAAGCAGGTGGATCAGATACAATTTGCGAAATCAACATGGTGCCGTTGATCGATATTATTTTGGTGGTCTTGATTATCTTTATGGTAACCGCTCCCGCACTGATTAAACCCAGCGTGGACGTCAACTTACCAGAAGCCGCTTCAGGCGATGAAACCACGCCAAGCCTTCTGAATGTTGCGATCACGGCGGACGGTCAAGTTCAGATTAATAACGAAGACGCAGATGAAGAGGGCACAAAACGCCTCACTCGCGAAGAAGTGGAGCGCAACCCCGACGTGCAAGCCGTGGTTATTGCCGACCGCGACCTTCCCTACGGGCAAGTGATTAAAGTTTTAGACTGGGTGAAATCCGCAGGTGTTAAGAATTTTGCTGTGACGACAGACAAACCGGTGAATCCATGAGGAGTACAATGTTTAAAATCATATTTCTTTTAATTTTGATAGGTCTTTCAATGACGGCCCATGGGTCCACGTGGGAAGATTTTGTGGGACGGCTTACCCAAACCCGCACCGAGGTTGAGACTCTGAGCCAGGAGATCGATTCCCTGCAACGAGAAAAACAAGCGGATCTTGAGCAATGGACGCAACGTAAAACAGACCTCGAATCACAAGTGCAAAAAGAACAGCTACGGGCATTGCAACTTGCCGAAAAAACCAAGCGTCTTGAATCGAGAGTAAAGATTCAGGCCAAAACAGATCCGCAAGCACAAAGAAAGCTTCTTGTATGGATCGAGCGCTTTGAAGTTTTAGTGGCGGCGACAATTCCGTTTTTGCAAGACTCTCGTCAGGCACAAATTAAGAATTTAAAAATCCGTGTGCAAAAAGCGCAGGAACCCCTGGAGTATATTTTTGCCGACTTCTGGAGTTTTGTCGAAAACGAAATGAAACTCGCACAGTCCAATGAGTATAAAATTGTGGATATCACTTTGAACGGAACTGTTCGAAAGTGCGAAGTAGCTCGCTTAGGTCTTCAGAGCCTTTTCGTAGTGACTCCAGATAAAAATGTTTTGAAAGCTGTGAAAGAGGCAGGAGCCTGGAAATGGAAAGATGTTGAGTCCAGCGAAGATCAAACTTCCGTTCTTTCACTCGTAAAAAATCTAAAAAACAAAAATGGGGCAGGTTATTATCAGTTGCCCATCGATTCTCGTCAGCTGGGGGCAAGTTTATGAAAAAGTATCTTTTGATGACCCTCACCATGTGGGTACTTTCGGCTGTCGCAGACGAAGTTCGTCCCACCGATACCGCCGAAGAAACATTAAATAAGTCGTTCCAGCGCGAGTATGTCTACATGACGTCGCAAAAACAGGCGTTACAAAAACAAAAAGCGACCATGTTGCAAAACTTCCAAGAGCGCATTGGCACTGCAAAATCCAAAACGCAAGCTTTGCAAAAAGAACTTGTGGCACAAACCTCGCGCAACGACGAAGACCATGAGCTTTTGTTGAGCCTTGATAAACGCAAGAAGGATTTGCAAAAGAAAGGGTCTTCTTTAGAGAACACATTTAAAAAAGCCAATTCTTCGGTGAAGGACTTTGAACGCGGCCTGCGTTTTGAACAGCAAGTAAAAGGCTCGGAGACCGAGTCACCGGAAGATCTTAAATTTGAAGATTTTGATAAAGTCATTAATCAAGCTGCGGATTTACTAACCTCGTCCACACAAGTGGAGGCGTTTCCTGGAAGTTTTCTTGACCTCGACGGCAACCTGACCGAAGGGACCATCACCCGCGTGGGTCGCGTGGCTGCCATCGGCTCTACGAAGGATGCGCATTTTGTTCTGGGGCCGGATGGTGAGGGGCTACTTAAGGCCCTCGAAGCGACGGAGTCGCCAACGCGGGCGTCACTGAATCTTTATATTTTTGAATCTCTAAACAAGGCAGCAAAGATTCAGCGCGAAGCGGGCTTTGCCGAAAAATTGGCTGACTGGAGTCCTCTTTTATTTTTGGGTCTGATTCTAGTGCTGGTTGCGGGACTTTTTGGAGCTTTGATCAAGGTATAAATGAAAACAAAAAAGTTTTGGATCACATTCTTCGGTATCGGTCTCACGGGGTTAACGGTGTTTTCCTTGGTGGCTAGCTTTATGGCGTGGAATCCTGCGGATCTCAAGCCTCCCATCGAAGACGGTACACCTCCCATTGCGATTCAAATGGCCGAAACTGCAAAGCAGGAAGAGCCGCCTGAGCCCCCTCCCTCTCCAAAGGAGGCAAGTCTGCTTTCGACCCTTGCCCCTGATTCATTTTCCGGACCGCAAGATTTTGGCTCGGGCGTCGCATTTGGTTCGGGTGGTTTTGGACCGGCTGTCGGCGGAGGAGGAGGCTTTGGTTCCGATGCTGCCTCGCTCGTACGCGATGGTGGAGCCGTGAATCGCCCCCCGCGGTTGTTGATGAAGGGCAGCCTAGAGTATCCATCCGACGCTCGACAAAAAAGCATTTCGGGCTATGTGAGTTTAAAAATTCTGGTGGCCACAAACGGCGCCGTGGACAATGTGGAAGTGGAAACCAGCGAGCCCAAGGGATTTTTTGAGCATGCGGCGATGAAATCGGTTAAAACTTGGAAGTTCGAACCTGCCATGGTTAAGGGTCAGATTGTGGCTGCATGGACAACACAAAAAATTAAATTCGAGTTGAACTGATGAAGACTTTCATTTTTTTCCTCATATGTATTTTGAATTTTTCAGCACAAGGATTTGTAAAAGATCCAATGTACGATGATTTGGAAGGGGCGCCTCTCGTTCGCGCTCTTTTAAAGGATAGCAAATTAGATCTCGCTCAGCCAGAGATCAAAGAGCTGCAAAAGGCAAACTCGCCAGAAGCCGTTGTACTTTTGGGCCAGTGGTATCACTTGAAGGGTGAGTGGAAGGCGGCTATTCGAGAGTTGGCAAAAATCTCGCCCTCGTCGGCGTTTTCGCAAGAAGCCCTCATGTGGCAGGGACGATCCGCATTTTTTGCTAAACAAATTAAAGAGTGCGTGGCTTTTTATGCGAGCGTGTTCCAAAACAAATACGCCAACGAGACGGATGCTTGGAGGAAATCCAATTGCGAGCAACAGCTTGGAAAAATTGACAAGGCCTGGACCACTATTGCTAAGGCGCGGGTGGTGTTTCCCACGTTTGCAGTGGAAACTGAGTGGATCACCCTTATGCTTCAACTCAAACTCGTTCATGAAGGGCTCCTAGCGAGCATGGAGTGGTTGGGCACGCATGCGTCGCCTGCAACACACTATTTAAATATTGCTGAAATCTTTCAAACCAGTGGAGCGACGACTTCGGCCTTGGCGATTTTAGAAATGGCTCGAGCGCAACATCCCACAAACCTAGATATCAATCTTGCGATCTCGCAGGTGTACTTCCAAAAAGGATTGATGATGGCCGCCGAAGAAGGCTTTCGTAGAGCTGCCATTACCGACGGAAAATACTATTACCATACGGCAGAGCTCAATCGACAAACGCGTCGGTTTGAGCGGTCTTTGTATTTCAACGCCGCGGTCGTCGATGAAAAAGAACGGCTCAAACAAAAAATCGCCACCTACGTGGACGCCAATAAATATTCCCTGATTGCGTCCTTAGATCCCGTCATTCAGCGCAGCGCCTTACAAAAAGACGACGAGATTCGTTATGCGCTAGCTTACTCATTGGTGCGCACGGGGGATTTGGACAAATCGCTAAAATACCTTTCGCAAATCACCAAGCCCGAGCTCATCGAAAAAACCACGGTGCTTCGCCAAACTCTCATCGACTGCAAAGAAAAAAAGAGCGTCTGTCGCCTTTAGTGATTGCCTCTTGCTGAGTGAATTTTTTGGTCGATGTTTTGGACTGCAAAGTTTCAGCGATGAACCCAGCAGGCTCCAAGCGGAGACTTGCTTACCAGACTACTTTTAAGATCTCCAAAGGATCAGAATTTATTGTGAATTGAACTCCCACAGAATAAACTTCATTTGTTTCCTGAGCAAAAAGATATGTTGCTGAACCATTTGCAACTGCTTTCGAAACTTTGGGCGCTTGAAAAATTTGCCGAGGAACCGCTGAATTCGCCTCAATGATATTTCCTAGCTGTCCCACAGTATTTTTTCCCCAGCAAAGAACGGTGTCTTGGTTTGTGACAGCACACGAATGCCAAGAACCCAGCGTAATGTGTTTTATGCCACTCAAAGATTTAAGTTGGTTTGGCGTCATGAAAGAGCTTGAGTATCCGTCGGGTCTTTCTTTACCGGATTGCTCCCAGGAATTATCACCCCAGCAGTAAACATTTCCAGCGTCATTCAGTGCGCAAGCATGCCCTTCACCAGCGGCAATTTCTTTGACGGATGTTAGACTGCCTATCAGTGTTGGAATAACAGCCCCTCCAGACGGTGATCGATAGGTCATATCCATATATTTTCCCCAACAGTAAACAAGACCATCTGTTTTTAGCGCACAAGTGTGATTGATTCCTGCGACGATTTGCTGAGTCCCAGCAAGACTTGTCAAAATGACTGGCGTTGTGGCATTGGCTGTCGAATTGTTACCAACTTGCCCGCTCAAGTTTGAACCCCAACAAGAAACGACCCCTTGATTATTAAGAGCGCAGGCATGGGTTGCGCCGACAGCGATTTGTGAAACGCCGGTCAAGCCAGACACAGTCACTGGTACAGAAGAGCTGGTCGTTGTTCCGTTGCCCAACTGTCCATTTCCATTGTGTCCCCAACAAACAACGGTATCTAGCATGGTGATCGCACATGTTCCTGTCGATCCACCAACTCCAACATACTTTGCGCTAGTTAAATTAGAAACTAATACGGGAGTTTTAGACATCACTCTGGTGTTATTGCCAAGTTGACCTGCATTATTGGAGCCCCAACAATAAACTCTATTTTGACTATCAAGTGCACAGGTATGGCCAACGCCTGTGGAAATTTGTTTGTAATTCTGAATATCTGGATTTTTTATAGGCGCCCAAGAAGTTGTTTTGGTATTCACGCCAAGTTCTCCATGGCTATTGCTGCCACGGCAAAAAACACTGTCCGAATCAGAAATGTAACAAAGTGCAGAAATTCGTTTTGCACCATTTAGGAAAACCACTTCTCGAGGAAATACGATGTCTGTAAAAACATTGATCTTGAAGCCATCGTTCGTGCTTTCTCCCCAGCAAAAAGTTTTATTTAGATTTGTAAGGGCACAAGAATTATCTCCAAAAACAATAATCTCTTTCACATTCGAAAGATTTGATACATTGACAGGTATCATTGAGTTCTCACTGGTTTTGCCAATTCCTAATTGACCACCTCGATTTATCCCCCAGCAAAGCACATTGTCTTGGCTATTAATTGCACAGGTATTAGAACCGCCCGCAGAGATTTGTTTTATATTTGTAAGTCCAATAACCTCAACAGGAGAAAGCGCCGCCGTTGTGGAGTTGTTGCCAATTTGACCAAACGAATTATTTCCCCCCCAGCAAACAACCTTATTTTGAGCTGTCAGCGCACACGTGTGTGATCCGCCCGATGTTATCTGTTTTACACCACTTAAACCTGCCACAGCTATAATTGTTGCCGGAGGTGCGGATGTGACCGAACCGATTCCGAGCTGTCCGACACTATTGGATCCCCAACAAAAAACCTGACCCTGTGAGTTTAAACCACAACCATGAGACGTCCCCAAAGATATTTTCTGGATATCACTAAGACCCATAATTTCAACTGGCGTTGCGGAGTGAGTGCTGATCGGAATGCTGTTACCTAGTTGACCATACCAATTTCCTCCCCAGCAAAAAACTTTATTCTGCAGAGTGAGTGCACAAGTAAAAAGTCCACCAGAAGAAATTTGTTTTACGTCAGATAAAACCTTTCGCTCAATGGGCATTGGTACAAACTCAATTCCATAGGGGTAGAGACCAACTTGTGCACCAATTCCAGTATGATAAATAGAGCCCCAACAAATCACTTCATTGAGCATGTTGATAGCACAACTTTCATTATTCCCGCTGCCGGAAAGTTCTTTGAATTTAACTGATGTTAAACTTGCCAGAGACACCAGTGATGCTGAGGAAGGTATATCTACGCGCCCCACAGATTGACCTATGTTTGCATTTGAAACAGTGCTGATAACAATTTCAAAAGAAACAGACATTGCGTCTGTACTTAACACAGGAATACGTAAAAAGACTTGTGATTGGTTCGCTGGAATTGAGACAACTCCACTGCTTGCTGAAAAATGAACTCCATCTAAAGCAGTGAGTGCTCGGCTTTGCCAAGAGATGAGTGTGTTTTCGTTAGATATGATATTTGTCGAAAAACGAATGACCATCTCGTTATTATTAAAGACATTGCTTGCGCCAACGGACACAGACCGTGGAGTTGGAGTTGGAGTTGGAGTTGGAGTTGGAGTTGGAGTTGGAGTTGTCTCGTCAGAAGGAACTCCCTCGTCACTTATGGGAGTTGGGTTCATTGGGTCGTCTTCAGACGAGGAAGTACTTCCCATCTGAGTTTGGGATGTCGAATAACCTTTGCCACAATTTTGAAATAAAAGAAGTGAGCTTCCTGATAATAAAATAAAAATTGAGACAATCACTTTTCTCTTCAACAACATACGCCCCCAAAAAATAAAAAAATCTTATTGTTTAATAGTATAAGGTTTCATTTAGAAACGATATTCTTTTAATTTTTGTGTTTTGTTCCAGTACAAATATCGAGCTAATAAAGTAGAAGTTAAAAATTCTCAAATTAATACAATTTGATAAAACTGCTATTCATAGCCATTAGGCTGGATAAAGGGCATCGTAGGTTTCAACACCATTACTGAACGAACATTCGCTTTCAAAGTTCACTGAATAAGTCTCATCATGGGTATTTACGAGCCAACGGTGCTACTAAACAAGCAAGTATCCCAGAATTGAGCCAGCGAAAATGAGTTGCTTGTCAGCATAGTTATTAATTATCGCTGGATCCAGACATAATCGAGAGTGTTGGGGCCTAGGGATGCATCGTCGATGTAGAGATATCCCTTCTTACACTTCGGCACCTTCCCACCATTTTGGGTACATGATTTGCCGTAGGAGTTTCGGATTTTAAAAATATAAGAATCCTTCTTTTTTTCATAGCCAACAACAATTCCCTCGTGCTGTAAATCGATCTCTGGATGAATCGCCTTCAAGTTAAAGCCAATTCCAACGGGTATTTGTTGATCGACCAATTCGACTAAGCGCTCCATCTTTTTTTCCGGCGTCCAAAGCATCACAACTTCATAGGCCGGGAGTACTTTTGCGATGGGGGAGCGTTCACTGCAGCGGCTGCGGATTTCGTTTACAGCCATTTTGTTCCGATCCTCAACAAAACTGACTTTGGCAATTTCGGGAGATTCAAGAGCATTTAAAATTTGATCGATGAGAAAGGTGAGGGTCTCATCATTATCTTCGCTGGGTAGGCCGGACTCTTTGCATTGGCCCATGGCATTTAAATTCGTGTAAGCGAAAATGTCCCACACCGTGTAGTTCAATCGGTCGTAAATGACCTCTTCACCGACGAAAGGATAAATGTAGGCGTAAAGATAGGTGGATTTTTCAAGCCATCGGTACTGATCCGTGGGGCCACTTTCGAGGGATTTACTTTCGATATACGTATCTGCCTCAGGGCTTTGCACCGAAACCGCAAGGGCAAGATCAAAAAATGAGATCCTCTCGTCGACAGAGTGTCCGAAATACTCGTCGAGAAGATCCACAGCTACGGCGGCATGGCACCAACTCGTGTTTCCTTGCTCTCTAAGAGGGCCAAAGCGCGATGAAAAATCGACTTTGTCCGCGGCATAGGAGGGCGATGCCATAAAAAGGATTGCTTGGAATATTTGGAGAAGAATGAAGGTTTTTGCTTTTAAACTAGCCATGCCTAATTAAGTAGCAACGGAGCTCTCGGCTGTCGAATCAAATTCAAATTATGAAAAAAAATACAGCGTCGTTTGAATTTTTCTCGCCTCTCAAAATACCTGTAAGTTGGCGTAAACCCTTGACGATTCACCCCCCGGCGCCGACTATGTGACATGCAAAGCATGACTGGTTTTGGCCGCGCGGACTCTCTCGCGGGCGGTGTTGATCTGGATATCAGTGTAAAGTCTGTTAATGGACGCTACCTCGATGTGCGGGCGCATCTGCCTAAAAAATACATTTCGCTCGAAAGCGAAATTCAAAAAATAGCTAAAAAGCACTTTAGCCGTGGAACCGTAGACATTTTCGTTCAACGCACAACTCAAGGCACAGCGGGCTCTCTCGGTGTGCGCTTTCAGGCGAACGTCGCAGCCGTTTGGGTCCAGGAACTCCGCAAAGTTCTCAAGCCACTCAAAATTAATGGCGACGTTTCTGTGCGCGATATTTTAACCTACGTGCCCAATTTTATGACCGTTGACGAAGACGCGGAGCTCTCCACGAAGGAAAAGCAGCAGCTTCTTAAAACGCTCGAGCAGGCTATTGTCAGCTGTGCCTCGGCCCGGGAGAAGGAAGGGCAGTTTCTCAAAAAAGTGGGTCTTGAGTATATGCAAGATCTCACAAAATTTCGTGATCAGCTTTTAAAACTCCGCGAGCAATTAATTGCGGAAGCCGCGCTAAAAATGCAGGACCGAATTGCAAAAATTATGGGAAAAATCGAGCTTGATCCGCAGCGAGTTCTTCAAGAAGTCGCTCACCTCGTCGAGCGCTCCGATATCGAAGAGGAGCTTCAGCGTTTTGGTGAGCACATTAAATACGTGGTGCTCCTTTTTAAAGAAGCCGCGGCTCAAGGCAAAAAGCTCGACTTTTATGCCCAAGAACTGCTTCGCGAGATCAACACCATTGGATCTAAGAGCCAGTCTGCTAAGATAACAGAAATCGTCGTGGGAACTAAAAACACCATTGAGCAGTTACGCGAACAAATACAAAACATCGAATGAGTGCAAGCATGATGAAGCCACCGCAGAAAGCCCAAATGATTATCCTCTCAGCTCCCAGTGGGGCTGGAAAATCGAGTTTTATTGATCGCATCCTTAAAGAATTTCCCAAAATCAAAGACACTATCACCTACACCACCCGGGCCATGCGTACCGGTGAAACCGAAGGCAACCCCTACCACTTTGTCACGCGTGAGCGCTTTTTGAGCCTCAAAGAGGAGGGGTTCTTCGTTGAGCATGCCCAGGTTCATGACAATTTCTATGGCACTCCGCTCCATCAAATCCACGATGCCGAGAGCGAAGGCAGAGTGCTTATCATGGATGTGGACGTCAAAGGCGCTGCCACCTTCAAAAATAAGTTTCCCGGAGCGGTGAGCATTTTTATCCTTCCTCCCTCTATGGACGAGCTCAAAAGGCGTATACAGGGCAGGGATAAGAAACTGCCCGAAGATTTAGAGATTCGCTTGATCAATGCTCAGATGGAAATGTCGCTGGCGCACTCCTTTGATTACCGCATCGTGAACGACCATTTTGAAGAATCCTATCTGCAATTTAAGAAAATTATTGAAGATCTACTATAACTTAGGCTAGGTTGAGGCCCGGAGGATACTATGGCTCGTGTAACGGTAGAAGATTGTCTTGAAAAAGTGAACAACCGATTTGCTCTTGTTTTGTTGGTTTCTAAAAGAGCCAAACAAATCCTTAAAGGCAGTGAGCCTGTTGTCGCTCGTAAAGAAAACAAATACGTGGTTACAGCTCTTCGCGAAGTCGCGGATGGTCTGGTTCGTTACGACGTTGAAACAAGTGTTCTTATCCAACAAGTGGAAGCGGATCTTAGCAAAAAATTG
>JAYUKO010000162.1:0-53805 GCA_043764415.1 Bdellovibrionales bacterium | reverse complement strand
TTCATCACGGCTCCCATTTCCTTGGGCGACGTGGCACCGACATCTTTGATAGCCTGTTTTACAACAGCCTCGATTTGATCTGCGCTCATTTGCTTGGGCAAGTACCCCTCGATAATCGATAACTCCATTTTTTCTTTGTCGGCGAGGTCTGTTCGACCCGCAGACACATACTGTTCGATTGAATCCTGTCTTTGTTTGACGGACTTCCTAAGGACAGTCACAACGTCTTCATCGGTTAAAGCGTTGGGACGGAGTTCGATTTCCTTATTTTTAACAGCTGCTTGTAAAAAGCGAAGAGTGCTGACCTTGTCAGCATCCCTCGCCTTCATAGCATCTTTGGTGTCATCTGATATCTGTTGCTTAAGCGACATGACTAAAAATCTCCAAATGAGTAATCTTCGAGCTAGTAATCTCCAAAGCGTCGTACTTTTTTTAACGAACGTTTACGAGCCGACATCGATTTTTTCTTTTTTCGAACGCCAGGTTTTTCGTAATGTTCGCGCTTTTTAACTTCGGATAATACGCCTGATTTTTCGCAGGATTTCTTAAAACGACGGAAAGCCTGTTCAAAGCTCTCGCCATCGCGCAATCTTACTAATGACATAGTCAATCACCTGCCCTTCAACGGATGGTCTTAACAAAAGTACTTTGGGCTGTCATCTTTAATGACATTGGGCGAAACGCCTTTTAAATTGGCGGGCTATGGATGCCGCGAAACTTGCCGAAAAATATGAAAACTGGATGCGTTTGGCCCTCGATGAGGCCCGTATTGCCGCTGGCAAAGACGAAGTTCCGGTAGGCGCCCTGGTGATCAAGGATGACCAGGTTATTGCACGTGCCCATAATTTACGCGAGGCCCTACAATTGCCCTCCGCCCATGCCGAACTCCTCGCCCTGCAAGAGGCCAGTCAGCGCCTGGGATCGTGGCGATTGGTGGACTGTGTGTTGGTGACCACCCTTGAGCCTTGTGCGATGTGCGCGGGGGCGCTGATTCAGGCGCGGATTAAAACCTTGGTTTACGGCGCTTCTGATCCTAAAGGTGGGGCCGAAAGTGTTTTTGGTCTTCTAACAAACCGCAAGCACAACCATCAGGTGGATGTGGTCAGCGGCATTCTCGAGCCCGAAGGCGCTTTGGTTTTAAAAGATTTCTTTAAAAAGAAGCGGTCTTAGCTGATGTCCCATCATCTGTCTCAAAAAGACTCTCACAGAGAGTTTTACTGAGACGAATCGTCTTCGCAAGTGGAGTTTCGAGTGCAGATTTGATATTCTGTAAATGTTCTTGGGGGCTAAATGACAAAGTTGAGATCCATTTTTTTAATGCTGTTTTTGACTGTGACTTGTGTGCTTTATCAAAACTGCGGCAGTGCAAAAAGTTTGAGTGGAGCGCAAGTCGCAGCCTCTCAGATTCCAGCAGATGACCAAACTGAAGAAGGCACCCCCCCTCCCGCCACACCACCCGCCGAGATGCCACCGACCGCGACGCCTCCTCAGGTAACACCTCCCGCGGCCTCGCTGAAAAGCATCCCAGCTGGCACGAGTTGGTATTGGCAACTCCAAGGAGCCTTAAATTTAAATCCAACGGCAAAAGTGTACGACGTGGATCTCTTTGATCAAACCGCGGCAACCTTTAGTGCGTTAAAAACTGCTCAACACCTTGTGATCTGTTATTTTTCGGCGGGCACTTACGAAAACTGGCGTCCCGACGAAAAACAATTCCCCGTAAACACCTTAGGCAACGGTTTGGGTTGGCCCGGTGAGAAATGGTTGGATGTGCGAAACCAAACCGTGCGAAATATCATGCTCACTCGCTTAGACTTAGCAAAAAGTAAAGGCTGTGATGGCGTGGAACCCGACAACGTGGACGGCTATGCAAACAACAGCGGGTTTAATCTTAGCAAACAGGATCAAATTAATTTCCTGACTTTTTTAGCCAATGAATCCCACAAACGCGGAATGACCATTGCCCTTAAGAATGCCACAGATTTGGTCGCAGATTTGGTCTCGACTTTTGACTTTGCGGTTGTTGAGGAATGCTTTAAATACAACGAATGTGACGCCTACTCGCCGTTTATTGCACAAAACAAAGCTGTTTTGAATGCCGAATACAGCGCCTATTCGGCTGCGATTTGTACGCGGGCCAAAACCTTAAAGTTTTCCACTGTTTTTTTTAATCTGGACTTAAACGGAAGTGTCTTTCGGCCTTGCCCATAAGGGCAAACACCTGGCCATTGATCGTGGCACTATTGGCAATGTCTCAAAACGAGACTTTTTTACAAAAAATTTGAATCACATGTAGAATGTGTCGATAGGTATGTTAAGATTTTTTCAGGGGAATTTCGTGATAAAAAAATATGTTCTTTTTGTTTCAATGAGCGCTCTTGCGGCATCCGTTGCACTCGCTCGTTTAAATTCTGCTGACGATCCGAACCTGCGCGCTGGCGGGGCGTCCACACCCTCGTTTGCCGATCAAGTTGCAAATTTTGTGGCCATTGCCGCCTCTTTGAATAGCGGCGGTCCGGGAGTACCAACGCTCGATCCCGCAACCAGTGATGTTTCTAAAGACAATGCCCAACTCCAGCTGAGTGGAAATTCCAAACCCTCGCAAGACAGCGATGCGGCCGGCGATACCGACAATACTGAAATTTAAATAAAATCGATATCCTTTGGTAAGAACGAAAAAAAGTTTTCATTCCTTTTTTCATCCAGTACCCGAGTAAATTTTAAAAATTGCGCAGTTTCATCGGGCCTCGTGGGTATTTGCATTTGCAGTAATCTACTTACTTCTTGTTCTAGGTGTTTTGATAAAAGCCCATTCTTTTTAAGAATCTCAATATTATGCTCTCGTGCTCGCGAGCGGATTGCTAAAGGAAGCACTTTTGGCGCTAAGTACGGGGGGTCAAAAACATCATACCAATGCAGCTTTCCAACGGCGCCACCAAGATTTTCGTTCAGCCAAATGTAAAGATCTGCAATTCCAAAGGCGCTGTATGCGCTAAGGGCGCAGTTTGCAGAGACCTGAAAGTGGGTGGTCTTCTTGATATTGTGGAGATTTTTTTCGATGTCTGCTAAGGAAAACTTTTCTCCGCCCCGGATGTATTTATACAAACTCCCCGCAGCCTCTATGCTCAGTCGGTAATCAACGCGCTCAAACTGTTTTAGTAGGGACAAATGTTTATCTAAAACAATTGTCCCATTTGTTGTCACACGAAGCGAAATTTTGGTTTTTTTACTATGGATTAAATACTCCAGCACCTCAGCAAAGAGTGGCTGAAGAAAAGGCTCACCGCCAAAAAATGTAATGTGTTCGAGATCCTGCAAATTTAAAGAATTTAAAAAATCAAAAAGATCTTTTTTAGTATTAAAAGCCCGCTCAAGCTTTTCAATTTGTTTTGGCCGAAACGGATCATCGATGATTTTTTCCCTAAGGAAAATCTCATCCTCAATCCACGCGCTGCTGGAATCTGACCCGCACATTCTACATTTCAGATTACAGAGGTTTGATAAGTTCAACTCGAGAACTCGAATTCGATTTAAATTATCATAGCTTTTTTCGGAGCGCAGGGACTCCACACCTACCGCTTCTTTTTCCCAGCAGACCTTGCAGTGGGGATGGGGAATATTTGCTAATAACGCGACTTGCAAACTTTTAAAATCCTCGTCGCTGTAGCTGTACGGTGCCGAAAAATCACAACAGGGCCGGAGCATGCCCGACGGCGCAACAACTCGTCGAACAAAAGGAAGAGAACAGAATCGTGAGTTGCCGCCCAGTGCCATATGCCTTCGAGAATAAACTAGCCGACAAAGTAGAACAACAATAGATTTAGGGCATGTCCACAGCTTTTGAAAAATTTGATGGATTCGGGCCATCTCTTACCAACCAAACCACGTTTGAAAATCCATTGCTATTTGTGAATTGGAACTTAGGCAATCATTGCACTTACAAATGCTCTTATTGTGCCAAAGAATGCCACGATGGGAGTTTCTCTTGGCCCACGCTTGGCGAGGCTGTAAAAACCGTAAATACAATCGACAGGATCTTTAAAACTCTGCACAAAAAAAAGACCATCTTTTTTGAACTTCTCGGAGGGGAAGTGACGCTTTGGAAAGACTTCGAGGGACTCATCGATGCCATTCATCAAACAAAAAATAAAGTGATGCTGGTCACCAACGGCATTCGCACCCTCGATTGGTGGGAACGACATGCGGAATACTTTCATCATGTGACCTTAAGTTATCACCCAGAATTTGCCGACCCTAAGCATTTAACTGAGGTTTCAAACATTCTTTCTCGCAAGGGAGTGTCGGTTTGCCTCCTCCTTTTGATGTATTCGAAAAAATGGGATGACTGCGTCGCTGCCCACGCTTATTTTAAAAAATTTAGTAAAGCGAACACAATTTCCTTACAAAAACTCACACTCCTACCGTCGTCGAAGTTTGCTCAAGAAGCCGCGCCGGATGCAAAAGTGAATCAAGACTGGCCCTATCTTGATGAGCAACTTGCATGGATGAAATCGAATTCAATTCACGCCAACAAGTTGCCCTGGCTCACTCTGTTGACAGGGAAACGAGCCAAAGAATTAAAAAATCAGTTCTTTAAACGAAATACGAAAAAGGCATCGGGAATGATGTCGAACTCGTTTTTAACAACAAATAATTTAAATAATTGGCAAGGTTGGAACTGCTATGTTGGTATCGACACTCTTTACCTTGAACAAAACGGAGACATTAAAAGATCTGTTATGTGCGGAGTGAGCCCACCGTTAGGTTCGTGGCGACGGGTTGACCAGCTTGAAAAGGTAGAAAACTTAGACTCTGTGCGGTGGCCAACGACTCCTGTAATTTGTCCCCATAAGAGTTGTTATTGTTCCCATGATTTTAAGGCTCGAAAAGAAACTACTTTACACCAATCAACATAAAACGATTGAACTCCGGCAAAGCTTTTTCTCCCATGTAATCTGTTCGAGACAGTTTCATTGTCTTCGCAAAGTCTTCGAGACTTTTGAAACAAGCGACATGTTCAGGAATGTGAAACCCGTCGTTCGATTGCAAAATCACCTTCGTGCCGAAGGGAATTTGCCACCACCATGATTTGATATCTTGGATGTGTTCGCAGCTTGTATTTATGACGACATCTGGCAATGCAACAAGCTCGCAAGAACTTCCATCTTTTCGAAGCACCTGGTACGTCGTTGGATACTGCATCGTCGTAATGTCTCGCGAGGAGGATTTAAAAGACCAGTCGTTTTGCACTTCTGTTTGATTGAGAAATTCAGAGGCTCTATTCGCACTCTCGTCGATGTCAAAAGAGCATATTTTTGTGGTTGTGATTTTTTTGTCGTAGATCATCCGAGGCAGTACGCCAATCCAGCCCGCAAGAACGAAAACGGTCCCCCAACTAGGGCCCCACACTTTTTGCGCTTCCTCGATGAGCCACTTTTTGCTGTCGAGCTGCCCATAGGCAAAAGCTCCAGAAAACTGCGGCGTCTCTGCAAGAATTCGAAATACCCCTTTGATCGATTCCGCATCGTCGAAGTACTGAATGGCGTGGCGCACGGCAGAAAAGACGTCGGACTCCTGGCGTGAAGACTGCTCCTTGAGACGCTTTACCATTGTAAAAAAATCGGGCCATTGTGTGAAATTTAATTTCTCTGTAAGGTGCCGCACCGTTGTCAAATAGTCGGCCATGGTTTCCTCGGTCTGCAGAGCAACCATTGTGGCGCTCAAAAACTGATCCCATGATTGGAAATCTTTTTTTTCTACCAAGAGCTTTGTTGTTAGTAAGAAGGCAAAAAAATGTCGCGTGTCGGATCCAACTCGGTGAGCCACATTTAAAAACTGCTCTTTATCAACGCTTGGATGAAGGAGTGCCAATTCCTTACAACTTGATATGTAAAACCCAACCTCTTGCAGCGATTGGCAAAATGTAAGACCATCAAGAGCAGCTCTTCTAAAAAACTCTCGGTCGTCTGGCAAAGCCTCAAAAAATTCCACCACATTTAAACAAAAATGCATGGCTTCTTGGTTGATGACTTTGGTTTTGTACTCGCTCGCTTCCATGGGATGGCTTTACTCGATTCCTAAACAGATGTGAAGTTGCATTGATATCAACTAACTCAGCTTGTTAAGTGCGTCTCTCCCTTTGCCTGTTCTTACGTCTCTGACATATTCTTTGCGCATGGATAAAAGAACTTTCGTTGCCCCCAGTAAAACCTACTGCGCCCTACCGTGGATTCACCTCTCTACGCGCCCCAACGGGCACATGCGCGTGTGCTGCACGGCCAACGCGTCTTCAGCCGGAGCCACCAACGACAAAATTTGGGGAGGAGAAGTGGGTATTTTAAAAAACGATAACGGAAAACCCGCCAACCTGAACCATACTCCCCTTTTAGAAGCCTGGAACAACGGATACATGCGTGATGTGCGACTCAAAATGCTTGCTGGTGAAGTCCCTGCGTCGTGTACGAAGTGTTTTAAAGAGGAGGCTGCAGGCCATCGCTCGAAAAGAAATTGGGAGACCGAATACTGGAGTTCGCGCATTGATTTACAACAATTGATCGATGAGACCTCGGAAGACGGGTCTGTGCCCGCGCGAATTTATTATGTGGATTTACGCCTCGGTACAAAATGTAATTTGAAATGTATCATGTGTTCACCTCACGACAGTTCGCTATGGGTTTCTGATTGGAAAAAGCTTTACCCACAGATCCAAAATGCTGAGCTGAAGCAAGTGATGGTTTGGGATAATAGCGGTCGCGTGGATGGCGCCAGTTACGATTGGCATCGCGACAATCCCATTTTTTGGGAAGAGCTCTACGAGCAAATTCCGCATATGCAACAATTGTACTTTGCTGGCGGCGAAAGCACCATCATCGAAGAGCATTACGAGCTTCTCGAGGAGTGTGTACGAAGAGGCTATGCAAAAAATATTGAGCTTCGTTACAACAGCAACGGCATTGAACTTCCCGAAAGACTGTTCACGTTGTGGGAAAAATTTCGCCGTGTCCGGTTTCACTTCAGTATCGATAGCGTCCACGAAATGAATTCCTACATTCGTTATCCCGCTAACTGGGAAACCATCGAAAAACATTTGCGTCTGCTCGATGAAACTCCAGACCATGTGGAAGTCACCATCGCTTGCGCTGTGCAGATGCTGAACATGTATTACTTACCCGACTTTATCCGCTGGAAACTTGAACAAAATTTTAAAAAAATAAATGCTTGGCCTCTTGGAGCTGGGCTTATTAATTACCATTTTGTCTATCACCCCGCTCATTTGAACGTAAAAGTTTTTCCGAAAGAGTTTAAACGAAAAATTCGCTGCAAATACGAAGGATTTTATTCATGGCTCCTGAAAAATTACCGAAATGACCAGGAATTCGTAAATAGCGATTATGGAATTAAACGCCTTGAAGGAATGCTGAAGTTTATGGAATCCGAAGACTGGTCCAACAGAATGCCGCAATTCCGTGAGTACATCGCGCGTATGGATTCCATAAGGGGGACGTCGTTCGCTTCAGTTTTCCCCGAAATGGGTGAGCTTTTAAACCAAGATGGTTCTTCGACCCGATCAGAACTCTATGTGGACTCGATTTAATTTTCGTCGCCTCAAAAATTCGCCGCGTCCATCGCCGAAAAGTTTTTCTTATTTTGCTGCCATTTTATCAACCGTTATCTTTTGCCTTGCTCCTCACCCGTGGCGACTCACTTGCTTACTGTTTATCCCAACTGTTTTCCACCAAAGCTACTCGTCTTTTTTGAACACCGTTTGGTTTTATGTCGGAATTGGCTTAGCTTGGTTGATTCAGCCCGTTTTTTTAATTCTTTTTTATTTTTTCATCATTACGCCCCTGGGTTTGTGTTTACGTCTTGTGCGATCGAGAACTCCGACCCATGGGTGGCATAAGAGCCGCAATAATCAACGCTTCGATCGAATGTTTTGAGGCGAGATGAATATACTTGGTGTCTCTTGTTACTATCACGATAGTGCTGCCGCCTTCATTCAAAATGGCAAACCGGTGTTTGCGATGCAGGAAGAGCGTTTTTCGAGATTAAAAAATGATTCTCAATTCCCGCGTCACTCCATTTTGGCAGGCCTAGCCCACAGAAAACTAAAACTGCGAGAGCTCGATGCTATTGTCTTTTATGAAAAACCGCTTTTAAAATTAGACCGTCAGCTCGAAAGCTTTCTCCGCGATGCGCCCTGGAAACCTATCTCGTTCGTTGAAACCTTTTCAGAATCTTTCACCAAAACTTTGTTTCTACGAAATGATCTTCTAAAGGCCTTGCGCAAGATTGACGCTGGATTTGACGAAAAGAAGCTGCTCTTTTCGGAGCATCACCTGAGTCATGCGGCCAGTGCTTTCTATCCGTCGCCTTTTTCTGAGGCTGTGATTCTCACCTTGGATGGTCTTGGGGAATGGTCGACTTCGACGGTTTCTATCGGACGGAATAATCATATCGAAATGCAAAAAGAAATCCATTTTCCACACTCCCTTGGCCTCTATTTTTCTGCGATGACAACTTTTTGTGGATTCAAAGTGAACTCGGGTGAATACAAACTTATGGGGCTTGCGCCCTACGGCCAACCAAGATTTTTTGATACGATTCTAAAAAATCTTGTCTCCATGAAAGATGACGGTTCCTTTGAACTCAATCTTAAGTATTTTGACTTTGCCTCAACACGGAATATGTTCAGTGAAAAACTTTCTGAGCTTTTTGGCGTACCACCAAGAGTTCCAGAATCTTTTATCGAGCCGGTTTACATGGATATTGCCGCCTCCACACAGGCTGCGCTCAATCATCTTTTGCTTTGCTTAACGCGTTCTTTGCATAAAGAATTTTCGATTCCCTCACTGTGTCTCTCTGGTGGTGTGGCTCTTAACTGTGTGAGTAATAGCCAAATCCTCCGCGATGGAGCTTTTAAAGAGATATGGATTCAGCCGGCGGCGGGAGATGCCGGGAGTGCTCTGGGAGCCGCTTTGGCGGCCCATTCCTTGCATTTTCAAAAGCCTCGACACAGCTTTAAAAATAGAGACAGCATGTCCTACGCTTATTTGGGCACTGAATTTAGTAATGTTGAAATTCAAAAATTTCTCGACGAGATGCACCTCGTTTATGAAATTTGCGAAGAGACCTCTCTTTTAGAAAAAACCTGCGACGCGTTCATCAGCGGAGATGCGGTGGGTTGGTTTCAGGGGCGATCGGAGTATGGTCCAAGAGCTCTAGGATCGCGTTCGATTCTTGCGGACTGCCGTTTTCCGAAGATGCAGGAAAAACTAAATTTAAAAATTAAATTTCGCGAATCCTTTCGTCCGTTTGCACCCATTATTATGGCAGAAAGAATACACGAGTGGTTTTCCGGATGTCCCTTGGAGAGTCCATATATGTTGTTTGTAGCAGATCTTTTGCCAACTCATCATCGTGAACCTTCAGGTCATTTTTCCACTTCTCAAGAACGAATTAAGGCTGTGAGGTCCTCGGTTCCCGCGGTGACCCATTTGGACTACTCCGCTCGAGTTCAGACAGTGACAAAAGAACAAAACCCGTTACTCCACCAGCTTCTAAACGTGTTTGAACAACGCACCGGTGTGCCAATGCTAGTGAACACGAGTTTTAATGTTCGTGACGAACCGATTGTGGAGTCCCCCCATGATGCGATATCATGTTTTTTAAAAACGGACCTGGATTTGCTAGTCTTGGGAAACTTTGTCTTGGAAAAGAAAAAAAATATGCATAAACTTATAAAATCAGAGGCAAAAAAATGAAGCTAGTTTTGGAACTTTGGCAGTTTGCTGTGGAAAATAAAAAATGGTGGATGATTCCATTTTTTCTAGTTCTCCTTTCACTTTCAGCACTTCTCTACTTAGGCAGTGGGACGGTCGCCACCCCGTTCATCTACACTATCTTTTAGAATTCTTTAATCAGAAAAATTTACGCCTGATTTTGTTTTGATTTTTTTGGGATTTTAAGTCCTGCGACAACTGAATTGAAAAAATTTTGTTGTACTCTTCGGTGGGGTGGCCGTCATATTTTATGATTAATTGTTCCGTTGCATAGTCGGTT
Source organism: Bdellovibrionales bacterium (assembly GCA_043764415.1). Lineage (GTDB taxonomy): Bacteria > Bdellovibrionota > Bdellovibrionia > Bdellovibrionales > JAGQZY01 > JANPLN01. The sequence goes on along the minus strand of JAYUKO010000162.1, from coordinate 43,743 downwards.
AGGTGCCAGTTTGTATAGTCCAGATAGTAAATTTGGTGTTTTTCTAAAAATGGAATAATTTTACATGATTCCTTATCCCCGGGCTTCAAATAAACGACCATGGGATTGTCTTGGGAAGTCATTCGCTGGTACTCCTTCCGCAAAAAAACTAACGCACGGGTATAGCTGTCGAGGGCGGAGTCTGTTTGTGGCGGCCAATCAAAGGCGATCATTTTTAACAATTCAGATTTTACCGCCCATTGACTTAGCCGCGTCCAAGCAAGCTTGTCGCGGTAATATACCCCTCCAAATTTAAACTCCCCCGAAGATTTACTTTCCTCTAGGAACGCAGCTTGTCCCCTCCAAGCTCCAATGGTCATCATGGCTCCTAGGAATCGAGGAACATGGGTGTGTTGAGCGTGGTAGACGAGTAAAAGTCCATTGGAAGGACTAATATTTTTCCACATATTGGTCGTTTGCAAGGTTGAGACTGCATCAACAACCGAACCACCAACTCGCCCTAGGTTGTAAACCTGGGTCTCTTGAAAGTGTTTTTGCATAAATGCCGGAAGTGTCTGGTTGTCATCGAGGCCCTCTCCAAAAACCACGGAGCACCCACTGATCGCCAAATGCGACTGGGCCGAAATATTTTCTCCCCCGGGAACTTTTCGTCGTCCGCCTTCACCAAAACCATAAGTCACATCATACAATAATTCGTCTGTTCCAGCGATCCTTGCTTGCTGGCGAAAGCTTTGCTTCTCTTTGTGAAAAACGTAGCCCACATCGTCCGTGGCGAAAAAATCGTAGTTCTTAACCAAACTTTTGAGCTCAAATTGGTGTTGGGAAAATTTTGTTTTCTTTTGACCGCTGTCGGTGACCAACAAGCGATAGTTTTCGCCGGTCCGGAGTTCACAGCCATGATTTTGCGCTTCAACTTTACGGTTTGCAGTTGAGATTACGTTGAACATGCGTACCGACAATTCCAATGAAAGAAACAATACAATTGGGGTTAGCGCTATTGCAAAAAACGAAAGTGCTATTTTCATTAACGAAACTGTTCTCGAAATGGGTCAAACTCTCGGCCACAGGTTTTGGCACAAGGCTTAAGTTTACCTAGTTGAGTTGATGGCAACGACCAGCTCTTTTCGATCGAAGTAAAAAAATCTCCTTCGACGATCGAAATAAACGGCCGCTTAAGAGCAGAAATATCCTGTTCTTGACCCGACAAAGATTGTATCAATTTCCACATCTGAGAGGAACGCGGTTCCAGATACCATGGGTACAACTGGTTGGCCGTCCAACAACAAGGAAAAACGAATCCTTCCGCGGAGACATAGACGCTTTTTTCTGCGTCTACCTTGCAATCGACAAGCGTTTGATCTAAATATTTTTCGAGATGCCCGTACTTCTTAACTAGTTCGTCCTCTTTCACTAGCGCTGCGTTGTGATATTTTGGATTGAGAGGCAGCTCTAACAAATAATCAATCTCACCGTCCAAGTTGTAGACGGCTTGCTGCGATTTTACCTCTGTTTTGGTGTTGCTAAAAAATCTTCCAGTTTTTTTTAAATTAAATTTATAAAAGCCCATTTTTTTTGCAAGCTCTTGTGCTTCTTCTATTTGGTGTTCGTTATGTCTAAAAACAATATAATCCCAAATAGCTCGGCCGCCGGCATCAATAAAAGCCTGCGCATTTCGCATAATGACCTCGAATTGCGTGCCCCGACGGTAAATCGCATTGGTATCCGCAAGGCCATCAATTGCAAAATGCACATCCTTGGTCAGCGTCGCGAGCTCTTGCCACCAAACCGCAGGACGTGCCGACGCATTCGAAAACAGTGACAGTTGGATTTGCGGCTTGGTCTCCTTAAAATATTTTAGAGACTCTAGCGTATCTCGTGCTGCAACAGGATCCCCATAATTTCCACATAAATAAACTCTGTCGAGCTGCTGAACGAAATCAGTGGTGAAGATTTTTTTGATATCCAAAATCGAAAGTTCTGTGAGGGGGAGCTGCGGGTTTACCTTCCCACCACATACATTTCGCAAACACATGGGGCAAGAAGCATTGCATTTGCTTGTGATTTCGAGGTGAACGACTCGTATTTCGTGCGCCTTATACACTCGTGGTGTCCCCAGGCCATAGAGGCCACTTGGACCCCGCTTTACGTTTTGGAATTTTACTGTCCGCACTACTTACGCAGCTCTTAGTTACACATGGCTTTGCCGTTGGAAAAAGTTCGAATCCACTATCAATAAAGCCAAGCGGCTTGTCGTTACAGCTGTAACTTCTTTTAATTGCGCCATCAGGCTCACGAATGATAATACTGCGATAACCCGCGCTACATTCCCAGCCAAGGAATTGATTAAAATTAAAGGCGTTAAAGCGTTCGGCTTGGTCCATAAACCACTTCTTGCCCAGTTTATCATTAAACTCCACTTGCATGATCTGAGGAATATCATCGCCAGTTTCATCTTTTTCTGGCAGCGCTGCGAGACGCGGCTTTGGTCTTTGCGATGTTTTCATTTTCGACTCTAACCGTTTTGTCGTGTAATCCCTTTGTGGCATTCCGTTGCGTAAACGTTTTAACATCTCATCAGAATATCCTGAAACTACCGCCGTAGCCGTTGGATTGCTTTGCGGCTTGAGGGTAACGTTAATACCCTGCTCGTGAAAATAGAGAGCCTCTTCCCACAAAAGCTCAAAGCGCTCAGGAACCATGACCATGTTGATGGTGACGTTGATGTCTTGCTCTTGTAAGAAGATTAATTTTTCTGCAAAAGGCTCTTTGGTTGTCATCTCTTTGTGATAACTGGCTGTGATACTCACGCGGTTTATATTTTTGGTAACTTCGGCATATTTTTTAAAGTAACCCAAACCAGCACTAACATTACTCGTCATGTGCAGTGATTGATAATTACAATTCGGCTGATCCTCTGAATATGTTTTTAATATTTCCAGATATCCCGGGTGAAGTGTTGGTTCGCCGCCACTGAACGAAAAATGAAAAGAATTAAAATTTCGTTCCCGTGCCTGACGCTTGATTTCGCTGAGCGTTTTTAAAACCAATTCTGTGGGACGGTGATCTCTTGTGTCGGAGCGAGCGTAGGGCCAACAATAAGAGCATTTATAATTGCAAAAACGACCCAGCAGCCAACTAACGCAAAACAAATCTCGATAAAGGAGGGTTCTCTGCCCTACCGATTCAATATCTGCAAAGGGGATTTTGGTGAAATCATAAGAGGACCAGTGATTAGCCATACCCTAATTACATATCTAAGTCCCCATCAGTCCACAAGCTGTAAATCTACGTCACTGACCATATATTTTTGACTGCGGTTTGCATCGAGTTGCGACGTGTATCTAATAAACTCTGGCCAGTAGGACTTCGACCAATCTTCGGCTAGCATATACGAAATTACTTCGCCCACTCCCTTTTCATTGGCCCAAGGCTGCAGTCTTCGCAGCGCCACGTCTTTTAAGGACTGCGGCATGGAGCGTATATTTAAACACGCTGGGTGATTGAGAATGTTAAAATATGGAGTCAGAGTGTAGTTGTCTCTAAAGTATTGAATAATTTTTGGAAGCTCTAAAATATTATAGATTTGCACTGTTGTATGCACACTGATTTCCAAGGGAACGCCCGCTTTTTTTAATTCAAAAAACCCTTGCAAGTTCTTTTCTACAGAGGCCCATTTTGCAGGAAAACGGATATAGTCATTGGTAGCGCCCACCCCATCAATACTTAAATTGAGCCGAACCGTCTTGAATTTCGCCCAAAGAGCGATGATTTTTTCCGGATAGACCGTCACGTTGGTATTGTATTTAATAACCACTTCGCTAGAACGCCCGCTATCAACCAATTTTTGCAGCAGGTCCGTTTGCTTTAAAGATAAAAAAGGCTCCCCTCCAGTAAGGTATATTTCTTCGACGGTGTTGAGAATTGGCAGTAAATGGGCCCATGTTTTTTCGTCCTCGGGCCAATCCATTTTTTGCAGGCGCTGCGCTTCTCCTGGAGACAGCGAGCTTTCTGGCACTAAGCCTTTCGTTCCTACCACCGAGTTCCACTCTTCGACCCACTTACTGCTGGAGTAGGGATTGCACATTCGGCACTTTAAGTTACACAAATTTCCTAAGCGCAAATCCACGTACTTAACTAAAGGGAATGCCCCTTCTGCGTCCTGCTGAAGCGAAGTCTCGGGCCAGCGGCGGTTCCATCTTTGTCGCGCACTTTCAACACCGGCATCCTCTTCGCGAAAACAACGGGTGCACATTTCTGGACGAACGGAGGACTGCATTTCTTCGCGAATCTGAAGGTACGTTGGTGCACTCCATGCTTCTTCTACGGTGTTTTTGTATACTGTTAAAACTTTTCCCTGCGCATCGCGAACAAGATTCTTAACGGGCAGCGCGTTGCAACAGACTCGATAGTAACCAGACGAGTTTGTCGCAAGCTGCGTCCAGGGCACGGAACAAAATGTAGAAGACTGCTGAGTCGCCATGGGGGAATCCTAGCTGAATCAGCGCAAGGTGGCAACGTTCAAGATATCTTGCTCCCCCCATCGTCCTTTCAGTAAGATGAAATATGGACCACGGTGTGCGATCGTTAAGTCGTAAGATCTTTTTATTTTGTCTTTCGTTATGTCTTTGTGCTTTTGTGGCCGAGTTTTTTTGTCGGTTTTTTTTAGAGCCTCGACTGGACAAAAAGTTACAGCTGCTACTGAGTGATCTGAACGAAGGCAGTCCGGCGGAGGAGCTTTTTGATAAATTGGGAGACGCTACGAATTTGAATCTCCTCAGTCCTAAGTATCCACATCCTTTTTTCGGGTATTCCCGTCCGCTAACTCAAGAAAATCAATCTTTAGAAACCCTCGTTTACGGCTTTGTGGAACGACCCGAACTTTGGAACCTTGAAAAACAACCCGATACTCTCTACGTGGGGATTTTTGGCGGTTCTGTGGCGACTCAAGCTCACTACTTTGAGGAAAAAAATAGTGTTTTTAAAAAAAATCTGAATCGACAGCTCAAACGTTCTAAAAAAATTCGAGTCCTCAATTTTGCGTATTCCGGCTACAGACAGCCTCAACAGTTTGTCATAGCTTCGTTTTTTTTGGATAAGCTCGATGTTTCGATCAATATCGAAGGTGTCAATGAAGCACATCCCAGAGCTTCGTCCGTTTATCCGCCCTATTTTCCAACATCCTTGGTTTCAGGTCTTTATTTTTCGCAAGATATCTACGAGACAAAAAAGAAACAGCTGCATCTTTTTACCGACTATTTAGAAATTTCCCAAAAAAAGAAAACACTTCAAAACTTCGGCGCAGGGATTTCTGTTGTAAGCACAATTCTCAAAACACAAATTTTGAATCGCTGGCAAAGAATTTTTGCCATCCTGCAAGAAATTGACAAACCTAAGGACGGGCTATGGAAATCTGGAAATTCGTCTGAATTAAAAGAGACCAACATACAGATGTGGTCTAAATTTATTCGCCAACAAGAAACCATGGCTCGATCGATGAATGTGACCTCCATTTACGCCCTACAGCCCGCGCCTTATCTTGTTGAAAAAAAATTGACTACAGAAGAGCTGGGCTTTTTAGCCAAAATTGATCCCAATGAACTCAGAGAAAGAAAAACCAACTACTTATTATTGCATCAGAAAGCACGGGAGCTTCAACAAGCTGGTTTGCCAATTGTTAACCTTGCGTCACTCTTTAAAAATACAACAGAATCCGTTTTTAGAGATGGTTGTTGTCACCTCAACGATAGGGGCCATACGTTGCTATTGGAGCACTTAGCTCAACTAACTGCAGAGAAAGTAAATCGGAAATGAAAAATTGGAACTTTCGACAAATTTCTCCTGTATTAACTTTTATAATTTTTGTTTTCATGGCACAAGTTGTTCTGCCGTGGAAAAATACCTCAGAGTGGGGGCCATTCTTTGATTGGTCTTTATTTTCCAAAAGTTCCGTTCATTGGAATTTTTACGATTTAGAAGTACAGAGCCCCAACGGACGCGAGCTCTACAGTTCTTCGTCCTTAAAAAAATCGGAGACTTGGTACAACCTGCAAAGATTGGCGTCGCAAGTTTCCCGAGGGGAACCCGTCGCCGAAAAAGATTTTCTATTTTCCCACCTTCAGAACCAGAGTCTTATGCCGTTAAAAATCTATAAGATAAATTTACCACTCGCAAAATATATCATTCTAAATCAAAAAGAGAAATACGAAAATGTTGAAGAAATTTTTAAATTTTAAAACCAAAAATTTGCACGAGCGTTGCTTGTCGATATTTTACACCTCAGGGTTTTTAGTTTTGCTAACTTTACGCACGCAAATTTATGAAAAAGCCCAAATGACAGGGTCCGGTGAATGGAATTTAAATCTTTTTTATTTTTTTGCACTGAGCCTGCAGCTCATAACTGCTTTTTTTCCGAGACCCCTCATTTTTCGTGCGGTGACTGCCTATGCTTGGTGGCTTTTGATCTACTCGACGTATTCGTTTGGCGACTTTAGCCATAATAACTTTGGCTGGCTGGCGGCGCACTTTATTTTGATAATACCAACTTCGGTTTTAAATTCTGGACAGATTTTTTTATGTCTGCGTGCTTTCTGCTTAAGTATTTATTGCAACTCTGGCTTGTGGAAACTGAGAGGCCTTTTTTTGAATCATGCCGACCACTGGTGGCAAGATGTTTCCTCTACGCTGCCCAGCCATATCGCTCGCACCTACTGTGAGGATGTCATCGCAAACACAGAACTTATGATATTTTTACAACATCATTATTATCTTTCGGGAATTCTTTGGCTGGCACTCATCGGGATGCAGCTTTCGTCAATTATCATTTTACTTATGCCCAAGTTCGATTTTTTTTGGGGGTGGCTGCTTATCTTTTTTCATCTGGGAACAGCCTTTATTTTGGGGATCGACTTCCAAATGCACCTTCAGTTAATTTTATTTATTTTTCTAGTTGTTCCTGCCATCTTCGCGCAAGAAGATCGCTCAACAGCTTATTGAAATGAATATTGGGATGGTCCTCCAAAACACTGTCGATGGCCCATTTCTCTCTGCTCCCTGGCATTTTAAATTCTACCAGCTCGACCTCAGAGGAAAAACATTTCCTTGCGCCCAATAAAAATTCATTCCATAGTTTGTCGTGATCAAAATAAGGATGTATTATTTTTAAGCCTTTAAAGGGACTGCCTATTTTTTTTCGTAAAAGTTCCTGGGTTTTGTTCATCATTCCGCAAAAAAGAAGCTGATCAGCCTTTGTTGCACTTTCGTGATCCCAAATCTGAGGTAGGTAATGCAGCAAATGAAACTTGTTAAACGATTTTATAAACCACATCTTAATGGGTTGCGCGTCTGAAAAACGACCTTGATAGGAAATGGTATTGGTTTTTGAATCCAATTTATAAAACGGGTGATTTCCTCCCATTTTTGCAATCCACCCAATTCCTCCCGTGGCTCGGCGCCATTGAAAGCCATAAAATATATAGGCCGCATAGACCGACGAGTAGGTCGAAGAAATTTGCTCACCAAAGGGCAAAACTTCTGCTTGGCGAAGCAGGCCATGGGGACCATATGCCGGCAAGGCGTAATTCAGAGAATCAATTTGCGTCGTTTTGCTAAATTGATATGGTAAAGTTTCGTGCTGCTGAAGGCCCGACCCAAAGGTATAGGAGCAGCCAAAGAACATGATGAGTGTTTTTGAAAAACTGGGTCCATAGGTTTTTCGTCGCCCCCACTCATCCGTTTCGATCTCCTGCCGATAAATAAGTTTGCCCTCGTGAATAAAGTCAAATTTATGGTGTGCTTTTTTTTCGAAATGAACACGCAAGTCTTCGAACTGTGAAGGACGCTTTAAGTGCATCGCGATATCAAATCTATCTTTACCAAAAACTCTGAGATAGCTTTCGACCAAAGCAATGGCTAAGGCCAATGATACCAAGAACAGAAACGCTCGCATTAAATGCTTTTTCATACCTTTTCCGTTCTATATCGTGAGCTGGCTCCATGCATCTAAAAAGGAGATGTCGAGTAAACTCCTTGTCAGGGCTTCGGAAAGCTGAGACTTTTTGGGGATGCTGCAAATACCAAACGCCACTGTTACAGAAGTGAATTCGGTTTTGAAGGACGCTGAAAAAAGCGCCACCTTTTGCATTTATCCCTTCACGCACCTTGCTACTAAAACAGAGGGCACCTTTAAACTGTGCTGCCGCAGTGAACCCATCTCCAATGTGCAGGACTCTTCGGCTGTGGAGTTATGGAACAGCCCGCAGTACAAGGAAATTAGAAAGAAGCTTTTGAACGGAGAAAAGCCCGAGGCGTGCCAAGACTGCTGGACACTGGAAAGTATGGGCACACGCTCCATGCGACAGCGAGCTTTGCGCACATTTCCAGGAAGTCGTTGGTCCAATTATTCGCATTTGCTAAATCAAGTGGATCCCTCTGGACATGTTCCCTACCTGCCTAAAACCATCGAGCTCAAACTGAGTAATTTGTGTAACCTCAAGTGTCGAATGTGTCACCCCGTGGACTCAAGTTCCTGGGCCTCGGAATGGAATGAAGTTTCTGATCTCATGAAAAAATACAACCAGTGGGCCTACACGTCGGCTGAGAAACAAAATGTAACTAAAAAACCACTCATTTCTGGTTTTCAGGATCAAGAACAATGGTGGATTGATTTTGCAAAAATGGCAGAGTCATTGGATCTGATAGAATTTGCTGGTGGAGAACCACTGATGGATCCCCTGCATTACCGCATTTTAGACCTACTTTCGGAACGCGCACCCCACATCCGCTTAAAATATAGTACAAATTTAACCACGTTAAATTTTAAAGGGGTCTCGGTTTTTGACTATTGGAAGAACTTTAAATCGGTTTCGATTTACGCAAGCATTGATGGCATTCACGATGTTTATAATTACATCCGCACGGGTGCGCAGTTTTCCACCATTGAGAAGAACCTTGATGAAGTCCAATCACGACGCGATATTGTCTTTGAAGAGATTGCCGTGGCCTGCACGATTCAGGTCTACAATGTTTTTCAACTCCCCAAAATTATCGACTACTTTACCAACAGAGGTGTTCGGTTCCACTCCCACAGAGTCACCGCGCCGGCGTTTTTAAATGCGCAGGTCCTTCCGCAAAATTTAAAAAATCAGGCCGAGTCGGAAATTCTCGATTATCAGGAAAAGATGCTTTCCGAAAAGAAATGGCCCCAGGCGACTCTCAACAATATTCAGAATCATATAAAAGATCACCTGCAACATATGCAAGGCAGGGATTGGTCGCACCTTCTTCCTGCCCTACGGGACTACACCGACAGGCTCGATCGAAAACGACAGACACGTCTTTTAAATGCCGCTCCGGAACTCGGTGAACTCTTTATTTAGCGAGCTCGAGACAATTTGAAAAAGCTCTGGGAATACCTTAGAAAAGGTTTCGTTCCTGGCTTTATCTAATGCAAGGGTTTCTCGCCAAAACTGTTCGCTCACGTCTTTTTGTTCGATAACAGAGTCTAGCATTTTTTCGATGTTCCCGATCCTTTTAACAAGCGTTGTATTTACAACATGAGTCTCCAAGAAGGCTTCTTTTTGCTGTAAAAATTTCGACTGAATAGCTTGTCGAATTTGCAACGGCCAATGAGACACATTTAAGTGAGTTGGGTCCTGCACATTTTGAATAATAATTCCAGGTTCGTTTGTTTCGAGCTTGTAGAGCCAATCTAATAAATCGAAGAGACTTAAAATATTAAATACCGAAACCGTGACCGCAAATTGGACTTTGAGTGCTATCTGGCTTGCCCTGAGACCCAGCCAAAAATCGACGCTCTTTTCGATATCCTTCCACCGACTCGGATGGCGAAGATACGTATTCGTAGCTCCTAAACCATCGATGCTGAGAGTCATCGTTACTGTGCGAAAACCTTTTAAGGCTTCGACAAACACCTCGTCCGGTAATTTCGTCGCGTTGCTGAATATTTCGATGTCAATGTTTGCGGAAAGTCCCTCTTGAACCAGGCGATGAATTAACGTTTCAAAGGCCGAATGATAAAAAGGCTCACCGCCAGTGATCTTCAAAAATCGAGTATTTCGAAAAAATTGCACGTCCAGCGCATCGAGATCCACATCCAATCCCTTATCGGGGATTGGCTTGTTGGCAATCAAAGCATCGGTCTCCCACTTTGTACTAAAGTAAGGATCACAGGTTCGACATTTTAAATTACAAATGCGACCCACACCGAGCTCGATCATAGAAATTTTTAGGGTTTCATCATCGCAACTCGCGGCATCCCCAGGAAAATCTTTTTGCCGCATGCTTTTGATACCTAAATCCTCCTCGCGGTAGCAACGATGGCAACCGGCCACGGGCAGGCCGCTTCGGCTTTGTTGTCGAATCATTTTGTATTGCGCGCTTGTGTAAAATTCCTCGAGGGGTGTTTTATGATCCCAGGTAAAATCTTTAACATCATAGCGACTCACATCAAAACGACAGCACGGACGCACCTCGGAAGTGGGCAAGAGAGTTAAAGACTTTTCTAAATACTGACAGGAATAATTTTTCGACATGTCAATAACCTGCTAAGTACTTGTCGAGCAAAGAACGGAAGCCGAAACTGATCGAATATTTGGTTTCCAATTCTTGGGTATAATTACAAAGTGCGGTCCAATACGACGCCTCTGATGTAGACTTTTGTAGAACGGCAATCACGTTGTTGATGTCGGTTCTCCGGCTCTGGAGCTTGTGGATCAGACGTTCTCGAATCGCTGGCGGAAAAACATCCACCATCATCATTTTGGGTGAATGCAGTAGATGGGTGGTGATCGAGTTGCGCGGCACTATCTTTTCGAAATACTCGAGGAATTCTGGCAGCTGGAATACGTTGTACGCTTGAGTCGTAAAACCAATACTCAGCTGCAGGTTTGGTAGCTGAAAATCTTGCAGTCGCTTAATATTTTCCACAACTTTTTCGAAATGACCACCAACACGAATATAGTCGTAGACGTCGTTCACGCCATCGATGCTCACTTTTACATGTACTTTTTTGAAATTCCTCCAGATGTCTGGATAGCTTGTTTTCTTATAACTCAGATGTGTCAAATTTGTTGAGTAGCGCAAATGAATTTTCCCAGGTTCAAATTGCATTAATTTTTGTGTCAATTCGAGCTGCTCATCGCTGATGAGCGGTTCACCACCCGAATATTGAACCACCGATAACTTTTTGAAAAATGCATCCCCTTCAGAAAATAGAGCTCCCACAGTTTGACCGGAGCTCAACACTGTTTGCGACCAAGGTAGGTTTTTTCTGTACTTCACAATGATTTCTTTATCTTCTCCCACGCGATGACTGCTTTCGGGATGGCACATTCGGCACTTCAAATTGCAGAGGTTATTGGTTTTGATTTCGATGGCCGCCGGAGTTTCACTCACCAAAAAATCCTCGTGCACTGCGAGATTCGGATCACCAAAAAGACCAGTTTCTAGATCGCGCCACATGTCCTCTCGATTGGATGGCATTCCGATCTCTTCGTTTGACCAGCATTTACGGCACAGTTCGGGTTTTTCGCCGCGCAAAAGAGCTTGGCGCAAATTTTTATAATTCTGCGAGTTCCACATTGACTGAAAGTTGCTTTTTGACGGCGATAAAATACTTTCCTGGGACTCACAACAGGCGACAGCAGAACCATTTGCCGTGATGTAAGTATGCATAAACGGTAACGGACATATTGTGGGGCTGGTTTGACGAGTGACCTGCATGGCTTTCATTTATTCAGCTTGTGTGCGATTCAGCAACTTAATCGCGTCGCGCAAATTAATTCGCTGAATCACTCCATCGCGACTAAAATCCCGCCAGTGCTCCTCTTTGGATGTGGCAATATGCACACAGGGGCTGGGTTCTATGGAAAAACGCTCGCACACTTTCAATTGCGCCGTTCGATATTTATGAAACTGGGTATCTGGTCCAAACTTTTTCATCAACTCGCGGCCAATCTTTAAATTGAGATGAATGCTGTGATTCCAATCCTGTTGCAGCAATAAGCGATCTGTGGCGGAAAGGTCGGTTTTTTTTCGAGTCCATCGAACACCTGAACGATAGTTGCCACAGGTCAGACCTTTGGTGAGCGAAAATGCGACATGGGTGATGGCCGGGTGCCGCAAATCGAAAACCAGACCACCGCAGGTTCCAAACCAGGCCAGATCTAAAAACACCGGCACCTGCAGACGCAAACAGCTATCAAGAGTTTCAGTGAGCCGCGGTGGTTCGTTTCCGCTGGCACTGAAAGGATAACTGATGATCACCGCATCCCCTGGAGTGAGAGGCGCATCATCAATAAAATCTTTTTCGATGCAGAATGGGTGCACATCACGGTGGTAAGGGTACTCGCCTCGCAACATGCGCAAGCGACGCCCACTTTGTAAAATATCATAATGAAATTGATCCAGAGCTTGGGTGACGCCGAGACTAACGCAGGCCACCTCAAAGTCTTCAAGACCAAGAACAGAACACGCGTGGCTTGAACGAATCCACTTCTTCATTTCGCAAATATAGCCCTCGGTGTCCACCATGGAGCCAAACTGCACTTCGTCGGAAAACCAGTTTGCAATATTTTTGCCGAGGAACACTCGAACATCATCGTTATAAACAGCGTTACCTGTTTTAGTAAGGAGGCGCTCGTTGAGTGGCTCAGTAACGCTCGAGGTCAAGCGTTGTTCTGGTGATCTTATCATGGGACTTAAATTAGCATACTGTTGTTACTTTTCAACCGGTGGGGACGGATTTGGATTTAAATAATTCTATCAGAATTTGGATTGAGACAAAACTTTCTTCACCCGTCTCTTTTCTAGGTAACATTCCTCCTTGCCCGTTTGCGCGCGATGCTTTTTTAAAAAATAAAATTCAGCTTGTCGAAGTTTCTTCACAAACTTACGAAGGTGCCCTCAACCAGCAGCTGCGCGACTTTCATAAGGACAGCACAACGGAAATATCTATTCTCGCTGTGACTGATTGGCAAAATTGTAACCCCACTGATGTGCAAATCATCGTTTCGAACTTGCGCGAAAAATATTACAGTCAGGATCTTTGGACTCTTTACGATCATCCTGCACTCCCTGAGATCATCGATGGTTTTTCGTTGAATCATGGGCAGTTTCTTATCTTTATGATCCAGCGACTTTCGGTTCTTGTTGCGGCATCCAACGAGCTCAAAACCCGTGGCTACTATGATCATTGGCCCCGCGATTATTATAACGAGGTGGTTGGTAAAAGAGCGGATTACTACCAACGTTACTTGACTGGGCCCGCCGCAACGAATGCGCTTTCACCATGATCGCGAACTGCCCCGTCTCCACTTATTCGGAATTTCAGCCGCTGGAGGAAGTTCTCGTCGGCCAAGCGTATCCTCCCGGTTCCTTTGCTTACTCCCACGATAGCGAGTTGCGTGATGGGATCGATCGCATTCTGAGTGAAACCGAAGAGGATCTACAAAAGCTCGTTGGGCTATTTGAGAGCTTTGGCGTAAAAGTTCGGCGCCCATCCACCTTGTTTGAATTGGGAACCTCGAATGGTGAAGCTAGAACACTGGATTTCAACCTATTTAATTTTACCTTTCCAAATCATCCGCTGATGCCGAGAGACACTGTAGTCGTGGCCGGAAATCAATTGATCCAAACGTACACAAAGAGCGCCAATCGCTATTTGGAAAACTGGGCGTACTATTCTCTCTTTAAAGAGTATTTTGACCAAGGTGCTCGCTGGACGTCCATGCCCGCCCCGTTTTTTACCGAACACCCAAAGACTTATGATCTTTTCGAGGATAAAAAAATTCTATTTCATGCCGCGAATCTTTTGAAGTGTGGGAAAGACATTTTTTACAGTCAACCTGGTGAAGGCGAGTGGAGCGAAAAAGGAAAAGGCACTTCCAGCGGAATCAAGTGGCTGCAACAAGAGTTGGGAGACACTTACCGTTTTCATGCGGCGCCGTGCGCGGGTCATCTCGACGGAAAGATTGCTCTCCTAAAACCCGGCCTCGTAATTACTTGGAGTCCAAAACATATTCCAGCAGCCCTCTCCAAGTGGGACATCATTCAGGTAAACAGCCCCAATCCATTTCCTGAATACTTTCAAAAGATTAAAAAACAACGCTTTTACAAAGACTTTGTTCAACAGTGGCTTAAAGAATGGATCGGTTACGTGGATGAAACGGTTTTTGATGTAAATATGTTTAGTGTTTCTGAAAAATGTGTCATCACCAATGGCTACAACAAGACTGTTTTCGACCAATTAAAACACCATGGAGTCGAAGCCATTCCCTGGAACTTTCGTCATCAGTATTTTTGGGATGGTGCCATTCATTGTGTTACGCTCGACATTCGCCGCACCGGGGGGCTTGAAGATTACACCTCTTGATCATAACTCTCACCCCTGTTTAGCTCCCTGGCTTGCGTTGTCCGTTAAACCAAATGGTGATGTGGGCCCAGATGCGCAGTACGCAAAATCTTACGGCAATATTTTAACCCAGTCCCTTGAAGAAATTCTATCTGGTGGTGAATTTCGAACCCTGCGCACAGAAATGCAGCAGCAAAAATTTGCCACAGCTTGCGTGAACTGCGCCACCAAGGAAAGCACCCTTGGCCATTCTCGACGGATATTTTTCGAACACACCCTTCGCAGATTTAATTTAGAACTGCCACAAAAAAATGATGGAGAGATAAATCTGCAATACCTCGATCTAAATCTCTCAAATAAATGCAATTTAAAGTGCCGCATGTGTAATTCGGTTTCGTCGACGTCGTGGCTTGCCGAAGATCGAGAATTGGTGCAAAAATTTGGCTCGCGTCTCAACAGACCTGAGGGTCTGCGAGCAGAAAAAATCGAGCTGCAAAGTATTTTAAAAATCTTTAGCAATCGTGAACTTTTTAAGAATTTACAGTATGTGGCCCTTCGTGGAGGAGAACCTTTGCTCGAAGCGGAAGGAATAAAGGTGCTTGAGCAACTTGTGGAATGGCAGATCGCACCACAGGTTATTTTGGATATCTCTACCAACGGCACCATGGTCTCTCCACAGTTGCTCAAGCTGATGTCTCACTTTAAACAGATCGACTTATACGTGAGTGTCGACGGCGCGGGAGAGCTTTATCGTTACATCCGCGGCGGCGATAAATTTTCAATCGAAGAGCTTGAGAGAAATTTGCTTCAGTTTCGCAAAATTCCGCAACTGACTGTGATGTTTACCGCGGCGGTTTCCATTTATAATATATTTAAGCTTGATGAACTCTGGGACTGGTTTGAAAAAGTCTATCAGCCGCACGACGAAATCACTTTTTCGAATGCTGTTGTACGTCCAGCTTACCTTAACTTTCAAATTTTACCGCAGAGAATGAAAGAACTCGCTCTGCAAAGACTGGAAAATTCTAGAATCCTTGAGGGCCCCCACCATTCTGGTCGGCGCCTATTGGGTGACTCGGGAAAACAGTTGATTCGCGCGAGTTTGAAAAAAGAAGTTTTTAGCTCCGAAAAAAAGTCTTTATTAGTTTCGCAGTTTTGCGAGTTTAATACGGAGCTCGACAGAATGCGCGGGACGTCGTTGCTCAAGGTTGTTCCCGAGCTGACACCTTTATTTCAAATTAACGAAAAAACGATTCATACACCTTAAAATCTTCGGTCTTCGAAGCTCGTTGGTGCTTAACATCTTCTAAAATTCTGTTAAAGGAGCGTTCTTTTTTACGAATTTGATCGGTCGGTATTCGTGTTTCTAGACAGACAGTTTTCTCGCCGTAGACAATTCCGTGTGTGATAAGAGACGAATGGCTGATCCAAATAGCGCCCGGGGCGAGGCGCAAAACATGACGGGGCAGATGTTGGTCCTCGAACTTTAGTTTTTTGAAGAGACGGTTCTTAATTTCCTGTAAATAGTCTGTCGCATTAAGGTGACTTAGCTCATGTAGTTTTTCGGAGCCATAATATTTTGCTATTAGACTTTCTAAAGTAGGTCCCACGTCGATAATTCGCGGTCTACGACTCAAATTCATAAAACTTCGCATTTGGTGCTCAGAATACACAGGTGGTACGTCAAGATGAAGGTAGCCCAGTTCCATTTGATTCATACGCCAGCTCCAGTAGCGCTTTTTATATTCATAGCGAGGGAACAGGTTTTTTTGCAACGGCTCCCAACTCTCCTGGAAGCGCCGCAGGTGATGCTGAAAACGGCGAATCGTTGGCTCATCAGGATAAAACGGCCAAAAGGAGTGGGTCGCATTGATGTTGTCGTTTAAAATTTCGTGGTCTTCCACCGGAGGAACCCATTCGGGAAATTGCACTGCCGGTTGATCCAAAAAGTAATCTAACGAATCTGGAACCAACCCCTCAATGACAAGAATTTTTCCGTCTTCGAAGTTATTTTGTAAGCTTTCGATCAGATCTCGACTCGGCGCCAAAATGTCTGAGGGAGTCAAATCGTACTCGACGAAGGGGTTCTTCAGGTTTGGGTTTAACGAAAACTGACTGAGCAAGGATTTCCCCCTTAAATTTGGATATCATTTTTTTCAAAATCGCTCTACTATTTTTCACTGAAACACGGGGAAGACGTCAATGCCAGAAATTCTGAATGATTCCGCCAACGAACAATTCGTGGTGGATACCTACTCAAAGCTAAACTCTACGACACAGGCCTTTATAAGGGGCCGTGTAAAGCTTTTTGCCGCTGGAATTTCTGGTCAAGAACTTCACAAGAAATTGCACATTCCGTTTTTAAAGCTTCCTCTGCCCGCCTTTGACCATCAGCAAATGTTATCCGAAGCCTTGGCGCTCGAGCCTCAGGCCGTGAGCCATCGCTCAAAAGACAATTACGGTTGGAAGAGCCTGTGCTTGCACGGCATTGACTCAGATAAAACGCTGTCGTCTGATCGATATGGCTACGCATCAGAACTTGAGACGCCGTATCGGTGGACAGAGATCGTCAATCGATGTCCAGAGGCAAAGCGGTTTTTGCAGGAGCTTTTGGATACTGGGTATTTCGAGAAGTTTTACAGAGTTCGCTTTATGTATCTTGAGCCCGGCGGTCGAATTCACTTCCATCAAGATCGCGATGACCATAATAAGTCTTTAGGTCCACTGAACATTGCTTTAAACATGCCCAGCTCATGCTACTGGGTTTTTAAAAATTGGGGGACTGTCCCTTTTGAACCCGGCAGCGGGTATGCCGTCGATATCTCCAACCAGCACGGCGTATGGAACTTTTCGAAAGAAACCCGCGTGCATCTTATTCTGCATGGACGCTATGGCGCTAAATATTATAATAAAATCGCCGAAAGTGTCAGTGGTCAGCGTCGACAGTTGGCTGTGGAAGCTCCGCTTGTTAGCGAAAAAAAATCAGACCCTACCGCTTTCGCCAATATCCTTTGGAAATACAATTCCGAAATTTCAAACCCTACGCTTTTTAATCATTGCACAAATATCACTGAGCATTTTATGCGACTTAAGGCAAATCGACACCATCGCCTCACTTCGGGAGTTCAGCTTTCAGATCTACTGACTCGTTGCTCTGATATGGGCACTCAGTGGGCGTTTGTTTGTACGCCAGGGACAATCTTGAAAGATCAGTTCTATTCGCGAGCTCGAACGTTTTTAAAAGCGCTTTCAACAAATGTTTTTTTAGTCGGACACCTTCTTGATCGCGGCGAACGATGGTTTGGACTGCATCCGCAGGCGTTTTTTATTAATGTAGAATTATGGGAAAAATTGGGTCGTCCGCATTTTGGAGGCCCCACTCACTCACAAAACTTACCTGTGGTCGATCGGAGCCCTGAAAATGTGCACGATGATTACACGCCAATGTTTTTGCGCAAAGGACCTGGCGAGAAGATTTTCAATCCGCAAATTTTTGGTTGGAATTGGATACGGTCCGCTTTGTGTGCAAATTACGAAGTGGTCAATTTTCCTAGCGACCTACGAGCAAAAAAACAGTTTTTATACCCCGAACAAAACCAAGCGGCCCTTATCGAAAGATTTGACGACTTTCAGCAACCTTTGGAAACTTTGAGAGCAAAGAACCAGCTCAGCCATCACCAAGAGGACGTTTTTGAAGAACTTCATATGGAAGCCTACGGGCTCGATAAGAAAATCTTCTTATTTAACACGGAACAAGCTCGCTCCCCCTACCAAGAAGGACGTATCAAAAAATTTGATTTGTATTTGGGCTTGCCTGCTGGACAAATGGATATGCATCTCACTCAAAGGCACCAGCTCAATGAAAACGCCCAGTTTATATATTTTGACGTCAATCAAAGTATGCTCGAGATTAAAAAAGAATTCTATGCTCACTGGGATGGAAAAGACTTTTCCTCTTTTTGGAGGGATCTTGAAAATCGTCGGCCCGAGATTTTAGAAAATAAACTTTTGACTGTGGATAGAGAGCAGTTTTCCACCAAATGGGAACAAGAGTTGGAAATTTGGGGAAGCGAAGCTCTTTTTTTGAAAACATTCAACCAGATTAAGCCCCTTAAAAAAACCTTCATCCATACGAATATCGTGAATTCCGCCGATGTTTTGATGGCCGAATTAGAAAAATATAAAAATCTGCACATCGCCCTTTGGTACAGCAACTGCTTCAACTACACGCCAAGCTTGGCTATGCTCCATTGGAACATGGACGCATTGCGTACCTCAGGCGTTATCTTTATGAATTCACTTTTTCGACTCTCGAAGACAAATAACTTAAAAATTACCGTCTACGGCGAAGACGTGGTTGAGGGCTTTAAAGTTCCTGGCTTCGGTGTCGATATCAATGATGTCTTTTGTTAGGCCATTTCATGAAAGAACTTAAAAAGATTAAATATTCTATGATTTTGTTTGTTACCGGCCAATTGATTTTCTCCCTATTTTTTGAACTCGCCACTGGCAGCATTAATCTATATCCCGCTTACACTTGGAGAATCTTTCATACGCAGCCAGATAAATATCTTGTAAACCATGAAATCTATATTCATCAAATAGATACGACGAAGTTCGATCCCCCAAAAAAAGGATCAGTTTTCGTAGAAAAATCATTTCCCAGAATAAAAATTTATGACTTTGCCAAAAAATTACAAGACTATGCGGCCGACGACCGTTCGCGAACCTATGTCATCTCTGAGTTTGATCGGCTTTTTACCGCAGATCATCCGCACGAAGTGGTCGTTTGGGAAATTAGTGAGCAGACCTTTAACCCGATAGACTTTTTTTGGAAAAATGAGCTCATCAAAGAGACGTTTTTAGGAAAACATGAATCGCGCAAATAAGTATCTTAAAAGAATTGTGCGATCATTAAGAGGCCAAGCTTTTTTTTATCCTCATGAGGGTCTTTTCGCTGCCCACTCTACAAACTTTTTGAAATCACTTTTTCTGATCCGTGCATTTTACGGCTACTCTTTTGTTATCGCTGTGAGCTCGTATAATAACTTTATTGATCTTTACGCTGATAAAATCTTTTATAGACCGCTTTGGGTATTTGGCAATTTAGGACCCGAAAAGTTGCACTATTTCGTGCCTCCGATTCTCTGGTTGTGGATCACGAGCTCGCTTTTATCGTTTTTTTTCTTTGAAAACCGCTTCTTTCGTTCGATTCAGGCTCTTTCCGTTTTTTTTATGATCGCTACCATTAATTCTGACGGACATTTTAGTAATAATCATCACGCTTTTCTTTGGATGTCGATGCTCCTCTGCTTGCTGCCACTTTCACGCCCGGGCCCGCTCGCGACGAGGAAAAGAATCCATCGCCATAAAATTTTGCTTTCTGTTTGGTTTATCCAACTCATAATCTGTACGTTTTATACCATGAGTGGTCTGTGGAAGGTGACAAGCATTCTTCGCTGCGCCGTCGAGTCCACTCTTCAGTGCCAATTGGATCAGTGGATTCTCACGAACATTTCGGCAAGAGAGGCGATTTTCTATCACCAGTTTGCCCCTTGGCGTGATGCATTTTACAAATATCCTTGGCTCAGCTTTGTTTCTTATCTGGCAACGATTTGGATTCACCTTGTATCTTTTTATTTTGTCTTTCGGCTTAACTTGCATCCAGCCTTCGGCGTCTTGCGCCTTGTCTTTCATTTGGGGACTTTTTTATTTTTTGGCGTCAACTTTTCAGCCATGGCAGCTCCCGTGGCCCTCGTTTTCTTGGTCTCACCCTTCGACCGTCAGAAAAATGCTTTTATAATTTTTAAACATATACTTCGGCTACCGCCCTTTGCTTGGCTAGAAAGATTTCCTAAATATGGAATTTAAAACCAAAGCCAATTTATTTTTATCGGTTTACTTTTCTCTGTTGGCGGGGCATGCGCACTTGGCCACCGTAGTTAACTGGAGAAATCTGGCGCAATTGTCTTTCGATTGGAAAATTCTCAGTTTTCTGATGACTTCTTTTTGGGTGAGTCATTTTTTGGTGGCCCTTTTTCCCTCGAGCCTTTTGTTGAGACTATTTTCTTGCGTAAGCCTCTATTATGTTTGGAAAGAAACCTTTGCTTTCTCGAATTGGATTCAATTTAGCTACTTTTTTGTGCATATTTGGGTTAGTCTCGCTCCGCAACTTACAATCCGAGGGTTGGACAAACTGAAGTGTATTTTCTCGAATCACACGTACGTGGTTTATATATGTCTTTTTTTTCTTATGGCTTTCAGTTTAGGGGTTTTGAGATATGGAAATGTATCTATTTATTTAGAGTGGTTTTATCTTTTAATAAGTCTGCTGCTTGTCTTTTTCTATTGTGCTGATTTAACAAGGGAACTCAATGACTCCCATTGAACAGGTCGGGGAATTCTTTTTAAATAAAAAGCCGTCTCGATCGTCGTTTGTAGACTTACCGTTTGACGAGACTCTTAAATTAAAGCCACCGTCGCAGATGCCCTGGTTCGAGTTTTTTATGGAGGATTTTCCTGTTGAGGAAATTCTGCAAGAAGCGAAAAATATTAAACACCTTTTTGTTGAGCACCGCGAAGCCAACCTTCACAAGGGTTGGAAATCCATCTGCCTCCACGGCATCTCCGCTCAAAAAACAATGTGTCACTCTGACTACAACTTGTCGGAAGATGAGGCAAATTATGACTGGACTGAAATCGAAAAACTCTGTCCTGTTTCTGTTCATTATTTTAAACGTATATTCCCTGCCGAAACATACAAACGTATTCGCTTTATGCTCGTGGAACCTGGTGGTTACGTGGGGCCCCATCGTGACCGAGACACTAAAAGTCTTGGCCCTTTGACCATCGCTCTCAATGCTCCAAAAAACTGCCACTTTGGCATAGAAGGCTACGGAACCATACCCATAAAAGCCGGCGGGTTTTACCTTGTGGATCTGTCGAATCGGCATTCGGTGTGGAATCAATCAGATGAAGATCGGTTTCATATCACAGTGGAGTGTTTGCATGGAAAACATCATAAAGACTATTTAAAAAAATTGCTGCACACCTACGAAAAAACCCATCCCTTGCGTCGCTGGTTTAATTTGCAGTATTTAAAAATGAGAAAGTTGCTCTCTTAGAATCTTTTTAACGGTGTTTGAATCATATCCACTCAAGTGAATTTTTTTTGACCCTATTCGCACTGGATCTTGTAATAAGACAACGGGGGTTTCACTGGGCATGGTTTTTTCTAGCCACTGCAGTTGTTGTTGGGCCAGTTGCCTCACTCCATAGATATGTGCCACGTATTCGTTGTTCCAAAGGTTACTGTACCATAATAAAGTATTCGTTCTTTGCTGCAGTATTAATTTCAACTTTTCTGGCTCGGAGAGTAAGTCTATCTTTTGAAAATCGACTGGTAGGGTTCTAAACCAGCGCCAGTGCTCTGCGAATTTCTCTTGTCCTCCCCACAACGAAAGTTCTCTCTCCCAGCTTTTTTGAAAGTGGTCTGGGGTTTTTTCGTAAAACGCAGACGAATTATCAACGTGCGTCTGGAACCACCTTGGAAGGTCGTATCCATCCCATTGCAAATACATTTTTTCTTTCAATGTTATCGAGTTCTCGTTGAGATCAATAAAAGTCACTCGCTGACAGGTCTCTTTATTTTTCCAGGCGATTTGATTTAGCTTAAATCCAGATGCAAATCCCACAACGTGCTGGGTGCGGGACAAACAACCCAATTTATCAACATCATCGTAAGATTCTGTATTAAAAACAAAGCAGACATTAAACCCCTCTTGCAAATGTTCCTGGAGAGTCGCCTGTTCTTGGGCAATGACCTGCTGCAACCCAAAAGCTGCTAGCTCAGCTGTATACGAATAGATCACTCTTGACGGTGGCTTCACACGGCTGCACGGAAACTCAAACTCTAAGCTTGAAGCTCGCTTTGTTTTAAGAAGCTCATCGATCTTCTCTGGTTCGCATTTTTGTAAATTTAGGAGAATCATTCCGCTGAGTTTGTGCAGCTCCTCATAAGCATAGCAAAACTGCTCAGGTTCTTGCTGAGCTTGTGAAAGCAACTCCTCCACGGAGCCTTCGCATTTGATGAGCGTATTTGGAGGGAGGCAGACAACATATTGGTAGCCTAAACTACGGATTCTCTCAAAAGTGTGACCGCCACTTTGGTGCAAGTGCACTTTGTGGTCTTGCCCGTCGATCATAAAGTACAGATGCACCTGGATTAATGAGAAGCACAGCTCAATCATCTGCGCATCTGCTCGACGACCGTCGGCGTAGGTGTCCCAGACGACAAAAACGACCTTGGATTTTCGTAAGGAATCATTGGTAAATTTTAAAAATTCGGATCGCATGCTATTTCCTGTTTAAAGGATACAGACTCTTACCTATTACACCAACCATCAACAAGAACGCCTCGCATTATGTGCGATCTCCGATTGCTCAAAAAAAAAGAAAATATGATTATCCAGAGATGTCTTTAGTCGCAAACGAAAAAACCTTCTGTACGTTGCCCTTTATCCATATTTGCAATCGAATGGATGGGAAAATCAAAGCCTGCTGCCACTCAGAGGGCGTTGTTTGCGACAATCAGGGAGAGCCTTTGGATATTCTCAAAGGCCATACTTTTAAAGACGCCTTTCATTCGGAATACATGCAGTCTCTTCGCAGCAATTTGTTAAAGGGCATTAAAGATGAACGCTGTAGCTTATGCTGGAAGCTGGAGTCTTTGGGATTACAAAGTAAAAGACTCCACGACGGAAACCGTTACCTTGAAAAAACGTTGGAAAGATTAAAAACGGACTCAGTCGCTTTTCAACCCCTCTCCTGGGATATTAAGCTGGGCAGTCATTGCAACTTAAAATGCCGTATGTGTGATTCAGTGACCAGCACAGCACTGATGATGGAATCGATTTCGCAAGGTTGGGAGGAAAGGGAGGCGGGGCTGGCTTATTCGAAAGCAACGGGTGACCTGCTAAAGTATCCTGACTTCTACAACGAGCTAAAACTTATAATTCCTTTTGCGGAAGAGGTTTATTTTTTAGGTGGGGAACCCACCCTCATCGAATCGCACCTTTCTCTTCTCGACTTCGCCATTGAAACCGACGCCGCAAAAAACATGACAGTTCGATGGAGCACAAATCTTTCCTTTTTTGATGACCGTTTTATCAACCGGGCTGCTCAGTTCAAAAAGGTCGTTATCGATTGCAGTATCGATGGTTACGCCGAAATCAACGAGTACATTCGCCCTCCCTCAAAGTGGGAAAAAACAAACGCCACGATTGACCAGATCAAGGAAAAACTCCCAAACGCTTTTTTAAAGGATGTCTGCACAGTCCAAATCTATAATATCTTTGAAATCGAAAAACTTGTTGAGTGGTGCGCACTCAAGGGGGTTTCACTGGGACTCAATTTTCTCGATTCGCCCAAGCATTTATCGGTGCAAATTCTTCCTCAACAAATAAAACAAGCCTTAATCAAAAAATATAGCCAACTTCCCGGCCACCATTACAAAAATTTGATCCAATGGATTCAGGGCCCCGAAGATCTAGTACTCTGGAGAGAGTTTCTTACGGAGACAAAGAAATTCGATTTGGTTCGGAAGAACGATTTTTTTAACCTTATTCCCGATGCCTTTCGCCAACTTCTCTCAGAATATAAGGTTGGCTAATAATGGTTTTTATTGCAACTTCCGCAATTGCTTTGTTTATGTTCGAGATATTTCTATCCATCTGGCTCGCCTTTTTCTTTAATCCAGAATACACCTATTTGGTTCTCGGTATCGCGATGATCGGACTCTCTGCCGGTGGGGTGTACCTCGCTGTGCGACCTAAAACTCAGATACGACCGGAAAAATTTTTCCTGTTATTTCCAACTTCGATTTTGACCGTTTTGTTTGCAGGCCATTGGGTATCACGCTTTTTTAATTTGCAAATCGAAGAAATGATGATCGTAGGGGGCAAGGAGGGAACGGCGGCTGCTATTCTGCAAATAAGTGCTCTATGGACCCCGCTGCTGGGAGCGCTGTCTTCGGTCCCGTTCTTTTTATTTTCGGTTTTAATCGGATACACCTTTCAAATTATTCCGACCGATAAAGTGTCCAAGGTTTACGCTCTTGAATTGATATGCGGGGCTGCAGGGTGCGTGCTAGCCGTGCTGTCTGTGGATTATTGGGGCGGTTATTCGAGTTGTGTACTCCTTATGCTGGGTTTTTGCATACTCCCTGTCACTATTGATGCAAAACTGCGAACTCGCACTAATATCGCTGGAAGTTTAATAATTATGGTTTTAACGATTTTTGGCTTGAAGACTGGGCATCTTGAACCACGCCCGCAATTGAATGTGATGGCTAGAAATTACGATCAGTCAAAAAAAGTGACCGAACTCTGGCACGATTGGACGAGTTATTCACGGACAACGTACCTACAAGTCAATAAACCTGGTTGGGAAGCGCGAATTATGGTCATTGGGAACGGATACGGACATGCTTATGTTTATCCGTTTGATGAAAGTTTAAAAAGCGATTTCAGTGACAAACTTGCTCCCCTTTTAAATGCCCACAAAACGCCCGAAAGCTCGCTGGTTTTATTTGCGGGCGCTGCTCGCGACATGATTGATCTTTACAGATATTCTCAAGGCAAAGGTGATTTTACCGGCATCGAATTAAACCCAAAGCTCGTCGAGCGAGCTCTCGAAGATAAATCTTTTAATCTAGAAAGCTTTTTTAATAAGCCCAACGTGCACATGGAAATTACAGAGGCTCGCGCTTACTTAGAAAGTACTGACAAAAAATTTGATCTTATACTGCTTTCCTGGAGCGGCTCGACTATCGCTTACGTTACAGGTGCCGTGGGACATACAGCACAGTTTATGTTTACGACCGAGGCGTTCAAAAGCATCGTAAAGCGTTTAAACCCAGACGGGCTTATCGCCGTTATGAATTCCAACAAGGTTAATCTACTTTCGACCCTTCGAACCGCTTTCGAAGAGATCGGTATAAAAAATATTGAGAGCACAGTCATGATAGTGCACGATCCTACCCGAAATAATAACTGGCTACATCTTGCCGATGAAAATTTCGCCTTAATAAAACCCGATGGGTTTACAGCAAAAAATATTGAAGACGTACGACGAGTTTCAAAAACTTTGAGTTTTAAAGTTATTTACGATCCTTCAATGCCCGAGGACAGCAATTGGCCGTATTATAAAGTTTTACATACCTCGAATCTATCCCAGACAATTCAAGAAATCGGTCGCCCCCACAATCTGAGGTTTTCTGTAAGCACCGATGACACTCCGTACTCTTTATTTTTAGGTAATCATTTTAAATGGCTTGATCTAGAGGAATGGAAGTATGTTTTCCAGGGCATAACTTCGCGTAGCATTAAAAAGTGGTATCCTCTGATGTTTGTTTTTGCGTTGTCTCTCTTCGCCATAATCACAACATTTGGACCCCTTATCATATGGGGTCCTTCGCCTTGGAGCTCGTCGGTCGTTTCGTCATCTCTCCTTTTTTCTTTTATAGGACTTGGCTTTATGTTTATTGAAATGGGCATTGTTCATGTGGTTTCCATCGCTTTAGAAACAGCCGGCTGGACAACTGCGATCGCCGTAGCAGGTCTTATCCTTTCCACAGGAATCGGCAGTCTCTATTCCAGCCGATTTCATACCAAGAATTCTACTTTTTGGCTTTTGGCCGCCCTCATTTTATTACTTTCAGTATTTTACTTTACTCATAGTCTGATCTTGCAAAATATACTGGGCCTCAGCTTTTTAGCGAGAATTCTATCTGTTTTTGCTGTGATTTTTCCCCTTGGATTCTTGATGGGCAATCAGTTCGCTCCTGCACTCACCGATATCGCCGAAAACGAACCTCAACTCATTCCCTGGGCTTGGGCTTTCAACGGAATCGGAGGAACTTTAGCCGGTCTACACGCCCCCAACTTGTCTGAGACTTTTGGCTTTGCCTTTGTAATCCAAGTCGGTTTGCTTTGCTATATCGCTGTCTTTCTTATTCTCGCCGTTAAGGCCTTGACGAAGACTCGTTTGGTGGGTTCTAGTCCGAGCCTCAAACCCATTAAGGAGTAAAAATGGAAAAGGTTAAAGAGACAAAAGAATACAAAGTATTCAAAAAATCGAGTGGCCGTTATTGCGTTTTAGATGCCCATAACAACAAGTGGATCAACGCAGAGAAAAAAATTGAGATTCTTACCAAAGAAGGCTTGTTTAAAGCTCCTCCTAAGAAAAAAGAAGCCCCTGCCGAAGCGGCGCCCGCTGAAAACGCTTAATCGCTTTTAAGGGCAAAAACATGGGTCGTTCGTGACCCATGTTTCTTTTAGTTGCAGCGTCGGCCATTCTCCTTTAAAAATAACCCATGGCCAAAAAAGACCAAAATTCTCTTCCCTACCTCCATGGTTACTCCCCCCTCGAACAAGATCGTTTACGTCGACAGGCAGAATTTGCAGAACACACGGTTTACAAGAACGTCGATTTAACCGAAGTTCGCAACCTCCTAGAGGTGGGTTGCGGCGTTGGGGCTCAAACCTCCATTATCCTACGTCGTTTTCCACAAATCAAAATAACGGGGATCGACCTCAATGAAGAACAGTTGGTCGCCGCGCAGGCCAGTCTCGAACAGCAGCCTCTTGCTAAAGGACGCTATACGATCCAAAAAATGGACGCACAGAACATGGATTTTACTGCGCACTCTTTTGATGGGGCTTTTTTATGTTGGGTTCTGGAGCATGTACCAGATCCATTGCAAATCTTGAACGAAGTTCGCCGTGTTTTGCGCCCCGGCGGCGTGGTTTATATCACCGAAGTTGTGAACTCTTCATTTTTTCTTGATCCCTACTCTCCAAATTTATGGAAATACTGGATGGCTTTTAACGACTATCAATTCGATGGCGCCGGGGATCCCTTCGTAGGTGCAAAGCTTGGCAACTTTTTATCCGCCGTGGGGTTTCAGAAGATAAAAACCGAGGTTATTACCTGGCACTTAGATAACAGACAGCCCGAGAAGCGGCGAAAAATTATTGAGTACTGGGCTGAGTTGCTTTTGAGTGCGGCCGATCAGTTGGTGAAAGCGGGCTACGTTACACAAGAAGTTGTGGATGCTGGAATGCTAGAACTCAAAAAAGCGCAGAAAAATCCCAACGCTGTTTTTCTGTACTCATTTATGCAGGCGCAAGCCATCGCGCCTGTGTGATTTAATTTGATTAAAACTTAGCGCACGTAGGGATTTACTACGTCCCATGCCACGTCGCCCGTCTTTTCAAAAATATTGCCCGGTAACTTTTTCTTGTCCAGATTTGTTCCAGTTCCAAAATAAAAAAGTGATACCGTGGCAGGCTTTTGTATTAAAAAGTGCGCCTGGATAAACTCCTTCATTTGCTGGGCGTTGATTTTTTTGACCGCCGCCGCGATGTCTTTGCGA
This sequence comes from Bdellovibrionales bacterium, assembly GCA_043764415.1. Taxonomy (GTDB): domain Bacteria; phylum Bdellovibrionota; class Bdellovibrionia; order Bdellovibrionales; family JAGQZY01; genus JANPLN01. The sequence continues at coordinate 15,940 of JAYUKO010000162.1, read as the reverse complement.
ATCGTAAAGCGCCCTTCGTATTTTACCGCTGCCTGAAAAAACTCAGCTTCACGCTCGGGAAGAGTGGTTGGCTGCATTAAAAGTTCATTTTCGATGGAGCTTAAAATCGGCTTCAACTCCGCATCCGTCAAAGTTCCTATTTTTTGTTGCAAGAACTGCACTAAAAACGCATGGGACTTTTCTTGCAACGTTACCGACGCAACCTTCGGCGATTGCAACATTGAGCTCAACCCAACAAAGCCACTTTGATGAACGCCGCCAGCGCGAGCCACGTAACCCAGCTGCTGATTTGTTCTTAGCTCGGAAAAATAGGGTTGAGACACAAGCTGACTCAGCACAAGAACTCGCGCGTGATTTTCCACGGACCACGGCGCCATGTTGTACATCGTGATCATCGCATGGTTGTTATTCTGACCCTTGATCGGACCCGAATAGGTTTTTTGACCTGGCACAACTCGGTATTTTATTTTTTCTAGCTCCCCCTCTGCCAGCGGCAACAAGCTCAGCATGCCCTCAACGGTTTGCAAGTCGATGTTTCCGTAGGCTATGGCGCGAACAGAGATTTTCGAAAAAAACTTTTTAGCAAAAGCCTTCACGTCGTCGATGCGTGCCTTGCGAACTTCTTTTAAAAGCTCTTTCCAATGGATAGACTGGGCATTTTGCATGTGTCTAACTTCGACACCCAAACGATTGGCGGCCACGGCCTCTTCGAGATTTGAAAGATCGCGGACAAAGCGCAGTTTCATATCTTCAAAAGTGGCTTTGTTAATGTTCATGACTTGCAGTTGACGATTGGTGCTGGCGCTGCCCACTCCGTCGCGAAATATTTCCTTTAATCTTTGGCTATACCCCGAAACCGTAATCACCATTTCGCGGGGAATTTCGCCAGAGCTTATATCAAAGCGTGCTCCAGCTTCGGAGATTGGATAGGACCACTCACGAAGCTCCTCTTCCTTGCCCATAACAAAGAGAGCCAACAACGCCGCCTCGCGGGCCGTTGTGGCGGCGGCTCCTTGAATTGTAAATCGAATGGTGGATTTAGCCACACCCAGTTCGGTGTCCGTGCGCACGAAGATTTCGGTGCCAGAGGGTGTTTTTTTCGTCTGTGGCTCGGCGACCAGGCGTTTCCCGGCAATCAAAGAAAAATCAGTGGGAATATATTTATTTTCCTCTGGGTATTTTAAAGCCAACTCAGTTTTTAGAACCGGAAACTCAAGTTTTGCCTGCTGATACTCAACGCCAAAGATCGACTCTTTGCGATTGGTCTTTTCGTTTTTACCGAGGATAAGAACGTGTGCTTTTTTAAAATCCAACATATCTAAAAATAATTGAAAATCTTTGGGAGAATATTCTTGAATAAGATAGTTTCTCGCTAAAAAATCCTTAGCCGGAAAGTCGATAAGGCTTTTTGCAAAACTTGCTGCCCGCTGACCCGAAGACGACGGCTCCAGATTGTCCAAGGCGATTTTGCGCACAGCGCTTTCATCTTTAAAAATATATTCAGGATATTTTTGCTCGCGCATATGTTGCATGTACTTTTCGATCACAGAGAGAACTCTTTGGTACTGCTTTCGACCCTTTGGGGTGAGTGTTACATCCACAGAAAGTGTGCGCCAGAAATCTTGACTCACGGCCATTTCGAGAGCTAAGCCCTCCTTTTTCAAAACCGATAACACTGAACCTGGTCCCTCATCACCCAAAAGCTTGCTAACAATGGCCAAAGGCTTTGTTTTCCAAAATTTCGTCTCATCGGGAACATTGAATAGAATCGTCATTTCCTCTTTATCGTTAATGGTTTTAATAAAGTGCAAATGTTGCTGAATTTTCGCATCGAAATATGCGTCTTCATAAACCGGTTTGGTCGTATTAAAATTGGGAACATCGGAAAAATACTTTGTAACCTGCGCGCGGATTTCCTTGGTCGGAAGTGAGCTCATGACCACTAGCTTCATATTGTTCGCCGAGTAGTATTTTTTATAAAAAGTAATCACGTTGTCCCGATTGACAGACTTCAGTGTTTTGACGTTCCCTGTACTAAATTTTCGGTACGGGTGGTTTTGCCCAGCGAGAGTGTTAATATACCGGTCCACACGCCAGCCATCTTGTTTGATGTTTTTTTCGAATTCGCTATTCACCGCATTTTTTTCCCGCTCAAGATACGTAGCATCAAAAAGTGGCGAACTAAAAAACCGAGAAAACCGATGGAGAGCCCCATCAATGGCTTGGTTGTCCACTTCGAACATGTAGTTGGTTACTTCATCGGAGGTGTAGGCGTTGTCCCAACCACCGTTGGTTTCCATAAAGGTTGAGTACTCGTCTGATTTTGGAAATTCTTTGGTGCCCAAAAATAACATGTGCTCGAGATAATGCGCCATCCCCTGGGCGTTCTCTGGATCCTCGAGGGAGCCCACCGCGACGGCCATGGCCGCAGACGATTTTTTAAATCGCGCATCAGACACGATCAACACATCCAATTGGTTTGGTAAAACCAGAGAGGAAAATTCCATTCCGTTGATATTTTGCGAATTGACGCTGGGCTGCTTACTTATTGAACATGAACTAACAATAAGCACGAGACTGAAACACAAAAATCGAACCATGAAATCCTCCTGGATATGCATATCAACTATAACGAGCTCATTTCTTGCTTTCAACGAAAATACTAGCATAGTATATTCGCCGTAGTACTAAACAAGGAGTCAGCGTGAGCGTAGTGAAAGAGTTTAAAGAGTTTGCGATGAAGGGCAATGTCGTGGACCTTGCTGTCGGTGTTATCATCGGTGGTGCTTTTGGTAAGATTGTTTCCTCCATGGTCGATAAAATTTTAATGCCAATCATCGGCGTTTTGATGGGCGGCGTGGACTTTACGAGCTTAAAAGCAGTCATCGTTGAAGCAGGTGCTGATGGCAAAGGCGAAGTCGCCATCGGGTATGGATTTTTTCTGCAGACTGTTCTTGATTTTGTGATTGTGGCTTTTTGCCTCTTCGCCGTCATCAAAATGATGAACCGGATGAAAAAAGCACCACAAGCTTCGGCGTCGGCACCGATCCCGGCACCAACTCCTGAGGACGTTCTCCTCTTGAGAGAAATTCGTGATTCATTAAAAAAATAACCTCTCGATGTTAGAGAGATAAAAAGGAGAAAGTAATGTTTAAAAAAGTAGTCGCGCTATTAGCGTTTGTTCCAGCGGTTGCCCTGGCGGCACCTGCACAAAAAATGATTGATACCACAGCCAGCACAATTAATTGGACTGGTGGCAAAGAATTTTTAAGCGATAAGCACTCGGGAACTGTTGCCTTATCCAATGGTTTTTTAACTGTTGATGGCGATAAAATCACCGGTGGTGAGTTTACGATTGATATGGATTCCATCAAGAATACAGATTTAACTGACGCTGCCATGAATGCAAAGTTAGTGGGTCATCTTAAGTCTGCAGATTTTTTTGATGTGGCAAACCATAAAGAAGCTAAATTTGTAATCACTAAGGTGACTGCAAAATCCGCCACGGAGCAAATCTTTGAAGGGAAAGCCACCATCCGTGGAAAAACGGACGTCGTAAAGATTCCAGTCACTGTTAAAAAAGACGGTGCCGTAATGATGGCCAGTGGTAAACTTGAATTGGATCGCACGAAGTTTGATGTGAAATATAATTCAAAATCTTTTGTTCCTGATCTTGTAAAATCAGCCAAAGACAAAGTTATTAAAAATAACATCGACCTCGCATTTACTATCAAGACAAAATCGTAGTCTTATTTTCAGAAAGGGTGCTGGGCGCTTCCAGCATCCTCTCTGCAACGGCTGCAAAAAATGCAGTGAAGTAAATCCGTTCTTCCTGCCGAACCAGCTCAAGCTGTGTTTCTGTAATTCTGCCATTTTCTTTGAGCGCTGTGATGACTTGTTCGAGATGGCCTTCTTCCTCACGAAATATGGCTCTTAAAGGACCACCCAGTCCTAGGGGAATCAAAAGCTCGTCGTAGAACGGATACAGCTCCTGGGCACGCTCCTCAATCACTAACGTAGTTAATAAATAATTAATCCACGAATTCTTCGGCCCAACAACCGACGAGGCTGCCGAATCAATTGCTTGAATATACGCGCGGGCCTCATAACCGCAAATGAGGCTGTCCTCGGCGTACGTCTTTACCCCGTCACCACCAATTTTCAGCGCGAGCTTTTTTATAATTTGCGCGTGCCGAATTTCTTCGGTCATATGGGCCAGTGTTTGGGGCGTGATTCGCGCCTCTTCCTGGCTTTTCATAATTTTTCGGGCGCCGATGTACTCGAGTAGGCTCAGTGTGTTTAAAAATCGGCCGTGGATTACTGGCCGATTCACGACGTCCGCTAAAATTTTTCGCCATTCTGTCATATCAAACCTCTTTCCACATCAAAAAGTGTGTCGCGAATCGCTGTGTAAATTTTTTGAAACTGCGTTTGCGTTGTTGAGTACGGTGGAACACAGTACACCGTGCCGCCGAGGGGTCGCAGTAATACACCCCGGGCCTCACAGGCTTTGGCAAAGCGCTTAGCAAACAGCCCGCTATGCAAATAATTGCCGGAGTCTTTGATTTCAAATGCACCAATGGTCCCCAGTGCTCGAGCCCCACTCACCATCGGGAGCTCGTGCAAGGCCTGAATTTCATCCTTCGTCCAACGAACTATATTTTGTACCTGTTGCACAACATCCGCGTTTTCAAGCAGATCCATGGACGCCACAGCCACCGCGCAGGACAAAGGATTGCCAGTGTAGGAATGGCCGTGCAAAAAGGCCTGAGACATGTCGTTGGCCTTAAAAGCCGAAAAAATATGTTCACTGGCCACGGTCACTGCCAGCGGTAAAAAACCACCGGTAATGCCTTTGGAAAGACACATCACATCGGGCTGAACTCCCGCTGTCTCGCAAGCAAAATAACTTCCCGTTCGGTAAAAACCGGTAAAGATCTCGTCGGCCACGATGACAACGCCAGCCTCTCTGGCTTTCGAACAGAGCTTTTGCAAATACGCCGCCGAGTGAAACCTCATTCCGCCAGCTCCCTGCACTAAGGGTTCAAAAATAACTGCCGCGTATTTCGAAAAATCCAATCGTTCGAGCTCTTGTAAATTATCGGGCTGTGCAAAGTCCACGGGTGCCATCAACGGTGTAAACACCTGATGGAATCCTTCGCGCTCGCTCACCGACATGGCTGCCAAGGTGTCCCCATGGTACGAACCTTTAAGGGCCAAGAACTTTTTACGTGCGGTTTGCCCGCTTTGGATTTGATACTGATACGCCATTTTCAGCGCCACTTCCACGGCCGTGGAACCATTGTCCGAAAAAAACACGCGCTTCAACTCAGGATTTACGGATTTCAATTTACCCACAAGCCGCTGGGTTAAATCGCTGGCCGGCTGATGGGTGTAGCCCGAAAAAATAACATGCTCTAAGGTGTTGGCTTGCCGAGTGAGTGCACTTGCCAGCGTGGGATTTGCATGACCGTGAATATTGACCCACCAGGAAGAGATCCCATCGATAAGTTCCTCGCCACTTGCCAGTGTGAGCAAGCTGCCCTCGCCAGACACCACCACGGGGAAATCGTTATCAAAGCCATGTTGAGTGAAGGGATGCCAAATATGCTCGCGGTCGATGTGACTTGTTTTATCTTCCGATTCTGAAACCTTAAAAACGTTTAAAATTTTATTTTCCACCGTTTGCAGAAAGTTATCCACAACAACAGCTGCGTTTCCATCGACGTCGTCTTCATCGCCATCAAGCTGGGGAATCGAAAACAATATCGAAATACCCTCTCGCTGCAGCACCTCTTCGAGCCCTGGGTCTTCGGGGCCATTGAGAACAACACCTAAAACTTGCAGGCCCAAACTCTGCGCCCGCTGCACAGTTAACAAAGTGTGATTGATCGTTCCCAAGCGAGTGGAGGCCACCACCACTACAGGTAAATTTATTTTTTTAATCAAAGCCGATAAGCGAGTTGTTTGATTGAGGGGCACTTCCAAACCGCCCGCGCCCTCCAAAATCAAAAACCGGTTTCCCAACCCCTTAAAATCTTCGAGTATTTTTTTTTCGTCGATCACAGTGTTCTCTAATACGGCCGCCCGATCAGGAGACAGGGGCGCAAGCAAGCGGTACGAGGGCGCACACCACTGGGCTTCAGTGAGTTGTGCGCGTTGAACAACAGTTGTTGTATCATCGTCCTCCGCATACCCGCTTTGCACGGGCTTCCAGTAACAGATCTCTTTATGTTTTTTTAGGACCTGGCACAACAGCGCCGACACAAAGGTTTTTCCCACGCCGGTGTCAGTGCCAGTAATAAAAATCCCCTGGGGCTTTAACACGCCAACACCCGTTCACGCAGGCAGCGTATGAGGCTCTGAATATCATCGGGAGCTTGGCTGGCGTGCAGCGAAATTCGCAGGCCTGCTTGCCCCTGTGGAACCGTTGGATAGCGAATGGCGCGCACATCAAAACCATTGGACTGAAGATACTGGGCCCAGTGAAGCGCCTGCAAATTTTCACCCAATTGAAAATAAAGAATGGGTCCGTCGCCCGACAATGTCTCGGGATTCATAAACTGTTCTAACTTCTGTTTGAACTCGCGCATTTTTTGTAAACACAGCTCCGCACGGCCAGCACCAACGTCGTCCCAGTAATCCAAGGCTGTGGTGAGCGCCGAAGCGAGTAACGGCGAAGGCGCCGTGGAATAAATAAGAGGCCGCGAAAAATTAACCAAATATTCTTTGGTGATCGCATCACAGGCAATCCAAGCCCCGCCGACACCAAGAGATTTTCCGGCGCAATGAATTGTCATCAGTACCCGTGATTGGAGGCTCTGGAGCTGAACCAGTCCCGCTCCGTACAACCCCGTAGCATGGGCCTCATCCACCACTAAAAGAGCATTGTGCTTTTGGCACAGCTCGCTCACTTGCTTGAGCGGTGCGCGGTCGCCCCGCATACTATACAAACTTTCGATAACAACAATTTTATTTTTAACCGTCTTTAAAGAGAGCTTTTCTTCGAGATCCAAAAGGTCGTTGTGCTTGAAAATAATTTTGTCGCTTTTCGACAAACGAATTCCGTCAACAAGTGAGGCATGATTGCTCTCGTCCGAAAAAACCATGGTCTCTTCGTCGAGCAGGGCCGTCATCGCCGCCAAATTGGCTTGGTAGCCCGACGAAAAGTAAATCGCAGTTTCCCGCGACGACCACTGCGCAAGGCGCGACTCCAGATCAGTTAACTGCGGATACTGTCCACGGATAAGTCGCGAACTGGTGGAGCCGCTTTGGATGGTGGCCAAGTTTTCGTAAATTCTTTTTTGCAAGATCGGATCTGCGACAAATGACAAATAATCATTGGAGCAAAAATCAATACCTGCGGGTTCTTGCAGCGAGCGCGTGAGATTTTGCTCTTCGTGCTGCTGGAGTTTCTGCAAGAGGTGAATATTCATCGTCTAAAGTTTCCTAGCTACTGCATCGGTGCTGATTCGGTAAATTGCACACCAAGATCGGCAAAAAGTTTTTGGTCTTCGAGCGACTCAGGATTGTCTCGGGTGAGCAGTTTTTCGCCCAGAAAGATCGAATTTGCTCCAGCGAAAAATGCCAAAGCCTGCCCTTCGCGTGACAAATTGATTCGCCCGGCTGATAAACGTACCTTCGATTGTGGCATCAAAATTCTGGCAACCGCAATGCAACGGACCAGGTCAAATACATCCACCGGTTGTTGTTGCGCAAGCGGCGTGCCCTCCACGGGAATCAAAAGATTAATGGGAACGGACTCTGGCTGTGGCTGTAAATTCGCGAGCTCCACTAGCATGGCACAACGGTCTGTGTCGGTTTCGCCCATGCCGATAATGCCGCCGCTGCAAATTGTAATTCCAGCTTGTCTAACGTTGCTTAAAGTTTTTAAACGGTCGTCGTAAGTGCGTGTGGAAATAATTTTTTCGTAAAATTCGCGCGAGGTATCCAGGTTGTGATTGTAAGCATCGAGGCCCGCCTCTTTAAGGCGCTGAGCTTGCTGTTCGTTCAACATACCTAACGTCACACACGCTTCCATCCCCGCCGATTTAACCATGCGAACCATTTCGAGGACCTGTTCAAACTGCGCGCCGTCCTTCACTTCTCTCCAAGCGGCGCCCATGCAAAAGCGCTCAGCGCCTTGAGCCTTGGCATCATCCACCGCTAATTTCACTTCGCCCAAATCCATAAGGCCTTGTTTATCGAGACCTGTTTTGTAATGAGCTGATTGCGGACAGTACGAGCAGTCCTCTGGGCAACCACCGGTTTTGATGGATAACAAACTGCACTTCTGAATTTGGTTTTCTGGCTGAAATTCCTTATGCAGAGAATGGGCGTGATAAATTAAATCGAAGAGGGGTTTTCGATAAAGGGTCAGGGCGTGTTCGACGGTATATTTTGACATGCGTAAGCTATAATTCATGCCCCGTTTCAGAGCAATGCATGCGAGGCGTTATTTGCCTATAAGTACGATAAAAGCTCTTCGTCTGCCATTCCATAAAATGCTTTGAAATAAAACCACAACGTAACGGCCCGCCGATTGTAAACTTCGTCGGAGAGTTGCTTTTTGTGGCGCAACCAGGAACTTGGAAAAACAAGGTCCATGGTTTTCCCCTTCAGTGATTTCGGGTTGGCACCTGGTAACGGTTTTTTCCACTGCGGTTGATAGTCGGTGAGTATGGAAACAAAGGGCAGTTCTCTGAGCGGCGAAGGAAGATGCTCGTACATTTTAGATAACAGTGAATACTCTTTGATGACCGAGGTCGGTGTTTGCAGCAGAGCAGCAACAACGTAGGAATCCCAAAAAGGAGTTAACGTTAAATTATGATGGGACGAACACACACTCCACGCCCCAGCATAAAAATCGCACACAAACATTTGCGCGCAGGCTGAGAGGGCCTGGGCAAAGGAATACTCACTTTCCTTTTGCAGCCGTGTCTTCGAGATAAGGTTCAGCACCTCTCCTCCCAAAAGTTCACCGCCATAAAGACCACTTAGCACAGGCGGTACCGCAGGAGGCTCCTGGCTTAAATAAGCCGAAGGTAAACCCTGACTGAATTGAATACAGTGTTTTTTGCCGATAATGTCTGCCGCTCGTTTTGCGATGACCACATCCGCATCCTGCTCTGGGTCCATTTGTGGATGACAACGCGAATGTAAAAAGAATTCTTTTTCCTGTGGATATTTTTGCAAGGTTGCAAAAAGCAGTCGACTGTCGGCGCCACCACTCAACGCCATGGAATTATAGGGTGTGTATTTAAACCATTCGGAAAACCGCGCCATCGTAAAATCGAGAAATTGCCCCGCTGATAAATTTTCTGGGGAATCCGATTTGAGAAGTGGCTCCGATTCCTCAAAAACGGAATCTTCTTTGATCAAAGCTTGCTTCTGAAATCTCAGCTGGTGAATTCCAGAAAAGAGAGTGCCGCCCTCACTAATAAGACCGTCGGCAAAAAACATTTCTATTTTGTCGGCATCTATAGCCGGTTTTACAAGCTGTTTTGTTCGCGAAAAATTTCCCCAAAAAAGTGGAACTTTTTGTGATGCCGTGTAATAAACGCCCAAAAAACTATTTCGACTTCGAAAAAGTCGCAGGGTTCTGCTCTCAGTGTTGTACTCGACACCCAAGTAATGCCCGATACTGTTTCGAGGGATCAGCAGATCGAGTTCAAAAACGCTCCCTAAAAAATAAAACTCTACATTTTTCGAAAAGGAATGCGTCGTTAACGGAGTTAAGGGCGAATAACACATCTTCCAGTCGCCAAAGTTTATAGCGGCAGAGAGCCCTTCGCGACTTTTTAAGACGTCGGTTTTGGTGATTACAAAATCGAAAAGTTTTGCGGTGAATGCAGCGTCTAAAAAGTTCCGGCTCATTTTAGCTCAAACTCGATGCATTGATCTTCGCCGATCTGGCTCGTCGTCACGTGCTGAAGTTCCGAACTTAATTTTTCCAAGGTCCACACCCACGGCAAGCCTTCGGGCCGGTGGGCGGGTGATGCAAAGCATACGACTTTTTGAAAAAGCTGCTGTTCAATAAAAAGCTGGTGGGTTTTTGCCCCGCCTTCCACGTACAGCGAGTAAATGCCCTTGAGGTAAAGGTCCCGAAGCATGGCTTCGTCCACTGAAGCGACAAAGAAGACGTTTTCACTTTTTACCGTTTTTGCCAACCGTGATTGCGCAAAAAAAGCCTGCGCTCGTCCGCGAGGGTCTAAAATAACCACCTTCGGTGGCTTTTTTCCCGACCAGCGAGTTTCGCGAAAATCCAGCAAGGGGTTGTCGCGCAAAAAGGTTTCGGCGCCGATCATCGTGGCATCGTAGGTGGCTCGCAGTTCGCGGGCGCAAAATCGAGCGGCTTCCGACGTGATGGCGGGATCGGATCCCAGCGGGCCCGCAATCTTTCCGTCGGCAGAAAGAGCCACCTTTAACGTCACATAGGGTTTTTTATTTTGCATGTGCCACAAAAATATTTCTGCAAGTCGTGCGGATTTTTTCGAAAACTCTTCGTCGGTGGCGATTTCGATATTTTCTCGCTTTAAGATAGCGAGTCCCCGCCCCGCCACAAGAGGATTGGGATCCGTTTGTCCCACCACAACTTTTTTAATCTGTTGAGCTAAAAAAACATCTGTACACGGTGGAGTTTTGCCTTGATGCGAGCACGGCTCCAGCGTGACGTACACCGTCGCCCCCTGCAGGAGTCCCGGATCGAGTTTCGCAAAAGCGTCTCGCTCCGCATGGGGCCCGCCGTAATAACCGTGGAAGCCCGAAGCCAAAAACCGCTGGTGTTGGTCGACAACAACACAACCCACAAGAGGGTTTGGAGAGACCCAACCAGCTCCTTTGCTCGCCTCGCTGAGAGCCAAATCCTGGGCTTGCTGTGGTGAGAGGACTTCGCCCTTAGCGGGCATGTTTACAACACTCCCCGTTGGGCTTGGTCGCGTTCGATGGCTTCAAACAGAGCCTGAAAATTTCCCTCACCAAAACCAAAATGATTTTTACGCTGGATAAATTCAAAAAAAATAGGACCAATTAAATTTTTAGTGAACAGTTGTAATAAATATCCCTCGGGATCACCATCCACCAGAATTTGCAACTCCTTCAGTTCTTCAATGTCTTCCGTCACCTGCGGAAGGCGCTGCGGAATCATCTCGTAGTAAGTGCCTGGAATATCTAACACGGGTATTCCATCTTTGCGAAGTTGCGAAATAGACGAACAAATATCTTCGGTGGACAAAGCCACGTGTTGAATTCCAGAGCCATCATACTCTTCGAGGTATTCTTGGATCTGTGATTTTTGATCGGTGGGCTCATTGATGGGAATGGTGATTTTTCCGCAGGGCGAGCGCATCACTTTGGAGATCAAGCCAGTTTTTGCACCCTTGATATCAAAAAAGCGACGCTCTTTAAAATTAAATACATTTTGATAAAAATCACACCATTTTTGCATTTCACCAACCGGAACGTTATTGGTTAAATGATCGATCACATACAAGCCTTTTCCTTTGGGCTCCATGGTGCTGGGATTGAAATTAAATTCGCTTTGATAGATTTTTTGCTTTGCAGTTTCATCGATAAAATAAATCAAAGAGTCACCGATGCCGTAAATCGCAGGAGCGGTGAAAGATTTTTGTGTTTCTTGGACAAATGATTTAGCACCGCGCTCGACTGCCGTTTTGAAGGCTTTGTCCGCATTTTCTACACGAAACCCCGTGGAGCAAATACTTGGTCCATGGGACATACCAAAGTCCGCGGCAAAGCCGGTAGCGTCTTCGTTAAGAAAAAACTGAATGTCGCCTTGTTTGAAAAGTTTGATTTTTTTGCTCTTATGCTGAGCCACCGCGGTCATTCCCAGCCGTACAAAAAGCGCTTCCAATTCGCGGGCCTTAGGGCCACAGTATTCGATAAAATCCATACCGTTCAATCCAACGGGATTAAGTTCCATAAGTCCTCCTCGGCAACCACTAGAATGGATGACACATCTTTGCATTTGCGTCTATCACAGGGCGCACTTGTTGTGCGCAGCATATCATTTTTCAGATTTTGGTAGGCGACTTCCCTCTTAACGACCATAATCGTCCTCTGGAGGAAGTCATGGAATTTACTTCGAAAAGTGAAAACCCCCATTTCCCTGAAGTGTGGGATTTAGACCCAAAAGAGATCCTAAGCAAAACCGCCGAGCTCACTCTGATTGATGTTCGACGGCCCGACGAATTTGTTGGTGAACTGGGGCACATTCCTGGCGCAACTCTGCTCACTCTCGACCAACTCCCCGCTCAACTCGACTCCCTTCCAAAGGACAAAACCATCGTTTTTGTTTGTCGAAGCGGCGGTCGCTCGGCGCAGGCCACGAGCTTTGCCCTAGAGAGTGGCTTTAGCGAGGTTTATAATATGCGTGGAGGCATGTTGCTTTGGAATGAGTACGGTCTCAAAATCGAAAAATAATTAGAAGGAAAGCTGACTTACCTATGGCCTACGTTTTCACGAACAGAACTCTGAACCTCAGAAAAATTAAACATATCGGTTTTGATATGGATCACACACTGGTGCGCTACTACAGCCACACCTTCGAAGCTTTGGCTCACCAACACCTTCTAAAAAAACTTGTCGAAGTTCAAGGTTACCCCGAAAAAATATTAAAATTACCCTTTGAGTTCACCTCCGTCATCCGCGGATTGGTGATCGACTCTGCTAAAGGAAATATCCTTAAAGTGAGTCGTCACGGAGCCATTCGCGTGAGCCATCACGGAACAAAACGCATCGATTATCGCCAGCAGCAAAAAGATTATCATGGCACCTACGTGGATTTAAGCGACAAAAACTTTGTCGCTGTAGACACAGCCTTCTCACTTTCCGTTGCCATTTTGTTTGGCCAGTTGGTCGACGTAAAAGACACCACGCCCGAGCACAAAATGCCCGAGTATCCCAAGCTGTTAAGCGACATTATCGAAGCCATGGACATGGCCCACAGAGATGACTCACTAAAAAGCATCGTGCGAAAGGATCTCGCAAAATATATCATTGCCGATCCTAAACTCGTCGAGGGTTTGGAGCGTTACAAAAAACATGGCAAGAGACTTTTTATTGTTACCAATTCCGATTACCATTACTCAAAGGCCCTTCTCGATTTTGCCGTGACTCCGTTTTTAAAAGAGCACAAATCTTGGACGGATCTTTTTGAGTACGTTATTACAAGTGCTCGCAAGCCGCGATTTTTTTATGACAATCAAAACTTCCTCAAAGTAAACCCCACAGATGGCTCGCTCACGAATTACGATGCGAAGCTTGTTCCCGGTATCTACCAAGGGGGCTGCGCCCCGTTGTTTGAAGAAAGCCTGGATGTGAAAGGCGAAGATATTCTCTATGTGGGCGATCATATTTACGGAGATATCGTCCGCCTTAAAAAAGATAGTAAATGGCGAACGGCCGTTGTAATCGATGAGCTCGAGAGCGAAATCGAAAGTTTACGAAAAGCCAACCCTTGCCAGCAGCAAATTCAGCAGCTGATGCAAAAAAAATCGCCTCTCGAACACGAAGCGGTTCGTCTCGCGTCGGAAGAGATCGAAACTGGAAAAACCCATACGGAAGAGCTTAAAAAAATTCAGGATGAGACCACCCGTATCGATCAGCAGATCAGCAAACTGATCGAAGAGATCCAGGCGATTTTTAATCCCTACTGGGGGCAGACGATGCGCGCTGGGAACGAAGAAAGTTATTTTGCGTATCAAGTGGATCGTTTTGCCGACATCTACATGCCCACTCTGACAGACTTGCTGTCGATGTCGCCGCGAACTTATTACCGCGCCATCCGCCGCCCACTCCCCCATGAATTAAGCCTAGAGTTCGACGTCGAAAACTACGCGGATACCTAGAGCACCTTTTAAATGCAGGAAGCGGCTTTGATGTCTACGATGGCGCGCGAGAAGTCGATCAACTGGCGGCGCAGTTCCTGGCCTGATGTGGAATAGCCAAATTCGCAGGCTCCATTTTGTTGACGAAAAACTTGCTCATCAAACAATGTGCGTCCGGTGGCGGAGTCGATCACCCGAATGGTTGAGTAGCGCACAACCGCGGGCGTCGCACACACTTTACCGTGACTGATCAAAATTTGTTTCGTGAGTTCTTGAGTAATGTCTAAAGGCTTCAGCCCTGTCATGACGGATGTATTATTAAACGCACCAGAACACCGAGTGTATTTGATCGAAGGACTGTCCAGTTGAAATACGATATCGATATCCCCTTGAGCGGCCGTCATTTTCATTTCGGAATTAAAATTAAAGCGAAAGTTGCGATACGCCGTTTGTTGGTCCACAGAATCCACGATCAGATCATAGCGTGGGCAAGCCACAGGATCTGAAATAACAATAATGTCATCATCAGTAGGAGTTGGCGGATCGAAAATGTCTTCATCAGTGACTGATGGAGACGCCGATTCGAAAGATTTGTTTGCACAGGCCGTAAAACCACAACCCACTACACACAAAATTAGTATTTTCAGCTTTAAATTCATTGTCATATAAACCCCAAGTCACATGTCCAATCTCCTATTGAGCAATTTGAGTGCCACTCAGCAACCACCCCCAAATACCCCTCATTGAAACTAATGCTCAGCAGTGTCTAATTTTAATACACTCTCCTTGCAATTTTGAGCCTATCTCGTATTAAAGGAGAGCTTACAGCCAGTTTATGATTTTAAATGTGGTCCAATCTTTGCTCAGGATAATCCCATGTCGATAAGAAGTTTTTATCTATTTATTTGTATAATTGCGTTTCCACTTTTCAGCTTCGCCGGCCCCGTTGACGAATCTCGTGTGGACATAAGTAACCTCACAACCGTCGACGGCTCCCATCCCACAAATTTAGTTCCGCATCCCACCACACCCAACATGTACATCCAAAGAAGTCTTGATCCCATGACGGGAAGTCTTACAGAAGTCTTTTACACGGTGACCGAAACCGAAAACGGGCGAAAATTGATTCCCATCGACATTGCCACCGCCCGCGACTTAAATGCGGCACTGAGACAGGACGGAAACTTTCGCAGAAACTTCACCGGCGCTGTTCGTGGATTTCCCGCAGAGTACGGAAAATTCAATGCGGCCATGATCGTCATGGAGCTTGTGGGCTGCTATGGAATTGGCAATGGCTCTCTTTTTAATGAGTGGAAATGGGCTCCGGCAACCAACTCGAACACGCCCCTCTGTGCGGAACATCTTTTAAAGGCGATGACCACGCTCGAAGGTAACATTGGCTTTTTTAGCTTTGTTTTAGGAAATCGTATTGCGTCCTCTAATATTAATAATGCTGTCATTTTTGCTTCCGAACTTCGCGGCAAGCCAATCACCGAAAAAGTAATGCGCAAGTGGCGACCTCTTATAGGATATGCGGGGATGTCTTTTGGTATGGCGGCACAACAGGTTGTTTCGCATCTTCTTACTATTCCCACTTTTAAAGAATGCTTCCGTGATCTCTCGAAAATAGATTTTTCCAGCACATTTTGCAAATCTGCTCTTAATCACTTTTTATCTGCCGAAAAATTTTGGCTCGATTTTGGTGCGGGCATTCCTTCGCTGATTGGTGGAGCAATGATGTCTGCGGGCTCACAAAAGTTCTTTCAGTGGCTCGTTAATCAAGGTTCTCTATATAATATTCCCTCCGAAGCCCGCGGCTCCCAAAGCGCACTTCTCCGCTACATGGGTCGCTCACGAGCACTCAGGGTGGCTAAAACAGCCGTCAGGGTCACACTCACAGCTGGGCGCGCCTCCGGCGTCGGCGGAGTTTTTATCATGGTTGGCGAACTGGTGATCTTTTTGGCGTGGACCAAGGTTCTCGAAATTCCAACCATGCAAATGGTTTGGTATCTCTATGATGCGCCAGACATTCGCCGGAACACGCGACAACTTCTCGCAACAGCAACTGCCATCGAACGTGCGGGTGGCTTTGC
>JAYUKO010000161.1:0-1141 GCA_043764415.1 Bdellovibrionales bacterium | reverse complement strand
CTCTCCGATCTATAAAAGTTCTGCAGGGATGTAGTCATCTTTGATCCACTTTTCAGCCAAGTACTGAATAGGCCGTGCGCCAGTAATTTTTGCATCTTTTTGAATGGAGCTGGCTTCTATTTCCGAAACGATATCACCAAAACTCAATTTTGGATCCACTTTTACGAGGCGAATCTTACCGATCAAAACTTTTTCGTGCTGAATGATGTGCCCCAGTTTAGGGTGTCGCTGAATCTCAATAATTTTGCTACACGCGAGCTCTTGCCCAGGAGTTAAACCATCCAGTGCACCCAAATTAATCGTCACTCGGTTTTTGGTTCGACTCAAAATCATTCCGTCATAAGGAATTCGGTATTTAAGTTGTTGGTACAAAAGTTCCAGTTGTTTGAGGGCTTTGTCGATTGAGTCTTGAGCAAGATCCGTTGCGGCGACATGCGAAATCAATTTGCCATCCAGGGCACTAAACAGATACAGGGCAAGAACGAAATCCTTTGGATTTTTTCTCACTTCGGTGATGAGTAACGCATCCGTTTTGAGGGAGCGACTGATTTTAATAACTTTTGTTGGTGATTTTATGAGCTCGGCTGGCGATACCAATTCGCCAGAAAATTGTGCCGGAGTGTAAAGCCATTGATGATCTGCTTGCAAGAGTTCTGTAAGTTTAGAATCTACAGGGCGCGAAAAAATACCATCGACGTTGTCGACCGTGGGCAAGAGCGAAACGCGGTGAATGGTGATCGACGCATCCACCGAATTCGAAAGCGTGACGCCTTCTTTTTTACCGGCAGACGAAAATGAAATCAGGAGAGACAAGAAAAGCTCTATAAAAGTCTGGAACAAACACATGACCATATTATGCCCCAATGGTTCGGAGAGGGGTATAGAGAAGTTAAAACCCATCAAATCGTCTAGATTCTTGATTGACCCAAGCCCTCACTTGGGTGCACACAAGGTGATCCGCTATACTGGAAGCGTGAAAATTTATATCGTTGATGATGCCTCATTTATAAGAATGATCTGTCGCTACCACCTGTCTAAAGCGGGGCATGATATCGTGGGCGAGTCCCATGATGGGGAGACGGCTCTCACGGAGATCTTGGCCATCCAACCTGAATGTGTGTTGGTGGATCTTTCGCTGCCG
>JAYUKO010000160.1:0-14923 GCA_043764415.1 Bdellovibrionales bacterium | reverse complement strand
CATCCAAAATCTGATCTGCTGCAAAGGTGTAACCGGCCCCGTCCGGACGATGAAAGCGTAGCGGGTTGAGCGAAATCATCGAGAACACGAGCGAAAATATTTTATTCGGGTTGGTCTTATCATAGGCCGGGTGTGCGAGAAGAGTTTGCACATTCTCGAGCGCGTCGTCACGCCATGAGAGAGCCTGTGCCATAAACCACTTGTTCATCACTAAGGAGTCGTGCTTCCATTTTTGCTGAAAATTTTCGAACAACGCTTCCGACTTTTTGTGGGTGGCCACCATCAGTACATTCATCACATCCGTCATCGTCGGCGCTTGCTGATAGGTTTTGGTTAGAAAATCAAGATGTTGAGAGTCCTGTCCCCAGGTCCGATAAAATAAAAGCACGGACTCAAGGGTTCGGTAGTCCGCGGCGCGCTGGGAATCTATTGTCTTTTGTGTTTGGCAAAATTGCCACGCCGTTTGCAATTCTGCCGAGAGGTTTTTCTGCACGCACGCAATGAAAAACCAATAGGCCTTTTCGATGGCGCTGGGTTTTTCGCCCGGGCACAGCTGCATAAAGTAACCCACACTGGGAGGAGTTAAAAGTTTGGCAACAAACGCTGGGTCTTCGTTCTCCAAATTTACTAACGCCTGCTTCATGGCTGCCATTAGTGACAAATCTTCGTTCAACGATTTGTTGGCCTTCACATCCGTCAGCAGACTGCGCAAAAAGTGTGTGTAAAGTTTTTGCGCGGCTTCAAAACGATTGAAGGAGTCTGAATCCTTCGCCATTAATAAAAGCAACACGTCTTTCGTCGGTTCAGAGGGCCCATCGTACTTAAGTTTAACCGGAGCGGAAAACTCTCTCAGCAGCGACAGCACGGGCTTTTCGCTAACATGAGCAAATAAAAACTCGTTCTCTTCGGCGTCCACAGTTAAAACGCCTTTTGTCGATTCCTCGCCCTTGACCAAATTCAAAACGAGCGGCTGTCCAGTTGCTGAGAAGGCTGCATACATGAGCGGGATCACAACGGGCTTGTTAGTTTTTTGTGTCACTGGATCCACCGTTTTTTGCAAGACGGTAAGGCGCAGTTCCTTGCGATCACTGTCGTACTGTTCGCGCACGGTGAGAGTGGGAGTTCCCGCTTGATCGTACCAATTTTTAAACTGGCTGAGGTTGCGACCGGATACGATTTCGTGGGCCTTGATGAAATCGTCGGTGGTCACAGCTTGTCCGTCGTAGAGCTGAAAGTATTTTTTTACACCTTGGATAAACACCTCGCGCCCCAAAAGCGTTTGTAACATGCGAATCACTTCGGCGCCTTTGTCGTAAACGGTGCGAGTGTAAAAGTTGTCGATGGCCATGTACGACGACGGGCGAATCGGATGGGCCATGCCGCTGGCGTCTTCGGGAAATTGCCGATTTCGCAAATTTGTTACGTCTTCGATGCGCTTCACTCCTCGGGAGTTCAAATCCGACGAAAACTCTTGGTCGCGAAATACCGTGAGGCCTTCTTTAAGACTCAACTGAAACCAATCACGACAGGTCACGCGGTTTCCCGACCAGTTGTGAAAATACTCGTGCGCTATAACAGTTTGAATGCCCATAAACTCTGCGTCCGTTGCGGATTGCTCGTCGGCTAAGACAAACTTCGAATTAAAAATATTCAGACCTTTGTTTTCCATGGCGCCCATATTAAAATCATCCACCGCCACTATCATGTAAACGTTGAGGTCGTACTCAAGTCCGTAAACGTCCTCGTCCCACTTCATGGATTCTTTTAACGACTTCATGGCATGGCCACAGCGCGCTTCGTTGCCTTTGTCTGTGTAGATTTCTAAATCCACCTTACGCTCCGAAAGCGTTTTGTAGGTATCTTTGACTAAACCCAAATCCCCGGCCACCAAGGCAAACAAATAGCAGGGCTTAGGAAATGGATCCTGCCAGGTCACGCGATGGCGACCGTTTGGCAAATCGCGACTTTCAAGACGGTCGCCGTTGGAAAGCAACATGGGGTATTTATTTTTATCGGCTTCGATGGTGGTTGTGTATTTGGATAAAATATCTGGACGGTCTAAAAAATAGGTCACTCTGCGAAACCCCTGGGCCTCCATCTGTGTACAAAAAATCTTTTTCGTTTTGTAAAGACCAACAAACGATGTGTTGTTCTGGGGCTTGAGTTCAGTTTCAATTTCGAGCTCAAAGCGTTTCTCCGGCGGTGCCAAAAGCGTCAGCGAGTCAGCGGTGACTTCGTAGTCAGTGGTCGCGAGCGGGTGACCGTCAATTTTTAGACTTCGAAGTTTGATATTTTCGCCATCCAATTTCAGTTTTCCTGCGGTTGGTCCACCGGCGGAGCGAGTTTTCTGCACCTGCATTTTTGCAGTGACCACAGTGACGTCCTCATTGAGCAGAAAGTGGAGATCAATTTCAGGAATTAAAAATGCCGGTGCTTGATAATCTTTAAGGTAAATTGTCTGTGGTTGCATGATTGTGTTTCCGTTGTTTTGTTGGTACGACCGTGAATATGCGTAAACAAATGAGTGGTATAGAATGTATTGTCGAAAATCCAGGTCAGTCAAACGTTGTTGTCTTATTTCATGGATACGGGGCTGATTTCAGCGATCTTGCGCCGCTGGCAGACATGATGGATCCCAAAGGGGAGTGGACGTGGATTTTCCCTAATGGCCCCGAGACCGTGGATATTGGTTATCATATGACTGGCCGAGCTTGGTTTCCTATTTCTGTGGAAGACCTGCAAAAAGCCATGCTCACCGGAAAATTTAAAGATTACGCTGGCGCCACACCGGAGGGCCTTGATCGCATTCTCCCCCAGCTCGAGGAGCTGATTGAAGGATTAAAAAAAGATCACAAAAACATCGTCATTGGTGGGTTTAGCCAAGGTGGAATGACGGCCAGCCATTTGTTAAAGGCCGCAGGCGACCAGCTCAAAGGGGCCTTGCTCCTTTCCACTGTGTTGTTGAATTTCGAAAAATTAAAAAAATCACTAGAGGGGCTCCCACCCAAAGCGTTTTTACAGTCCCATGGGAGCAAAGATACAGTGCTCCCAGTAAAACAAGGCATGGATTTGTTCCAGTTTTTAAAAAAGAGCGGCTGGGAAGGTCGATGGGTCGAATTTGCCGGAGGCCACGAAATCCCCCCAGTTGTTCTGCAAAAATCGCAAGAGTTTCTAAAAAACTTACTTTAAATCTAATTCGCCAGTGACACTTTAGGGCCGCTCCTTGTCTGGGCTGCGCTTATTTTGCGTTTAATGCCAATTCAGGAACAATTCAATGGCAGTTGGTGCTGGCACAGGCCTTGTAATAGGCAATCTGAACAAAACAACTGAAAGGAGTTTTGAATGAGAACTATTAACACGTCTAAATTAGCAATGAGTGCCTTGGCGGCCACGTTGCTATCAGCCAATGCTAGCGCCATGCCGATATATGACCCGGATGCGCCGGTGATAGAGTATAAAACGAAAATATCGTGTCTCAATTCGTACGGAGCCGATGGTCAGGTGACGGTGAGTTCCTATGAATATTGCGATCAATCTAAAAACAATAAGATTAATAATCGACCATTAAAGGATAACGGTTGTACAGAAGGGCAGGTTGCAATCCGTGAAACCGTCGAAAAGAGCAAAAAATTCAAAATTAGAATTAAAGAATGCGCTGTAGAGAACGACAGTGAAATTGAGCCAACTCAATTGTAATTTTTTAGTTTCTATTTTGGAAAATGTCGAGCCAACTCAGTTTCTGGGTTGGCTTTTTTTTTGAAAAATAGCCACGGTCCAGGCAATTGACTGGAAAACCATATCCCTTACTGCTACTTTTCAGGGCAGAGTTAACAAATAATCAGGAGATATGTATGAGAACTATAAATAAAGCTAATTTAGCGATGAGTGCCTTAGCGGCTACTCTCATTTCTGCCAACGCCAGCGCCTTGATGGTCGAAGACCCAAATGCGCCTGTTCAGAAGTATAAAACCAAAGTCATGTGCTTAAGCGCATGGGGTTCAGAGGGTTCACAAACTGTTTATTCTTATTGTGATCAAGCTGAGAACAATAAAATCAACAAACGTCCGTTAAATGAAAACGAGTGCGCTGCTGAGCAAGTTGCCGTGCGAGAAAGCATCAATGTTACGGCAAAAGAAAAATTTAAAATTAAAATTAAAGCCTGCGCCGTCGAAAACGACAGCGAAATTGAACCAACTCAATTGTAATTTTAGTTTTCAGAATTTATGAATTCAAAGGTCAGCTCAGTTTTTGGGTTGACCTTTTTTTTTGAGATAGCTTAAAAACTCCGGATTGTATTTTTTCGTTTTCTTGTGATCAATCAGCTCCCAGGTGTACTCTTTTGAGTTTGGCAAAAACTTTTGCGACTCAACGGCGTAAAAACGCAATCGCGGATAAGGCTTCTCAGCAGAATATGTTTGCAATTCCTTTTGCCAATCTTCCACGGTGGACAGTTTTTTAACCAGCGGATCAATCACCCAGGTTTTTCCCTTGGCCTGCACAGCCACAGCCACATGGAATTTCCACACCAGGGGTTGATAAACCAGAGGGCCCACCGCGAAGATTTTTTTAATGTGTTTTTGCGCCACCCCTCGTTGCAGTAAAAAATAATGCACCATCAGGGCCTTGTAAAAACAAAAGCCAATGGCGATTTCGGCAGTGGGGATGACGGTTTTTGTTTGGTCAAAAAAACGATAGGCGCTCGCATCATTGAGCACGGACTGCATAAAAGCCTCATCGATGTCAGCCGAAGCTATGGCAGCAGATTTTTGCAAGCCTAAAAATTCGTCTTTGTTTTTTTGCTCTACAGCTTTCATAAAAAACATGTTCTTTTTTTCGCTGTAGGTTTTGCTCGTTTTATCGTTATTTTGTTTGGCCCATACGGTTGTGATGGCGCCCAATTCCTCTTTGTAAAATTTTAAGAGATCAGTGTTCACTTTGTTTTGTGGAGAGGGGGCAAGATCTGAATTAAGCTGCAAAACAACTCCCGTCCATTCACTCTTCTGTGCGGAGGCTTCACCTGAGTGCCCGGGAGAGGCCCAGACGGTCGAAAAAAAAACCACCAAGGCGGCGAAGCGAATTATCATTTGCATTTGTTAAAGATATTGAGGGTTTCGGTGGAAACCCGATTCATAAACACGCTGATCAGTTCCGCCAACATCAACGCCTCAGTAGCGTACTCTTTTGAGCAAGGGGCCATAGTCTTTAAAAACTGCAAAGACATCAGCTCGTGCCCCCCGGCATCATTGATATTCATATGAACGTTAATAAATTTGGCAGCCGACGCCATTCCGCACTCCGTGAGCAAATCTGCCAAAGGATCTGTTTCGGAATAATTGCTGCGTTCGAAAAAATCGATCATGATGGCAAAAGCCAAAAAATTTCTTTTCGCGGCAAACGCCAAAAGATCCATAATGACTTTTGCGTTGATACTCACAGGTAAATTTTCTTTTTGAAAGCCCAGCTCCTTAAGGGCCCGACCTAGGATGGCATCGTGTCCGGTTTCCTCGCGCAGAAACTCTTCCACCAAGGGCTTTGCGCTTTGCGAATTGAGCAGGGCGGGTGTTACAGAAGCAAGGCAGCGCTCAGTGACGTAATGATTTTGTCGAACAATAAAGGCGACGGCTTTGCCGCGAAGATCATTAGAAAGGCTTTTGATTTGTTGGTACACGGTGACGACTTTGCTGTTTTCAACGGAGTCTAACATGTAGTATCGACGTGCCACGGTCAAAAGACTTTCGGGGTGAATTTCGCTATCGATAGCACAAAAATCGAGAGCTTCTTCGATATTCCAATTGAAATCTTTTCGGCTGGCCGCCGATTGCATCTCCAAAATATTTCCGGTGTTGATTCCCTCAAAGGCATTTTTTTCGAGGGCGGAAATTTGCGAAAGACTTTCGAATAGAGTTTTTCCAAGCAATTTATCGTCCACAATTTGAAAGTCATCGCCTTTTTTAGGCGCGGGCACGATGTAGTACACGGGGTATTTGTGAAAGCTTTCAAGAAGGGTGCTGATGGTTTGCAAATCTGCGGCGGTGACTTGATTTGTTTGCAGATTTTGCAAACATTGTTTTAAAATTTCTGGGTTTTCAATCTCAACTTGCGTAGCTATTCTCATCCACGGAACCTGTAAATTAAGAGTATTATTTTTTTGGTCGAAATCGATTTTTAGCTCATCATAGGGAATTAACATATTGGACATCCCACCATGATATCTTTAGCCGAGAGGTCGGCCAAAACCTTCTGGAAACTCAGCTTAAATTGACACCTAGGTCGAGGTGATGCTATCGAAGAAAGCATGAAAAACATGACTTACATAACCATCGCTTTAATGCTTTTTTCTTCATCACTATGCGCCCAGGAAAGCACTGTCGCTGCGGAGGCTGTAGCCCCTGAAGTCGTCGCGACGGCCCCAGCTTCAGAGGCACCTACTTTTAACGATTATTCGAAGGGCGCATTGAGCCGCTTTGGTTTTTTTGTGGGAGGACTGCCAGTTCCTATCCTCAGCGGCGGCGTGGCTGCTAGCGCAGAGTTTTTACTCACTCCGTGGCTGTCGTTGACCGGCGGCTACGAACGACGAAGAACATCGACGGATGGAACCATCGAACTTTACAGCGGCTTGGACGAAGTGAGCCGAACGATTTCGAAAAGCACTCTTTTGGGTTTTCGAATTTACAATGGGTTCAGTCGGCAGTGGTGGAAGGGCTTTTACATCAATGCCGGTTATAAGTGGGCAAAGATGGATACCAAGCATTCTCCCGGTCTCTTTGGTGGCAATACAGCAACCCGAATCGATACCGAAGAGGATGTCTATGCAGGCTTAGGGTATCGTCTGACGGCGCAACTTCGCAAAAATGCCGTACTGTTGCTTGATGTGGGTGTTAACTACGAGCCAGGTGGAATCCGAAAAGTCTATTACGATTCCAATGGAACAGCTCTTTTTGGACCCAATCCAAACGGCTCTGGCATTATCCAAACCGATGTGGGCTATCAGCTCTTTCCCGAGGCCAAAATAGGTTTACGATTCTAGAGCTCGCTTATGAAATAGGTTTTAGTTTTGCGCGAATTGTATCGGGAATTCCCTGAGCGACGCGTTTTTCTTTATTTAAAAAAACATGAACCGACTCGATGGTGCAGCAAACGGAGCCGTTTTGCAGAAGCTCCGTTTCCAGCTGAAACGACGTTTCTCCCACCGACTTCACCGACACCCGCGCTTCGCAAGCGTCGAAGGCCAGAAGGGGGCGGCGGAAATCACCACTCACTTTTTTTATCGGAACGGCCCACGCTTCGTTTTGAAACCAATTTTTTTTGCTTCCATAAATCTGCTCCACCCATTCCTCGTAGGCGTCGTGAAACAGTGTAAAAGCCTCGTTAAAAAATAGGAGGCCCGCGGAGTCTGTCTGATGAAATCGTGGCGATAGAGTTGTAGTGAAGTTGCGCATACAAAAACGGTACAACGCGCAGAGTAAACGAGTCAAGGCGCAGGGGTTGTGTTGTGTCGTGCCAAGGGGTTTGTTATACGTCACACCGTGGATCTTAAAATCTATTCGACTTCAGATTTTCCATCGTACTTACCTCAGCTTAATAATCTTTATGATGATTTGTTTGATGGTGGAAAAGGCTTTCGCGCGAAGCTCACGCAAATGGTGGCGGAGTGCTTACAATTAAATCGCGAAGCCATTCATCTGCTCTGCCAAACGGTGGAGTTTATTCACAACTCCTCCCTGCTGCACGACGATCTCATCGATCGCTCCAATCTTCGCCGCGGAAAAACAGCCGCTTGGGTTAAGTTTACTCCCGAGTACGCAGTGCTTGCTGGCGACTACTTGTTGGCCCGAGTGATGGTGAATCTTTCTCAGTACGGCAATATCGAGCTCATTCAGCTGACGAGTAAGGCTATTTCTGATTTGATTGAGGGCGAATGGTTGCAAGACGACCATGTTAAAAAAATAAATGTCACCATGGAACAAATGGATCACGTGCACATTTTAAAAACCGGGTCGTTGTTTCAGTGGTGCATGCGTGCGCCCTTTTTAGCGGCGGGGATATCGACACCACAGATCCACGTTGAATTGCGCAAACTGGGAGAAATTCTCGGCCTCTTATTACAGCGCAGTGATGATCTGTTGGATTTTGATATTCGCAATGGCGAACAAAAAAATGTCATGGGCGATCTTAGCGCCGGCTACGTAAATTCGTTTTGCGCATTCTTATTTTTTGATCTTCCCGAAGCCGAGCGCGAACGGCTATCGCACATCATCGATCTTAAAAAATTTAAAAGTGCCATTGGCGAGCCGTATTTTTTAAAAAAGCTAGAACAGTTTGATGAAATAAATCGGAAGCTCATCGACGATTATCAAAAAACTCTTTCTCAGGTGGCAAGCCATCTCAGTGGGGATGTTGCAAAAAGTTTGGTAGAGGTTCTTACTCGGCTTCCGCAGCCGATCTATTGGCGGGACGCCCAATGATTATACGAGAAGCCCCATGATCAGTTGTGAAACCCAATGATTATTTTTTGTTCTGATTCAGTCCCAGATCTAATGACCACCGAGCAGCAGGATCATTGCACAAAGGATTTAAAAGCAACCTTAGTAACGCAACTTCCAGAGGCCGAGTTTTATTTGGAGTTCACTCCGCAGTCATCGCGAGTGTCGCTGAAACGTAACAATAGCAATGAGCACGGAATTTTTGTCGACTTCGAAAGCGACGAGCAAAAATACAAACAACAACGAATTTCGAGCGGCAAAGATTTATTGGCGCGAGCCATTGGCGTAGAGCCCGGGATTGCTATTTGCGATTTAACCCTGGGTCTTGCGGGCGATGCTTTTAAACTTTGCTATTTCGGTGCGCAAGTGGCCGGTTACGAGAAAAACCCGTTCGTGTGGGCCTTGGTTGAAAACGCGACCTGGAGATGGAACCAGGGGCGAGGGATTCAACAAGATAAACCTTTGTCGTTAAAGCCCATAAACGCCGACTCTTGCGAAGCGCTACAACTTGCAAAAACGGATGCCTCCGCTTCTGCATTTTCGACTGCCGAAGTGTTCTACCTCGATCCCATGTTCAATCTCGTGCGAACAGCCCTTCCCCGCAAGGGCATGCAGTATTTAGATCACATTACTTCACCGACGCCCGAAAATGATCTCGAAAGTATTTTGATGGGTCTAAAAGAGGCAAAAAAGAAGCTCGTGGTTAAACGTGCATTGCAGAGCGATTGGCTCTGCGGTTACAAACCTTCGCGAAGTGTGGAAGGAAAAATGGTCCGCTTCGACATCTACGGGCAATAGCTATTTGTTTAAGCCCATTCTGATAAAATCTATAATGAGTGATTGGTACCGTTTGCCATCGATTTTTGCTCGTGTTTTTAGTGCGCGCAATAGGTTCGCTGGCACCCGCAAGCTGATGGGAACCGTTGCCTCGTTGGTATTGGCACTTATCTTTCGCATGTCATCCAAAAACTGTACGGCCTGCAGTGGCGAAATTTCAGATGCTGACGGCTTTTTACTTTTTGTTTTTTTTGCCACTGAGTCGCTCCCGTATATTTTCGATATCTACTAAGTCCTGCGGACGGCCACTGGTTGTTTTCATGCGCAGAAGCTCTTCAAGAGTCGCCACGGGGATTTTTCGTGTCCCCACCGATATCGTCTTCACCTTCAAAGCTTTGAGCTCTTCAGTGATAATAATATCAACTTGTCGACTCGGATCATCGTAGTCGACGAAAGACCAAGCAATCAGGTTCTTTTTTGCGATAAATTCCTCGCGCATACTGATGACATCTTGTGCGCGAACCGGGATTCTCGAAATAAGTCCAATCTCTTTCAAAGCCAATTCAGCGTCTCGAAAATCATTGAGTTTTAAACTCAGGACAATGTCAATATCGACAGTGCTGCGGACAAGTCCTTGCAGAGCCAGCGCGTAGCCTCCGACGATGGCGAAGTTGATCTTTTTCGATTGAAAGGCGTCTACCAGCTCATAAAGCAGCATGTGCCCATTGTATATACATGTATATACAATGGCAAGTTTTAAAAATGCCGGGCTTTCATCTTGCGTAGGAGCTTGGCGTAGCGACTATTGGTCACTTTTTCCGAGCGAAACGTCATATACTGGCCAAGGTCTTCGGCGGCGCGAACAAGATCGCCAATGGCATAGGCGGCTCGCGCTCGATCCACCAAATGTTGCAAAGCAAAGGGCTGATGATGGATAAGGTGGGATTGTAATTTATAAAATTGCACAAGGCTGCGCTCGCGCAAGGATTGGGTTTTTAAAAGTGATAGATAATTGGTTAAAAGCGTTTTTGCATTTACCGACTGAGTGAAATCACAACCCGCGTTCACCATGTCGACAATTTCTGCCTTCGAATATTCGCGGAACAGGCAATCGAATTCAAAGAGATGCGACTTGCCAGAATCGAGCAGTTTTATAATCCACAGTTTGGGTCCCTGCAACACTTCGAGCTGTAGGTTGAGATTTTTAGCCAGGCTGAGGAAAAGTAACAAAAGGACCTCTGGGGGGCCACTTCGGCTGAGGAGAGTGTAGGGAAGTAGACATTTATCCAAAGTGGGCTTCGAGGCCAGTGAACTAAATCCACGCTTGTTAAAGAAAAAATCATGCAGGCAAAAAAGTCGATCTCTTTGGGACTCAGGAAGGTCTAACTTGGAAGCCTGCTCAAGCAGGGCGCGATACTTTTTAACAGTGAGCTCGGGCGACCACGAGGATTTCATATCGGCGGCAATACGACTCAGCTCGGTCACGAAATAGTCGTGCTCCGAATGAACCAATACCAAATGATGTGAAAATGTTGCTGCCACTGCCCCCCTACAAAGACATGATCTCCCAGGGTCGATGTACTCAGAGAGGTCCAGGGATTGCAAGAAAGATATTTTACACGTTGCGCCCGAGATCCCAGGCGTGGCAATTTAGAAGAATGGATGACACTCATGGACGACACTAATGGATGAAACGTCGACTCTCAAAAGCAAGATCAAAGCCCTCGAAAAAGAGCTGGAACTTAAAGACAAAGATTTGGTGACATACCAAAAAGAGCTCGCCCGAGCCAACGAACAACTCGAGCATTTAGTGATTCACATACATTCGCAGCTCAAGAAAGCGTTGGAGATCCAGCGTCAGGTTGTGCCCACAGAATTTCCACATATTCCTGGGTTCGAATTCAGCACAAAGTTTATCGCTAGCTCTCTCACCGGTGGAGATTACTTTGATATTTTTGAGCATCGCGATAAAATGCAGTTTGGCATGCTGCTGAGCTCGTCCTCGGGCTACAACCTTTCGGCTTTGTTTTTATCGGTTTTTATGAAGTTTACATTTCAAGCCCGCTCCGATGAGCAAAGCTATGCACCAAGCCACCTCTTGCAAGCCCTGCAAAAAGAATTTTTACCCAATATCGACGACAAGGACCGTTTTAATTGCTTTTACGGCGCCATGAATCGTCGCCACCTGCGTTTGGATTACGTTAATATGGGCGATGTGGTCGCCGTGCACTATTCCCATGCAACCAAAAATTTAAAAAGACTTCAATACGAACAAGAGCCGGTTCGCAAGGGTAAGGATCTTCAACAGTACAAAATCGAAAGTCTCAACTTTGAACCCAAGGACAAACTGATCCTCTGCTCTCCTGGTCTTTTTAAGGCGGCCAGTCCCCAGGGCGAGTATTTTGGTGAGGAGCGATTCTATTCCATTGTTAAGAAATCGGCAGAGTCCGACGTCCATAACCTGCGCAATGAAATTTTTTTCCAAACCCAGCAGTTTATGAAGTCGAAGAATCTGCCCCAGGATCTCACTGTCATTGTGGTTGAAGTTAAAGAGAGAGTGCTAAAACTCGCCTAAGGACGGAGGTCCCATTGTGCGGCTTGGCGCGGTGTTGGGAATCCCTGGTCTTTGTTTTTAAACTCTCCACAGACCTTAAAATTTGTGTCATAACAAGGTATCTACGAAAGGATCCTCATCATGTCTGAACCTGTGAAAATTTACGACGGAGCTATTGATCGCGGACTCGAGGGCGTAGTTGCCTGCACGACGGGAATTTCGTCGATCATTGATGTGACTCTTTGTTATCGCGGATACACCATCGAAGACCTCGCGGCCCATTCAAATTTTGAAGAGGTGAGCTGGTTGTTGTGGAATGGAAAACTTCCCAACTCCTCTGAGCTTGAAACATTTAAGGCAGAACTTAAAAAAGAAATGAATTTGGACGGAAAATTAATCGATCAGCTAAAAAAGCTGCCCACCAACGTTCATCCAATGTCATGGTTGCGAACCGCCACGTCTATGTTGGCGATGTGGGACCCCGAAGCTCAGGATATGTCGGATGCGGCAAACCGTCGCAAGGCTTTACGCCTCACAGCTAAAATGGGAATGCTGGTTGCACTTTTTCAACGGATTCGCGATGGGAAAGATTTTGTTCAACCCAATCCTGATAAAAGTATCGGCTGGAATTTTTTGTATATGCTCAAGGGCCAAGAGCCGGATTCTGAGTTTGCAAAAATATTTGATACCTGTTTAGTTCTGCACGCGGATCACGAACTCAACTGCTCGGCATTTGCCTCGCGCGTGACAGCGTCTTCACTGAGCGATATGTATTCGGCCGTTGTCAGTGCCATTTGTGCTCTTAAAGGGCCACTTCATGGTGGTGCCAATGAGCAAGTGATGTTGATGCTCAAAGAAATCGGTGGAATGTCGAAAGTGAACGCGTGGCTTGATAACGCCCTTAAAAACAAAGCTAAAATCATGGGCTTTGGCCATAGAGTTTATAAAAATGGGGATCCTCGCGCAAAAATTCTCAGTCAGATGAGTGAGTTTTTGACTAAAAAAGTTGGCCAACCTGATTATTACCAGATGTCCAAAATACTCGACGACACTATGCAATCGCAAAAGGGACTTTTACCCAATGTGGATTTCTATTCAGCCACTGTCTATAACGCTATGGCGATTCCTATTGATATTTTTACGCCGATCTTTGCCGTTTCGCGAGTTTCTGGGTGGTGCGCTCATATTCTTGAGCAATATTCCAATAATAGAATTTATCGACCGCGCGGGCAGTGGACTGGACCCACTGATTTAAAATACACGCCTATCGAAAAGCGCTAAAGCGCTTTTCCTTGAACTGAAAAGCGCTAGTTTTGTCGTTCTTTTAGTCAGCTCTTATTCCTTTATGAATTGGATGTTTTAGGATTTCTCGTGTCTCTATCTGAGACACGAGTGCAAAATAGTCTTTCTAATCTACAAAAAAATTCCGATATGCATTCAAAGAGGTGACGACATGAGTTTAATTACAATCGTTTCGATGAATCAAGCCGAGAGTAAAAAAATTCAGGATCTATTAACTGAAGTTCGCACAGATAAATATCGCGTTCAATTTGAGTTTTTACGCCCGCTCCAGATATCTGCACTCAAGTTAGATAAAAACATGGATCTTCTGATTTACAATAATCCCAATAATTTAACCATGACTCTTCAGCAGCAAATCACGGGCTGGCGAAAACATGGCTTTCATTCGTCGATCTTGCTATTGACCAAGGTGGCAGATCCCGCAGCCATGGGCAGCGTGGAAAATATTAGCAATTGTGTATTGTTAGAAAAGCCCTTCGATGAAAAGGATTTAAAAGGCATTGCTGAAAAGTTTTTAAACACGGTGCAAGTACAACAGCGCAAATACCGCCGCTACTCAACTCAGCAAACGGTCAATTTGAGTTCCTACGTGACCGACTTTAAAACTCCCTCCAAAGTAAATAACATGTCGCTTGGTGGCTTGCGCGTTGAGGGTCCGGTGACTGATCTGCGCATCGGCGAAGTTTTAAAAATAAATTTTAGTCTTGATAAGTTAAATGTAGAACGGGTGATGAATGGCCGGGTTGTGTGGGTGGACAATGCAAGCCCTCGCCCCAGTGCAGGCATTCAGTTTATGAAAGAAACCGAAGTCTACACTCATCTGCTGCGCGAAATTGGCTAAGTAGGAAATACCTCCATGAAATTTTCATCGCAAGGATCCACCCTTTGGATTCTTATGCAGGACGAGCAGCACACGGCCAACGCTCTCACGTTGGCCGAATCCCGCGAGCTCAAAAAGCAACTTAAGAAACCATGGACCCTCATTGTTTGCAAAGGCGAGGAGAGGGTATTTTGCTCGGGCGGGCAGCTGAAAGACTACGCTCGGCTTAAAACCAAAGACTCTGGTTTAAAGATCAATAACGAAATTAAAAAAAATATCTCCACTTTGCAAAAACACTCCGCACTCAAAATCGCGCTAGTTGGAGGCGATTGCTTTGGCGGTGGCATTGAGTTTTTAGGCTGTTTTGATTTGGTCTACTCGGTCTCCCATGCACTATTCGGTTTTTGGCAAAACAAAATGGGAGTCAGTTATGGGTGGGGCGGTTATGAAAGGCTACAACGAAAACTCAGCACTTCGTTTTTAAAAACCGCACTGCTCGAAGAAAAAGTCTGTACCGCCTTTGAGCTCAAAAATGCTGGATTGATTTACCTAATTGTAAAATACCAAGATTTCAGCCAAATTGCAGAGACGTGGGAAAAGTCCTTCGCGGCGAAAAAATCAAAGTTGGAAATTCAAAAGCATCTTGGCAAGAATGCAAACGAGGTATTTAAAAAACTCTGGTGGGCGCCCGAGCATCGTCAGATCCTCGAAAAAATCATAAAAAAAAAGACCCAGGAAACCTGAGTCTTTTCTTATTATTTATTTAATCGACGCTTTCACAAGATTTTCTTCTGCCGCACCTTTGTTTACGATAACAGTCAACACCTTCGCTTTAAATACGCCGTCTGCGTCTGATTGCCGTACATTCAAAGTCAAAGTTAGGATGTTGGTCGCTTTGTTATAGCTCGCTTTCGTTCCTGTGACGTTAGCGCTAGAAAGACCCGGTACAAAACGACAGAAGCTTTCCATATCGGCAAGGCCCTGGCC
>JAYUKO010000159.1:0-14940 GCA_043764415.1 Bdellovibrionales bacterium | reverse complement strand
GTTTTTTGGTTGCGGTCTTTTCTTACAAGAGCCTGACGTGCTTGCTTTTCGGCTGACTTAATATTTGCCAAGGTAATTCCTCCACAGTAGTCTGAATGGAAGTTTCTATTATAAAAGACGCGGGGATACAAGCCTTTTTGCCTTCGAGGGTTAACTACTTGTCAGCTAATAAACCGACTCCAGCAACGACTCATTTACCACCTAAAGGCGAACAGAAAATAAAAAATTCCGTAGCAAAATCAGCTATTTATTTTGCATCGGGCACGCTCATGAGCCGCGTGATCGGGCTGGTGCGAGACCGCCTTCTTGTTAATATTTTCGGACCAACCATCTCCGATGCCTGGTTGGCGGCCTTTCGATTTCCCAACTTCTTCCGTCGTATTTTTGGCGAAGGAGCGCTTTCGGCCTGCTTTATTCCACTTTATACAGAGTACAAAGATCGTAAAGATGAGAACGCCCTGGGGCAGCTGACGGCGGGTGTTTTGGGTTTGCTATTGGTCGTCTTGCTACCGTTAACGGTTTTGATTATTTGCGGAATGGATCCGATCATTCGCTATACAATGCACGGAGAAGGTTTTGTGGATGTTCCTGGCAAAGTGGATCTGACCATTAGCATGACCAAAATCATGTTTCCATTTTTGCTGTTAATGGTTTTGTACGCCTACGTTATGGCAGTACTCAATGCGCAAAAACAGTTTTTGCTGTCGTCCATGGCGCCTTTATTTTTTAATCTAATTATTGTCATCGCAAGTTTGTATTGCTACTACGCCGATTTTATTTCGCCGATTTTTTTATCGTGGTCGGTGATTCTAGGTGGGTTTGTGCAGTTTGTAGTTTTGATTCCATCGTTTTTAAAGCTGAAAGTGCCCTTTGTATGGCTGTGGAGCAGTCTCACTTCGGTTCCCGTAAAAAGAACTTTGCGGGCCTTTTTGCCAAGCGTTTTTGGTTTGGGAATTATTCAATTTATGGCCTTAGTGA
This sequence comes from Bdellovibrionales bacterium, assembly GCA_043764415.1. Lineage (GTDB taxonomy): Bacteria > Bdellovibrionota > Bdellovibrionia > Bdellovibrionales > JAGQZY01 > JANPLN01. Next base: position 13,962 of record JAYUKO010000159.1, on the reverse strand, counting down.
ACACGTCCTTTGCCAGCGAATTACCCGAGGGCTCTGTGACCTTCATCTACTTGGCAGATCGCTTGCTAGAGTTACCTCTTTCTTTAGTGGCAGTGAGTTTGGGCACAGCGATTTTGCCAACCCTTTCCGAGGCCATTAGTCAGAACGATGAGACCGCTTTTAAGTTTGAGCTTTTTAAAAACATAAAACTTCTTCTCTTATTGTGTATTCCTGCGTCTGTTGGCATGTGGATGACCTCCGAGCTTGTTGTGGCTGTTCTTTACGAGGGGGACGCCTTTGCAGCAAAGGAAACATTGATCGTTGCAGCCATTGTTAAAGTGTATGCATTTACTCTTATAGGAGCTTCATTGACCCGAGTTTTGGGACAAGCCTTTTATGCCGAAAAAAGCACAGTCATTCCGGCACTGGCCGCCACCGGTGGCTTTCTGGTCCATCTTTTTGTGGCACCGTTGCTGATGCGCCGGTGGGGCGTGGAGGGCTTGGTGATCTCCACGGCTTTTAGCACATTTATCAATTGTTTTGCCTTGGTGATTTGGTTTTACCTCCGCCACGGGAGTTTGTACTTTGCTGAGCTCTTTTGGTTTTGCGTAAAAATAGTCTTAGCCAGCACCGCCATTGTGGGAGTTTGTTGGTTGCAGAACCTTCTCTTTGCGCCCACTCATTCTTTACAAAAAGCTTTGGTGTTGCTAGCGGTGGTATTTCTAAGCGGCGTTTTATTTTTTGTGACGGCCAGGATTTTACAGGTGGAAGAAGCGCAATGGTTGTTTAAGCGTATGAAAAGCCGTTTTAAAAAGTAGGTAAAGAACTTAAACGTAAGACTTCTAAGAAATATTTAAGGGCCAGCTTCGGAATTTGCCGGATTGTTCCGCCAGACACCGTCTCTGTAATCGCCCGTCACTGTTGGTGAACCCGGAAAATTAACGTAGCAATTCGCCCCTAAATTAAAACCTTGCGCCGAAGTCGGCCCCCGAGGAGTTGCACCGGGAGGGCATGGAAGTGCTACGGCGGAGAGCGGTCCTCCTGCTGACGAACAAACAAAATGCCATTGCTCAGGGAGTTCGGCGGCGAGGTGGACGAGACGGTCTCCTGGAATGACCTCATGCGTGTATTCGTAAAACTCGATGGTACGCACGTTGTAAGAGGGATCGACCTCGGCAACTTGCATGTGAACCTCGCAGCCGGGGGGTAAAACATCGGGTGGTAAACCGTACTGAATATGATAACCATCAGCCACAGTCCCCGATCCTTTGATGAACTCTGTTCTCGGATTATAAAGGGTTTCGGTGCCCACACCTGAGGTCGTGTAGGCACTCGTCGCACAGGAAATTTGTGCATGTTCGCAGGGAACCCAGCGGCCGGTTTTAAAGTTATTATTCCACACGGTGGCAGTGTTCGACAAATGGGTTGAGGGCGTTCGAACATCGTAATTATTAAACGTGATTGTTGGTGTTGTTGGAAAGCGTGGAAGGTTGTTGCAGCCTTCTGCGGCACTGCAGTAATAGGTTCCAAATGGATAGTACAAGCTGTTGTACTGGTAAAACCCTTGAGCATTCAAGGCAGCGTCGTCCCCTACGCCGGGGCCATTGTTACTGTCGCTATTGCCTGGCGGTAGAGAAAGTTCACTGGAATAGAAAGACTGTCGTAGCCCGTTGGGCGCCGTCACGTCCAATCGTGTCGGCGCAGAGAGAATGCTCACGCCAGCTCCGGTGAGAGGGCGCAGCTGAGTTAAATTCCGACACATAAAAACACTTCCTGGGCGAGCATTGGCAACGCGAAAATTAAGAGCGCTTGGAGTTGCAGCGCAGCCTTGCGGCGGTAAATTCCCGGCTGTGTAATCGTTCGCAGTTGTACTTCGAATGAAAGTATTGATCTGCTCGGCGTCTGTAAGATCGAGGGGAGTTTCGGCATCCTGGAGCAAAAGCGGTCGGGCGGGGTCGGCCATGTTTAACGGATATTGGAATTTTTCGGTGACTGAACACGACGGTTGAGTGCCATCTCTGCCGTCGTATTGAACGGTGATGGTGACCTCAAAGCCCGCATCGAATCGAACAGACGGGGGAATTTGGCCGATTGTTACTGCCAGCGCTGGTGGGCCCGGTGGAAAATTTACGCCGCTAATTAAACCTGGTGGAAAGGTGTTGAGCATTCCCGGAGGATTGCCGCTGGGCATGGCCACATGATCGTGGAGAGCTCCGCAACTTCCGACGATGACCTGCCCGGTTGCTGTGTTAAAGAGTCGAATTTGTAAGTAGGCCTCTGGGTTAAAGAGGCCAGTGTTCGAAATCGCCGAGGCCTCGACTCCAATAGGATCTGGAAAAATGGTGCTCAGTGGAGGCGGAGCAGAAGACGCTTGCAGTCCCGGAGGGGCACAAACGGCGCTAAATTTATTGTGAATAGTTTCGAGCGTCGACATAGTACCCATTATTAAAGTGTATGGTCGAAGAATGGTTAAATCGGCAACCAACAATGACGATGGATCCCCGGTGGTAAAAGGTGTATTGATCTGGTCCGGGGGCCCTGTATTGAGCCATCGATCCACAAAGTTCCCCCCGTCGTTCACGCCCACCTCTATGGCAGAAGGCTCATTGGGAACAACGACGTGACTTCCCGGCGCAGGAAGTGGGCCTCCCGGACCTGCGGGTGCAGCGACTTGCGAAGGAAAGCTGTAATGATCTCGTACCAACCCCTTGCCTTTAAATTCGCTCATCAATCTCTGCGCTTCGGCTTTGCAGCTGGCATTAAAAGTGAGGTTTTTTCGCCCGGCCGTTTTGTCCCCCATGGTGACCGTAAGAACGGCACCCACCAGAATGGCGAGTAAAACCATTCCCACAACGGCTTCGATGAGAGAGAACCCCTTTTGGGATTTGATAAAGAGCATGCTTAAGTATCGGATTAATTTAACAGAAACTCAATAAGGTCTAGCTAAAAAGCTGTGTCGAAACGGAACACTTGGAAAGGATTTTGATAAAATTTTGGGGCTGGAAACATGACCATGGAAAAGTTGATATGACCGAGGGGAACAGCCACCCATTGTGTTGCAATTTGAGTCAGCTGAAGGTTTGAGTCCAGGAATAGACACTCGCTCAGGATATCCTTTTTTGTGTGGTGCGAGTAAATGAGGTGCGGTTTGTTGAATGGAAACAGCCAGTAACTTTTGTTATTCATTTGGATAATTTTTGTGTGGGGTGACTTCTTTGGATCCGTCCGCAAGTGCTGCGCCTTAAGCCAAACGCCCGGAGAGTATTGCAAATAGTTGTTTTGCAAAAATGATTGAAGATCCTCAGTAAAAAAAATATTTTTGTATGTGTAAAGGTAAATGTCGGGCGGATTCTCTTGAACCCTTGATAAAATATCGCGGCTTCGCGACACCTCTCCAGGTCCGATAAATAGGTAATACGTGTTATCTTGTGGAAGCAGGCCGACGATATCGTAAATGGAAACCGCTGGATTTTTTTTCTTGTAGGTTTGCAATTGTGAAATGAATTCTTTTTGCAGGGTATTGTTGTTAAATTGCAGATTCACCATAAATTGTTTCCAGCAAAGCCAACAGGCCACAGATAGCAATAGGGGAGGAAGCCATTTAAACCTACGGCGTGAACTTAAGATTCTGTCCAAGGAGCAAAACTGGATCGCAATGACAGGTGTTAAAAAGGGTCCAAGAAAAAATGGCAGCTTTTGATTGTACAGCAAAATTAAACTAAGCAAACAGGCACAGTAAATATTAAAAAATGAGTGCAGAGAATTTCTGTTTTTCGAAAAAACATGTTTAAGAAATAAAATCAACCAGCCTAAAAAAATAAAAGTGTGGACGACGCTTAGTTGTAAGAAGCGTATAACATACATAAAGTCCATCGACGTAAAAAAAACTGCTCCGCCCAACGTTGGATCGAAGCTTTTCATGTAAAAATCACCGGCAGATTGAATTGCGAAAAGAATCGAGTGGTCTGGATATAAAAAAGCCAAGCAGGACAGCGCAAATAGCCCTACGGTCAATGGGGCCAAAATTGAAACCAAGATTCTTTTGCCGAGAAGTTTGTGGTCTTTGCTTTCCTGCGAAAAAAAATAAAGTCCAACTATCACATGCAGGGCGATAAAAATAAGAGATTTAGGTGTTGTGAGCAAAAGAACTGCGTTGAGTGCGGTTAACAGCAAGGTGAGTTTTCTAAATGACTTCAAATTGCTAAAAACAGCCAGCAAAAAACACGCGTGAAAAAACAGAGCTAAGATATCAGCCCGGATGCGAAACCCTTGATTAAAAAATACACTGGAAGTGAGGCAAATAAGAAAAATAGGAAGAAAGAGTTGTTTTTTTTGATAGATTTTAGAAAAGCAGGCTGCAATCAAGCCTAGCGAAGTGAGAGCAAGCAAGGCAAAGAAGATTCGAGAAATTTCGTAAATCAAGAGATTATTTTTTGACCAAAAAGAAGTCACGAAAACAAGGGCATGCAGAGGCCACTTATAGTAAACCGCCTGAAGGGACCCCGCTGAAAAAGCTTTTTTGCTCATCGCAAGTAACCAGATTTCTGAATCAGAAAAATAACAGACTGTGGCGAGGTATAAAAACAACCCGCCGAAAGCAATGCAAAGAAGCAAATATAATGTTTGAACTTTTTCGAAGGCGGTGCGCATATATACTTAACTATGAGTCTAACGATCTGCACCGTTGTTTACAACGAAGAAAGAAATCTTTCGACCATCGAACATAACCTGCGTTTGCTGCGGGAAATGTCTCCTCCGATAGAATTTCTTCTCATTGATAATTGTTCCACGGACGGATCGCCGCAGGCCCTCCAGGCACTGAGTGTTAAGTATGGTGCAAGATACCTAACGAGAGTTCAAAACCATCTCCCGCAAGCAAGACAGCAGGCACTGCAAACCAGCGCGACCAAATGGGTGGGCTTTGTTGATGCCGATTGTCGAATTGATAATGACTGGATTTTTGAACTCCAGCGGCGGATTGCGGTGGACGTTGAAGGAGTTGCCGCGTTTGGCGGGCCGTGGGAAATCAGCGGCGGCGCAGCCACTATTTACCAAGGTCTGTTTGCCACATTTTTAGGGCACTTTGGAAACCCGTACCTAAGCAACGAGAGCCAAAAAAAATATGTTGAGCATCTACCAACCGCCAACATCATTTACCATCTTGAACGCGTAAAGCGCGTCGGAGGGTTTTCGTCCCTCCACCCCACCGTGGGGGAAGATCTCGATTTGAGCTGCCGGCTTGCGCAGCGGGGCTTCAAAATTGAGTACATTCCCAAATTAAAGATCAAGCATCAGCTACCGACCTCTTTGCCGTCGTGGTGTGGGAAAATGTTTTTGTATGGAACGGCTCGTGGAGAGATCCTTTACAGGTATGGAGAGATTAGTTCTTATAAAGCGTTTCTGCCGGTTTTATTTTTACTGCTGGCCTTAGTAATCTGGTATCTGCCGGAGGGGTTGTTTTTTGCGTTTTTTGGTTTTTATTTAGCCGCTTGTGTTTTTTGCTCGCTAAGTCGGGAGAAAGTATCACTCTTTTTTTTGATTCTACTAAGAATGCTGGCAACACACGTTTTTTACGCTTTCGGTGTGTATAATGGCTATAGTAGGTCAGTGCGAATGTCTTTAGAAAAGAAGCTCGCCCGATGGTTCCATAAAGACCCAGCATTGGAAGATAGATCAGTTTAGTTTCGTTTCCTGCTAAGAAAAATTTGCAGGCACTCTTAAGCTGCTCCGATCGAAAAAAAGCTTTTTGCGGTTCGATTTGAATGCCCTGGATCCAGGATTTTTTAAACACCTGATAAAAAGATGTTTCGGGGCGATGAAAGACACTCCATCGCTCAGACAAAAGCAAAGGAAAGCCAAGTTCAGTCCATTGCGAGTTCAAAAGATATTCCTCTCCGGCCTTTGCGTTCTTTTCATCAAACAAAACGCGATGCTTTTTAAGCAGAGACAGTGGGTAAAAGCAGCACCCTCCAAGCAGAACTGGTGGTGAATCTTTTAGATTTTGGCGACTTTTTACCCAGGTATTACAAACGAAGTTATAAAACTGGTCACTCAGAGCTGAATGTTTCTTGTTGAGGTACAGTCCACCGCCGGCAATTGTGGGATTTTTATGATGATAATCAGCGAGTTCCTGTAAATAGGTTGAGCGCGGTAAAAAACAGTCTTCGTCTAAGAACAATACCAGGTCGCCTTTTGCCTGTTCAATTCCTCGATTTCGGGCGCTGGCAATATTTGGCTGTGATGTGGTAACGATTCGCAAATTGAGCTCAGGTGCAAGTAATTGAAGCTGCTGCTGGTGATGAGTCTTTGGATTGGTTAAACAAAGAAGGACTTCAAAGTTTTTAAAATTCTGTTTTTGTAAAGACTTAAAAAAAGATTTTAGAAAACGAAGATTCAACTGCGAAGCTGTAATGATAGATATAGAACTCATCTTAACCCCACTGCTTTAAAAAAAAGCCAGCCAATTTTTTTGCTGACGTGTAGGCAACGGCACCTCAGTTTGTGCCTTAGAGCGTATGTGGGTTTTATGGGGAGTGGCTCTCCAAGAGAGCGCATGAAACCAGAGATCGCCGTGAACAAAGGATACAGGCGCCAAAAAAAATTCACCAGCATCGAGCGCAGATACCAGTAGATTCGATTGCCGCCAGTGAGTAAGGGATGGCGAATGTGCGAATGTTGGAACCAATACAGGCGGATCAACTGTTTTCGAAAATAACGATCGACAAGAGTTTCGATGAGAATCAGCGGGATCTTTTTTTTGGACAATTGAGATTTGTAACCAAAAGTAAAAAAGAGAGCAAAGAGCTCGAGTCCGAGACGTATCACAAAAGAAGAAGGAGAATTGTCATCGGGAACTTGTCGTAGTTGGTGCCCGTACATCTGTGCTTGTAAGGCAGCGCCGGTTCCCTGTTTGTAGGCCTTGTGCAAAAGACTCCAGAGGTTCAAATTTGTATTATGGAGTACTGGAAGATCTAAAAAATAACCATGTGCCCCATACTTGAGAGCTAAAATGGTGTTGAGCGGAGTTTCACTACCTCCGTAGATGATTTCTTCGGTAAATCGATAACCTTTCGCAAAAATAAAAGCTTTGTACGAAGCATTGCCCCCGAGCAGTGCCGTCGTACGCGAGTCGTCAGTCAGATTCGCGGCTACCCAGTTTAAATTATTTTCGTGATAAACCTGGTCCCACAGGGAGGCTCGGTGTTTTAAAAGATAAGGACCACCGAGGGCTACCAATTCGGGATTTAACTGATGGTAGTCGAAGTGTTTTTGCAAAAAACTCGGATCAACAACTTCGCAGTCATCGTCCAAAAAGAGAATGACGTTTCCACGAGCGTGACGTGCTCCATGATTGCGCGCATGGTTCACTCCCGGCTTGGGCGCGCACAAAAGTTTGACAACAAAGGAGCCATTGAAAGGCGATGTTTCTTTATCACTCTCGGTGTTGTAAACGATAAGAACTTCGTAGGTTTCCGTCGTTAAGGTTTGTTGTTGAAGGGACGCGACAAGCCTGATAAGGCTGTCGGGTCGATTCGTTGTAGGAATCACCACTGAAAGCATCGAACAAAACTACTGATAAGGTCTAACTGTGTCAACGCGGTTTGAGCAAAAGCCATTCCCTGGATCCCGTTCTCGAGGACGGGACTATGTTTACGCTGTGCCGGCTGCAGAAACCCTCTGCAATAATGTGTGGAAACTCAATGGCACGTGGCGAAAAGGTTTTTGGAGCTATGACAAATTCTTTCGGTCGTTAGCGAAGGCCAAAACGTCGGGCTACTCGCGCTTTGTGATGTCTGAGCTCGTGTGTGCACTTCCGCAATGGGAGTTGATGTTTCAAGAGATAAAAATGGCAGGGCTGATTCCCGTACTGCAAGTGAGCAGTGAAGAGTGCTTAACTCAGTTTGGTGCGTTCGTTGCACAAAATCAAATTGCGGTGGAGCGATGGATCGTTGACCAATGGCCAGACTGGCAGCTCTTACGGTCTTTAAAAAAATCCAATACAGTCAGTTTAAAAATACTCGGAACCCGCTCGAACAGCTGTCTTTATGATCTTGATCAAGTTCCCGAAGATTTTTACGGCGACATGGAATTTTATTTTCCCTACCAGCTCGCTAAAAAGCAAAAGTTTCGTCCCCGAGAGCTGATTGCTTGGCAGAGACAGGTTCAGAAAAATCATCCACAGCTCAAAGTCACCGGGACGAGCGGAGTGGATGTCTTTGAACCACGAATCGGTGAGGAGATGGAATTGGAACCTTGCCATCCTCCGCTATTTTGTTCTCATCCTTCCTTGCAGCCGCAGGTGTCAGTGGTGATTCCAACTTATAACAACGGTTTGTATTTGCTAAACACTTTACGCCACCTTGAGCGGCAGACAGTTTCGAAAAGCAGGTACGAAGTGGTTGTTGTGGACGATGGAAGTTCCGACAAAATCAGCGAAAATTTAATGGATTTAATCAAAGACTTTCAAATGCCCATTCGTCTTCTCTATTATCCACGCATGCAGATGCGAAAGATGGGGGATGGTCAATTTCGTGCAGGTCTTGCCAGAAACTATGGTGTGAAGTTTGCGAGAGGAGAGCTTTTAGTTTTTCTCGACTCGGATATTTTAACGCCTGCCGATTTTTTAGAAAAAACTTTGGCTTTGCACGAGCAGTATGAGGTTGTTCAGTGGCGCAGGGATTACTTTCATAAAAAAGTCCCTAGCATTCGGATGCGCTACGAAGATGTTGCGGAAACTCAGCACTGCTATGTGCCCGAAGGTGGGTACTGGCATCGCTTTTATGAGCAAGCTGGCGAAAAAGGTTGGATGCAACTGGCGGATCATTGGAAGTACGCTTGCACCTACGGGTTTTCGCTTAAAAAATCGTTGTTTAAAGACGTCGGATGGTTTCGCAAAACGTTTTGTTTTTATGGATTGGAAGACACCGATCTCGGCTGGCGCTTGGCCCAAAGAAAGTGTTCGTTTTATCTCGAACCGACGCCGGTGTATCATCTGTTTCACGAGAATTCCCGCTCGGAGTATTTCAACTCGGCCTACAAGCGCCAAAAACTATTAAAAAGCACGGCGGAGATTTTTTTCTATAACAATCTTTCTCCGGAAATCTATCGCGTGTTTCAGTATCTGTTAAATAGCTGGATTTTTTGAAGCGAGCGGTGGGTGCGGAGTCTTAATTTTTCTCTACCGCCGCGGCACCGGCGTGGGGGTGTTTCTGGAGTGTTGGAGGGGCGGCGAATGAATAGTCTAGTGTATGAAAAGAATGGCTTATTATTTAATAGAGGTTTTTTGCGGGAGTTCTCGGAGTTATTTCCGAGAACGTCCAGTGAATGAAGTCTGTGCAATTTAAATTACGAGTAGGAAATTAGAGTAGGAACTTTGAAGCGGATCAAAACTTCCCATCGCAAAACCATTTTGATTCATTGCTTTGCGGATTATGGATGAGCAATAGATCCGCAACGCCATCTGCTTTTCTCTGATAATAGAAGATTCTATTATCGATAAGTAGCTCGGAATAAACTAGAATTCTTAGACCTTCTAGTCGCAAAGGCACAGATTGATCATTTTCAAAAAGTGGCTTGATCCAAATCTGAATACCGTACTTAGTATTGGGAAATTCGGCCTTAAATAAACGCCAGGCTTCGGCACTCGCGCTAGCAGTAAAAGTCTTTTCATCCGTTGGTAAACTGAATTCCCAGCCTGGATATTTCCCAATAGCACTTTTAATGGCAAATATTTTTCCAAAACAATCTTGCGTCGACTGCGCAGTTGCCACCGAATTTACAAACAATAGCATTACAAACATTACCCAATTTGTTTTCATATTCCCCCCCTTCATTTGATTTGGTTTCAGGCTAAACTCTTTTGCCAGAGATGGTCATCAAAGAAAGGTTTGCGGCGTAACAAATGCTACCAAAATCTCTATAGACCTGATCAGTCTATGAAATAATCCCGGGAGGCACGACCTAGCCGATCTATGTAGGAAGTGCCCGTCTTTCCGTGAATTCCTTCGATACAAGTATCTATCTTGGTGCCGTTGCGGCAGCACGTGTGGCGTCAATCCGGAGACTTTTTTGAAAAAATATTAGACCAGGGTTTTTGCGTATCTGGATTGTGTCTGTGAAGCTCTCAGGTTGTTACCTGTGTAGCAGTATTGGAGCTGCGAAAACTCACTCTATAAATTCTTTTATGCGGGTTTTATGGCATTTTGGATGGGTGTTTTTTTAATTGTCCGAATCAAATATTTCTGAAAAATCCAAAATTAAAACCCATGTTATTGTTTTTTTGAAAGTAAATACTCAAATGCATGAGCAGCTAAATAGGAGAAATTATGAATCTTAATTCTATATCAGACGAACATCTTATAACTTGTTTTCAAAACGCAGTTTCTAGTGAACGTAAAATCACCAACCAAGTGTTAGCGTGTATTGGTGAAATAGACCGACGGAAACTTTATCCGGTTAAAGGCTATACCAGTCTGTTTGATTTTTTGGTGAAACACTTTGGTTATAGCCCTGGAGCTGCCATGCGCCGAATTGATGCTGCGCGCTTGCTTCGTGAATTGCCTGAGACAGCGCAGAAATTTCAGGAAGGGACTCTTACTTTATCTCAAGCCACGCAAGTTCAGCGTGCAAGTCGCGAGTTGAAGAAAATAAAAAAGGAAAGCTTAAGCACAGAGAATAAGCGCGAGTTGATTTTGCAGATTGAAAACTCCACGCAAAAACGAACCGAGCAGATCATTGCATCCACTTTGGATTTACCATTCGTACCTCAGCAGAAAGAAACTTTACATCGCGATCAATCGGTCACGCTGACGATCACCTTTACGCAGGAGCAAATCCAAATTTTGCAGAAGGCGCAGAATATGATCTCGCACACTGTGGTGAGCCAGGACTGGGCGGAGGCGCTGACCTATTTGGCGAGGAGAGAAGTGAAACGCAGAACAAGCGTGCGCGAGATGAGCTCAGTGAGTAGCGTTGGAGCCACGCAAGTTGCTGCCGTAGCGGCAGTGAAAACAATTGGAAGTGTTGAAGTTGCGCCGGCGACTGCCTCTGTGAAAGCAGAAACTAGTGCGAATTTTGAAGTCACCCCATTGGCTACTATTTCGAAAGGCAATGATGAGATGCATTCTGCTGCCAATGCGGCCGTAAATCCAAACAACCAATTTAATTCTACCAATAAGCGCCGGGCGCTGCCGGCGGCCGTTCGCAAAGGGTTGCTGCATGGGAATGCGGTTTGTGCTTACAAAGATGCAAACGGCCAAGCATGCGGGAGCCAACGATTTTTACAGATCGATCATATTCACAGCTGGAGTCGAGGAGGTACAAATAATCGCGAAAATTTGCAGGTTTTGTGTGGAGCTCACAACCGACTTAAATTTCAAATTGAATAGGCTGGAAAGCTCATTTGATCTTAGCACTCTGTGAAACGTCATGCAAAACTCATTGGCTTTTTTTCTACTGCCGCTGCGGCCAAAGCAGTTCAGTTAAAGAAATTAGCCATCTTATTAACAAATCAAATTTTGAACGGGACTCCTCGAAATTTATTTCGATGAGTTTGAGCTCGAATCTATAAACTCCAAACGTTATAAGATCTTGTTGAGAGCGAAGTTACTGTGACGGGTGGTTTGCCACTGTCGTTAAGGCATTAGCAAAATGTCTTAACCAAATGACACTGGCCGCTGCGGCAGAGATGGACTCAGTTTGTTTTCGTTTGCGAGTCCTTGGCCTTCTTTTCCACTGCCGCTACGGCAGTGATTCGCTTAGTTTGTTTTTTTTGCGCGAAGGTTTCGCCTTCACCTTCTTCAATTGCTTTTTTGCCTTTTCCCAAAGGACTTCTTTTTTCTTCACCGAGAGGGCGCAGTACTCTTTCCAGCTCAAGCCCGAAATCGCAAACGCCGTTTCGATGCGTTTGACCACTTTTGTATTTGCCATGCGCAAAGATTTTTCGGGGTCCAGATCCAACAGGCGTGCGACTTGCGCCAGGGTAAACAGCGTATCCCCGAGCTCCTCCATTTGATGGGCTTTGTCCTTGCCGCGTAAGGTGGCCTTGAGTTCGCTCACCTCCGACATAAACTGTTTAAACACATCGCTCACTTTGTACCAATCAAAGTCGATGGTGCGGGTTTTTTTGCCGATTTTTACCGCGCTTAAAAGCGAAGGAAAATTTCGCGGCATTTTAAAAATTTCGGTGGAATTGATTTTTGCCGATTTGGTTTTTTCCCAGGTTTGTTTTACGCGGTCAGCAGATATTTGCTTTGCGCTGGTGGTATATTTGCCGTTTTCATGTTCGCTAATAACTTTTTTGTCCATCGCAAAAACATGCGGATGTCTTTCAATCATTTTTTCGCTCAGCGAATGGATCACATCATCCAAAGAAAAATGCCCCGCTTCTTGCGCCATTTGGCTTTGAAACACCACCTGAAAAAGCAAATCACCGAGCTCTTCTTTCACATCCTCTGGCGTTTTGTGGAGAATGGCGTCTTCGAGCTCCAACGCTTCTTCGACCGCGTAAGGTGTAAGGCTTTCGGCTGTTTGTTTTTGATCCCAGGGGCAGCCGGCGCGCAAAGCCACCATGATTTTTTTGAGATCGTCGAGAGTTTGTCGTTTCATGTGGAAACCTTTAATGTTAAGTTTTTGTAATGAAATTCTATGTGATGAATAACACAAAATGGCAAGTGTCAGAAGTTTTTTTAAAATGGCTTCTCACACATATTTCAAAAGACCTTACAAAAAACGTCGCAAAAACGGCAAAACATCGCAAGGCTCTTAAAAAACAAGTGGGCATTGTTTTTATTGATAAAAAAGCCATGCGCAAGTTGAACAAGCAGTATCGGCAAAAAGACAAAGTGACGGATGTACTCAGTTTTGCAGGCGGCGGTGAAGTGATGGATGACGACGCTTTTTTAGGTGATATCGTGCTTTGCGTAGAGCAAATAAAAAAGCAGGCAGAAGAGCACGATTTGCATGCCAGTGAAGAACTCTCGTACCTCGTGCTCCATGGATTGCTGCACCTGCTCGGATACGATCATGAGGAGAGCGAAGCAGAGGCCAAGAAAATGTTCCGTATCCAAGATAAACTCTTTGCAGATTTGCAAGATCGCGATATCTTAAGGGCCTTTCGCAAGAAACCGTAAAGGCGCCTAACGACGGGCCAATTGAGACGGGCCAATTGAAATAACCGGCAAGTAGGGACAAATGGAAAAAAAACGCAGTTTAGTCACACATTACAACGATAGCAAAAGTCAGATTGCTTCCATGGTTGTTAAGGTGGAGGATCTCCGGAGGTCGCTTTGACCTCGATAGCAAGTTCAAACAACTCGAAGAACTAAAACACAAATCCGAAAACCCCGAGGTTTGGCAAAACCCATCCCTCATGCAAAAAATCAATCAAGATATTTCCATACTCGATAAGACCTGCAGCCAATGGCAGGCCCTCAAAACTCGCACGGATGAAGCTTTACTGATGCTCGATATGGCGCAAGATGCCGACGACGAGGATACTTTTCAGGAAGTCAGTCGCGAAATCCTACTGCTCAACAACGAAATTGATGAGCTGGAACTTAAACGACTGTTGGATGGAGAGACGGACATGAACAGTTCGTTTTTGTCCATCAACTCTGGAGCCGGTGGGACAGAGGCCTGTGATTGGGCGAACATGTTATTGAGAATGTATGCTCGGTACTCGGAAAAAAACGGCTATCGCGTGGAAGTGTTAGAGATGACCGAAGGTGATGGCGCAGGAATTAAATCTGTAACCTTGAATATTCAAGGCCCCTTTGCCTACGGGTATTTAAAAGCCGAAACCGGCGTGCATCGTTTGGTGCGCATCAGTCCTTTTGATTCAAACGCTCGACGACATACCAGCTTTGCCTCGGTCTTTGCATGGCCCGAGGTGGACGACTCTGTGGTCATCGATATTAAAACCGAAGATCTCAAGATCGACACCTACCGTGCCGGTGGCTCGGGTGGGCAGCACGTGAACAAAAC
>JAYUKO010000158.1:0-4164 GCA_043764415.1 Bdellovibrionales bacterium | reverse complement strand
CAAAGGCTCCCCCGGTCAATTCATAATCCAGCAGAATTTCGATCACCGTTCCGCGATTTCCAGCGGCCGGGATAAGCCGTACTTCGCCGCGGGCTTGCTCACTGGCCCATACGATCATTTTATCGGGAACGTCGCGCACCACTTCCACATCCCATTCCGCAGAGACGCCCGACTCTTGCAGCGTTTTCCAGCGCGTTTGCGTGGCGCGAATGGGATCCACCGATTTTACTTCCTTAATAAACAGCGGAATATTTTGAAAATTCCGTAAAAATTCGTAAACCTTCGCAGGCTTCACCACTGTGGTGAGCGCCGCATGCACTTTGTGCAGCTTGATCTCGCGATTTTTACGTTCCGCAAAATAAGGATCCATGGATCTTTTTAATTTATTAATATCGTTATTAATTACCAGTTGCATTTGGTCCTCCTAATACGCTTGGGATTTGGTTTGAGCCCCTTGCGTCCGCGCACCCATCTTTTCGGAAATAATTTTACCGACCACCGATTGAACGACGTTCATAAAAGAGCCTGCGACGACGTGGTCTTTACCCGCCATCAAAGCCTTATATCCGTCGAGAGCCACAACAGCCGGGTCGTCTTTTTTGGCTTTTCCAGCCTTCGTGTCGAGCATGTCGGCCCGTTTAAAAAAGTTGGTGTCGGTGGCACCAGGTTGCAGAGCTGTGACAGTGATATTGTGCTCTTTTAATTCAAAAGATAAAGCTTCGGAGAAGTGCTGAATAAACGCTTTGGTCGCAGCGTACACAGCAAAATACGGTCCCGGCATTTCAGCAGCCAATGATGAGGTGAACAGAATTTTTCCGCCTTCTCCCCGTTGAACAAAGTCTTTGGCCAAGTATTTTGCCAATTGAACCGCACCTACAACATTCAGCTGCATCATGTTCATTTCGTCCGATAGATCGGTGGCGATAAACTCGCCGCCAACGCCCACCCCGGCATTAATAGCTGCGACATCGATTTTACGTCCTTTAATCGCAGCGCAGAGTTCTTCAACGCCCTCGAAGGATGCAAGATTGATTTGTAGGGTGGTTACCTCTTTGCCGAGGTTGCGAATCGCCTGACCCGCCTCGTTGATGGCGGAGTCTTCGGCAACGATGATCAGATCAAAGTTGTTGTCGGCAAAAACTTTTGCCAATTCAAAACCAATGCCGCTTGAGGCACCCGTTATGAGCGCTAGAGGTTTTGTTTTCGGTAATAGATTTTTTTCAAATCGTTTTTTTGTGATTTTAGTGGCAGTTTTTTTATTTCTCGCTTTAGTTTTCATATTAGGCATACAATTCCTCCTTGATAATAGAGTTTTCATCGTCACTCTTGTGCGGAATACGCTCATTGCCGTCGTCCAAGGTGTTGTCTTTCGCAGCCAGAAACTCAATTCCCATAGCCACGCGGTCTTCTTTCGTTGAAAATTTTCGGAATTTTGGGAGAAGTTCTTCTTCCTCCTCATCGATGTGGTGCTCTACGAGCTCGGCCAAAACCTTAACCCGTGCCGACCAAAGCTCTTCGTCGGCTGTGTTTTTAGCCTCGTCGACCATTTGCTCAGCTAAAACATGCTCCACATCACCTTCGAAGCCTTCGGTTCGCAGTCGTTTGTCACGCTTCATATGGACGTAGAGAATTTGCTCTTCGGGTTTGGCATGTTTGGCAAGAAGTGGTGCAAATTCCCTATAGGCACTTTTACGATCGGCCAAGGAGTTTTCGGTGTCTTTCATCACTTCGATAAGCTCCTTGAGCGGCTTATGATCCTCGAGAATTAAATCCACAATGTCTAATTCTTGATCCAATGATTTTGTAGTTGAAGTTTTTTTCGTTAAGATTTTTTTTGCTGCCATTTTGATACTCCCTAAAAATGTTGTTGCGGACTCGCTGCCAGTTACGTGCTGCAAACCACTTGCTGCAAACCTATGAATAGCAACTCCAATGCCAAGGAAATATCGAACGACTGCAGAATGAAATCGAATTGATTTTAAATAAGGTCCAAAAATCTCCCAACAAGTGGTGTATTTGGACCTTGGGGCTATCCTAATGAAACTTGCGTTGAACCTGACCAGAAAGCATTTCGTCTTCGGTGGCTTCGCGGACGCGTAAAACTTCGAGATTAAAATGCACAACATAGCCTGCCAGCGGATGGTTTCCGTCGAGCATCACCTGATCGTCTTTAATTTCTTTGATCATGGCCGAAATAACTTCGCCATCGGTTCCCTGGGTTTGAAACTTCATCCCTACTTTGAGTTCCAACTCTTTTGGAAATTTATCGCGCATGACCCACTGAGCAAGTTCCGCCACGGGCTCGCCGTAGGCGTCTTGTGGCACAAGCACCATCTCTTTTTTAAAACCAACAGTTTGTTGTAAAAGCGAGTCTTCCACTTTGGGCAACAACAAACCCAGGCCAAAAATAAACTCCACCGGATCGTGACGGTCTCTGTGATCCATCAAGTGCAGACCTTCGCCTTCCTTGATGTACAGTTCGTAGGCCAGGGTGACCACGGTGCTTTCGTTAATTTTCATCAATCCTCCAAAGGATTTTTTTATCCTGGGTTTTTTGCAGACGTGCAAGATACTCTGCGCGGGGCATGTAACTTCCGCCAAAGCTTTCGAGAACCGGTGTTACCATCTGAATATCAAACCACGTATGACCCATCTTTAACAGCGCCTCCACCAGCGCCACAACACATTGCTTGGAGGCGGCGGTCTGCGTGTGAAACATACTCTCGCCGCTGAACACGCCGTCGATGTACACGCCGTAAAGCCCGCCGACCAGCTCGTTGTCATCCCAGCACTCCACACTGTGGGCGAGCCCGGCTTTAAACATATCGGTGTACACCACTTTCATCTCTGGCGTAATCCAGGTGCCGCGCTGACCAGAGCGCTTTTGCTTGGAACACTCTTCGATCACTTGCTCAAAGCATGTATCAATGGTCACTTTAAACTGCGCCCGCCGGAGTTCTTTCTGAATGGTGCGCGGAACGCGAAAGTCAGAAAAATTCATCACTCCGCGATCTTCGGGGCAAAACCACAACAGAGGCAACCCTTCGTGGGGCCACGGGAAAATTCCTCGAGCGTACGCAGTTTGCAAATTGTCCACGGAGAGCTTTCCGCCCACCCACACGATGCCATGTTCGTCTGCACATTGGCCGACTTGCTCCACCGACGGAAATTGAATCTTCACGAAAAATACTCTTTAATTGCTATGTTGGGGTCGCCCACTTTTGTAAGCTCAATCAGTTGCAAAAGTTTTTTTTGCTGCTGCACCAAGCGTTTTTTATGCAGCTGCTCATCCACCAGTTCGCCGTTGGGGTATTCCAAGCACTTCCAGGTTTTTGCATCTTTACCCTCTATGAAGCTAAAGCGCTCGAGCTGGTTTAAAGCGGTCTCCAGGCGAAAATCCCGTTGATGATAAAACAAAAGTTGCCCGCGCATATAATCCAAACCACCGGCGCGCACTTTGTCCATGTTGTATTCTAAAAGTGAATACACGCGAAAAATAAACTCGGGCTCGGGGCTGGACCATTTTAAAAAATCCATTTGGATGGCCACATCGTCCTCGTCGTAAAGCAAATACCCGTGAGCAGGCAAACCATCCCGGCCTGCACGCCCCACTTCCTGATAGTAAGCCTCGATAGACGCAGGCACCTCGGCGTGCACCACCACGCGAATATCCGACTTGTTGATCCCCAATCCAAACGCCGGTGTCGCAAGAATCAACCCAATGGGATCATTGATATACCCCTCCTGGGAGCGGCGGCGCAGATTGTCTGGCAACTGCCCGTGGTACACACTGTGCGCGATGCTCAACTTTTGCAGATCCCGCGAAAATCTCTCAAGGGTCGAAATCAACGCAAAATAAATAATTTTGGCGCCAGGATTTTGGTGATGAATGCCAATAAAGGCCCGCACCTTTTCGTCGTGCCCGTAAACTTCAATGGTTTGCAAAGACAAATTTTCACGAATCGCCCCGTCATCAAAAACGTGGCCCGCCTCAATCTGCAGCTGCCCGACGATATCTTTTTGCACCTCTTTAGTGGCCGTGGCCGTGAGCGCCAACGTACAAGGGTCGCCTAATTTTTTGCGAATATCTCCCAACCGGCTGTAGTCGGGTCGAAAATCGTGACCCCACTCCGAAATGCAATGGGCTTCGTCGATGACAAAAAG
>JAYUKO010000157.1:0-4169 GCA_043764415.1 Bdellovibrionales bacterium | reverse complement strand
GCGCGTTTTACTGAGTGAACGTTTGTGGCCTTAGAGTCGTTAAAGAACTCCACGCCGCCCACACGTCGCACATACTCAAGGCGATGCGGAATGCCCTTAAAGCTGTTGATCACGCTGACGATGGCTTCGCTGGTGGCTCCATGCTCACGGGCTGCTAGGATGGCCGCCATCATATTTTCGATGGAATGCTTCCCGCGGGCGCGCATGCCCTTGATGCTGAGAGATTCGATGTCGGGGCCTGTGCGAACTCGGAGTTCGTCTTTGATGTTTACAATCCCACCGATGTTCATGATTTGTGGCTCGAGAGCGGCCTTGCGTGAGAAGTAAAAAATTCGGCCGCGCTGAACCGCTGGATCGCGCGCGAGCTCGATCACAGCGTTGTCATCGGCGTTGAGAATGCTTGTTGTGGTTGGATTGGTATTTGCGAAAATACGTCGTTTGGCGTTGATGTAATCTTCCATGGATTTATAACGGTCCAAGTGGTTTTCGGCCAAGTTTGTGAACACTACATTTTTAGGATTAAATTTTTCGCAGTGTTCGAGCTGAAAACTTGATACTTCCAAAACCAGCACCTGAGCTTTTTTGCCAGAGGCCACATACTCGATGACCGGGGCGCCGTAATTTCCACCGATCCATGCATCCACACCCGACTCCTTGAGCATTTTGTGCATCAAGTATGTGGTTGTGGTTTTGCCGTTGGTTCCCGTAATTGCAATCACCGGCTCTTTGATAAACCAGTTGGCGAATTCGAACTCGCCAGTCACCTTGACGCCGTTGTGACGAGCGTAATCAAAGATTTTGAGCTGCGGAGAAACTCCGGGGCTCAAGATGATTAAATCCTGTTCGATAAATTTTTTCGGTGTGTGCCCACCGAGATCGTATTCCAACTGTAAACTTTCAATTTGCTCGAGCGAGTTTGAAAGCTCGGCCTTTGATTTGTGATCCGACACCGTCACCTTGGCGCCTTTTTCCACGAGGAAACGCACCAAAGACACGCCCGACTTTGCAAGACCGATCACCATGATTTTTTTATCTTTTAACTCTGAAACTTCACTAAACATCTTTTTACCTCAACTTTAAAGTACTTAAACACAAAACAGCCAATAGAATCGCAACAATCCAAAACCGGGCGATGATTTTAGTTTCATCGAGCCCCTTCAATTCAAAGTGATGGTGAATGGGCGCCATGCGAAACACGCGCTTGCCAGTGAGCTTAAACGAAGCCACCTGCATAATCACCGACACCGCTTCGACAACAAACACACCGCCTAAAAGAGCGAGTAATAATTCGTTGTGAGTAAACACGGCCATCACACCTAAAAAACCGCCGATACTTAAACTTCCCACGTCGCCCATAAACACCTGCGCCGGGTAAGCGTTAAACCACAAAAAGCCAAGCCCCGCGGCCATCATCATTGTGGCAATGGGAGTCAGCTCCGCAGCTTGATGGATAAATGGAATCTGCAAATAGTGCGCAATCTGCGAATGACCAGAAACATAGGCGAAGATAGCCAGCGTGCCCGAGGCAATAATCACCGGCACAATGGCAAGCCCATCCAAACCGTCTGTGAGGTTTACGGCATTGGCAGCTCCGACGATGACCGTGGAACCAAATAAAACGTAATACCAACCGAGATCGATCTGTAAGCCTTTAAAAAATGGAATGGGCACAATAGTCGAAAACTGAAAGTACGCGATCAAAACTGCAAGCACCGCGCCTGCCAATCCATACTCCAATGCCAAGCGGAGTTTTCCCGATAAACCTTTGCTGTTTTTTTTGCTCACTTTTAAATAATCATCGGCGTAGCCTACGAGGCCAAATCCCAAAGTGACTACCAAAGTGCCAATGACTAACGGATTTGTAAGATCGAGCCACATGAACGAAGGGATGAGAATACTTAAAAGAATCAGTCCGCCACCCATGGTGGGTGTTCCCGCTTTTTTTTGATGGGATTGGGGCCCATCGTTGCGGATGGATTGACCCATCTGCAAACGTTGCATGCTCTGAATAAAATAGGGTCCCCATAGCAAACACAAAAAGAAGGAGGAGAAAAACGCTACAAACGCACGGAAAGTGATGTAGCGAAAAATATTGAAAAAAGAAATCTGATCCGAAAAAGAATATAACCACTGATAAAGCATGTTTTGTCTTACTTTGTTGTAAAATTTTTGGGCTCAAGACCAACCAGCACTCGTTCGAGTGCGCCGCCTCGCGATCCCTTTATAACCACCAAAGTTTTATTATTTAGCATACTTTTTATTTTCAATGCAAGAGTTTCTTCGTAAGTATCTGTTATATTGAGAGTTTTACCAGTTTTTGCGGATTCAAATCCGGCCTTAAAATGGGCCTGCGAGGCCCCCATAAAGTAACAGTCGCTCACCGGCGATAAGGCCACCTGTTTTCCCAGTTCAAAATGCTCCGTTGGCGCCTGATCGCCGAGCTCGCGCATTTCGCTAAACACACCGATAACTTTTTGCTCAGGCTTTACCACCGAAGGAAGATTTTTTATTAACGCCGCAAAACTATCGGGGTTGGCATTATAGCCGTCGAACAAAGCTTGCGCTCCCGACTGCAACATCACCCACTGATTGCGGCCCCAACCGGTTTGACATTTTTCCAGCTGCGCAAAGATCACTTCCACTTTTACGTCGGCCAGCAAAGCCAAACTGCTGGCGGTCATCAGGTTGCTGACGTTTTGTTCGCCAAACAACGGCACCATCACTGTCTGTTCGTATTTAAAAAGTCGGCAATGGATTTTTAAACCGCCGGTTTCGCTGGAGACAAGTTGAAAGTGCACATCCGCCTCGGGAGTGCCAAAGGTGATGGTGCGCGCGAAATTTTGCTTAAGACGCGCGTGCATGTCGGCCGTGCGCGGGTCTGCCAGATTGAAGGCGGCTTTGGTTGTGGGCGGCAGATCCTGATAGATTTCCTCTTTCGCTTTGGCGATTCCGTCGATGCTGCCAAAGTGCTCGATGTGGGCGCGACCCACGTTGTTCACGACAACGATGTTGGGTTGGGCGATACGGCAGAGCTCGGCGATTTCACCCGCGTGATTCATTCCCATTTCGAGCATGGCCACTTCGTGTTCGGATTTTAATTTTAGAAGTGTCAATGGCAAACCCCAATGGTTGTTAAAGCTTCCCTCGTTTTTCAGAGTGCGAAACTGACCCTCAAGAAGCGTCGTAGTGAAATCTTTGACGGTGGTTTTTCCATTGCTGCCAGTAACCGCGAGCACGGTTTTGCTCCACTTCTCTCGCCAGTGGTGCGCCAGATTTTGCAAAGCCTTTAAGGTATCGTCCACAGTGATCCATGTTGTTTTTGTGAGGAGTGGTGCATAGTCAGCCGTCCACTCGTGAGAAATAATGGCGCTGGCTCCGTTTTCAACCGCCATTCGCACAAACTGATGGCCGTCGTGGGTGTCGCCTTTCAGGGCGATAAAAATTTTTCCGCGCACATCTTTGCGTGAATCCGTAACCACTTCGGTAAACTCAGTCCCATGCTGACTGCGAAGTTTTCCGCCGGTTCCGCGTACAAGATCGTCTAAACTGAGACTCATAAGGTGTCCTTCTGTAACAACGACTGCATTTTTTCAAAATCACTAAATGGCAAATTTGTCGTTCCGATGATTTGATAGTCTTCGTGACCTTTACCCGCCACCACAATCACGTCCTCGGGCTGGCTCAGTGCAAGGGCTTTGCGAAACGCCTCTTCGCGATCCACTTCGTCCGTGATATTTTTGGGGGTTGATCCGCCGGCTAATATTTGATTGATGATATGTTGCGGGTCTTCTGAGCGAGGGTTGTCCGAGGTGACCACCGTGTGCGTGGAGTATTTTTGCGCCATCTGCATCATTAGAGGACGCTTGCCTTGATCGCGATCTCCTCCACAACCAAAAATGGTGATGAGCTTCGCGCTGGGGGCTTTAATTTTTAATACGGCCTGCAATACTTTTTCGAGGGCATCGGGAGTGTGGGCGTAGTCCACAAATACGTGCCGACGATGTTTGTTGGGAACACGCTGCAAGCGACCCGGCACACCTGTGAACTGCGCCATGGACAGCTGGCAAGTCTCGTGGCTCACGCCCAAGCATCGAGCCACCGCGATGGCTCCCACGCAGTTGGCCACATTGTGCGCACCGATCATGGATGTTTGATACTTATAGGTCGAC
>JAYUKO010000156.1:0-1249 GCA_043764415.1 Bdellovibrionales bacterium | reverse complement strand
GGTCGGAATCGAATGTCTGCCCGTCTCGCCTGGAAGTCTTCGAAGATCGAGCAAGAACTGATTTCCCGATAGGCATTTTGCCCAGGCAACCAAACCTCCAGATCAAAACATTTTGCCGCTCCAAAGCCAATATCACCTGTGCACAAAGCCAAGCGACGGAATGGAAGCTCGAGTCGTTTTAGTACTTCTTCAGCATTAGAGGTGAGGCGCTCATGCTCCTCATAAGATTTATCGGGATGAACAAAACACATGAGCTCCACTTTGTCGAATTGGTGCTGGCGAATTAAACCCTTTGTGTCTTGCCCGTAGCTTCCGGCTTCGGAACGAAAGCACGCGCTAAACGCGGCGAAACGCGTTGGAAGTTGCTCCTCTTTTAAAATTTCTTGCGCGTAAAAATTGGTTACCGGCACTTCGGCAGTTGGAATCAAATGATAGTCCGTGCCTTCGAGGTGAAACACGTCATCGCGAAATTTCGGAAAATTTCCTGTGCCAAACAACGCCTGGCTATTCACGATGTAAGGTGGAATTGTTTCCGTATAGCCATGCTCTTTGGCATGTAGATCCATCATAAAGTTAATCAAGCTTCGCTCAAGTCGTGCCCCGAGTCCTAACAAAAAGGTAAAGCGTGCACCGGCCACTTTTCCACCGCGGTCAAAATCTAAAATTCCCAACTTTTGCCCGAGCTCGTCGTGGGTTTTTGCGGTGAACGAAAACTTGCGAGGCTCCCCCACTTTTTTAATTTCCACATTGTCTTTTTCGGATGTTCCCACCGGAACAGTGCTGTGACATTTATTGGGTAAGGTTGCGAGCTTTCCATGGAGCGTCTCTTCCATTTCTTTTACCGCTTTTTCTAAGCCCTTCACTTCTTGGCTCAGGGCCTGCATCGCCGTTAACTCTGCAGTTGCGTCTTCTTTGTTACGTTTTTTTTGTGCGATAACATCACTGGCTTTGTTTTGCTGCGCCTTTTTCCCCTCGGCTTCGGCAATCATTTTTTTACGGGTTTGCAAAAGCGACTTGATCTCTTCAAGCATGGCCACATCGCCCTTACGATTTTTTAAGGATTGAGCGTATTCGTTAAAATAAACTTCATCTTCGAGATTTTTGAGATAGATCACAATGGGTTCCTTTTTTAAGACGTCGCAGCTGTATGGATATACAACTTGAGCAGCACTCCGATCAAGACCAAAACCAGCAGCAGTATGATATTCGCTGGTAGCGACCAGTAGCGCGTGATTCGCAATATGACACC
>JAYUKO010000155.1:0-54401 GCA_043764415.1 Bdellovibrionales bacterium | reverse complement strand
TTTGGCCTTAGCTTGTGCAACAAAATGCACTTCATATTGCACAGCAGATCGCACAGAGGCCTTAAAAAACAGTCTGGAGGCTATTTTATAATGATCGTCGTGACCGATACGAATAGATTCTTTGTCGATAGAAAAATGTCCAGCTTCAAAAGCAGGATGGGACGGTAACAGTTCTGGGATGCGGCTCATCAACATCAAGGTGTCTTTATCAAGATACTCTGCAAGCAAACGATAATAGCTTTGATTGGGACTCTTCACATAGAGGTGGTTTAAAAGATAGAATCTTGCAAGTGTGGCCAAAACTACAGAGGCATCTTTCAGACTGATCTCGTAGTTTGCTAAATACATATCTATTCCTAAAGGAAACATTAGCTTTTCATTTTTACGAACTAGTTTGCTATATTCATGGTTAAGATAAATTTTAAACTTTTGATAGTTGGTCAGATCATTCTCTCGCGGGTTGAGTCTGTTTACGGCTCGCTGAACAGCAAGCTCATTGACAAAAACAGACCATCTAATCCAGTCGGCAGACTCGCGGGTAATACCGCCGGGGTAAACATCGTCACGCTTGGCGATGTTCTCGATAAACCGTTTAGACGCCTCGGGATCCCTAATGATTCGAGCGAGTAGGGTCCAGTCTCTCAGCTCGTTCACAGTCATCAAGGCATAGCCATAATCGGTCTCCACCCAGCGATCTTCGCTCCGCATGCGATGCATGGGAAGCTCAAATTCCTGAAGAAGTTGGATATCATTGCGGCTGAACACCAGTTTGTCCAAAGTCGGATCGAGGGACTCAGGATTAAAGTTGTCGCGATAGTCCACCCTCTGAGCTAGAGGGGCAATTTTGAATGGCTGAAAAAAAGAAAAAGCTGTTAATTTGGGATTTGCTGCGAAAATCTGAAAACAGGACAGCTCGGCTCGAGCTTCTAGAAGGCCTACAAAAAAGAAAGTAAGAACGAACAAAGACCGCCGCATGCAAAATTGCTTAAGCAGGAATCCTGCCAATCACGACTGCCGGAGGAGACAGTACGGCGGACCTGAGCAAGAGATAAAAATAATGCGAGTTGTTTTTGGACGAGCGAGAGAAAATTTTGATCGCCAAAGTAATGGGCGTGGGTTAGGGCCTTCAACGACGGTTCAGAGATGATCAAATTGAGTTGATCTCGACGAGAAGCTGAGCGACAGTGGCTAGATGTCTAAACATCAATCCAAATGCCCTGCCTTTATGCAAGAACATGTTTTTGAACGATTTTTTCCTGTTCGCGCAGTAAAAATCGATGCGATCTGGCAAGGCCTCAATTTGCGCGAAAGCTTTGTGAAAGGCCAAGTTTTTCCTTACCGTGTTGAATTTGATTCTCCGTCGCAAGAGGGGCCCTTCCAAGAAGGCGAACTCAATATTCATCACGGACCCGGCCTTAGCGTTCACGGCATCATTGGCAAAGTTCAAAAGGATTACCGCGATCTGCAGTACTTTTACGGCTCCTACGTGCTGAGTTTTCGCCTGATCAGACCCGTGCGTCTTGAGTTTTTTCGCGAGGAAAAAGGCATCCGACTCAAGCTTCACTCTTACGTGCGCCCGTGGATGCTTCCCATATGGAATGCCGGAAACACCATTTTTTGGAAATTCTTAGGGATTACTTTTTTATTTTAGTCCTCAAACATCGAATGATGTCATAGCCTTCGCATGAGACAGTAGTCTCAGGTTGTCACAGATATAAATTCAAAATTTCTCGGTAACTCCAATAGTTTAATCTCAAAAACAGACGTCAAACTTTACTGCGATGAAAAATATTTTGTCATATCACGCAATCTAAAAGTGTGTTGATTGAGATTTGAAGTAAATAAAGACGGTTTCCTGATGGCCATTCTTTTGCATGTTAATTTACTTACACAGGTACGTAGGGGGTAATTATGTATTCAATCAAGTATAAAAAATGTCTCACAATATGTTTCATATTGAGTCTGCTCATTATGCCATTTGGTGCGTTTGGCCAAGTCACGAAAGAATTTTCGTCAACTCATGATGCAACAATAAAATCGAGTTCGGCATCCTCAAATTATGGAAGATCTTCAGAAATAGAGGTGGATAGCAATATTGAAGCCTTATTAAAGTTTTCAGTATCAGAAATTGCGGGAAATATTACTTCTGCGAAAGTACGTCTCTATGTAACTAATGGTTCTAAGAATGGACCAAAAGTTTATCAAACGGATGCGAACTGGATAGAAACGACCGTCACATACGCGACTCGTCCTGCAATCCTGAGTCAGGTTCTTTATGATGTTTCAACGGTGAGCTCAAGCAAGTATGTGGATTTTGATGTTTCTAGTGTCGTTAAAGGGAACGGTGTGTTTAGCTTTATTCTGAGACCAGATTCTAGCGATGGAATGGATAGTGGATCACGAGAATCTAGCTATACAACAAGACGTCCATTGTTAATCGTTGTAACGAGCTCAGAGGTAACGACGCCAACTGAGCCTGCTACGCCCATTACACCGACTGAGCCTTCGACGCCTACGATACCAACGACGCCCACCGCATATAATGACGACACTCATTCAATTTTGTTAAACGGTGTTACTGTTATCAAATTGAGTGGAAACTACAACTACAGTCCAGTGAGCCACTCGGTTTCGGCCGATGGTAAAGCTCTTGCCATAGATATGCGCGAAGCTAATTTCATTGTCGCAAATAGTAAAAACTCTTTCCCGACTCTCGCTAATGATTGCAATAACGGGTCACTGCCGACCAATCTCTATCCAATTCAAATTAGAGGCGGTGCGGATTATGTAGGAATCGCCGGCGTATTTATGACTGGTCAGGTTCCACAAGAAACAGAATGGCGTGCGACCTATTGTAACAGTGCTGCCATTGCATTTAGAGAAAGTGCGATCAATGGAACTGTCGACGGTGTTCGTATCACAAGTTCTTGGGATGCTATTAGACAAGGTGAGGGATCAGACAACTTAACCGTGAAGAATTCTTGGCTCTCCGGCGTACGAGATGACTTTGTTGAGAATGATTACCGTTCAAATTTAAATTTTATCGACAACCTGGTAGATGGATCTTTTCAAGGTATAAGTATTCGTCCGTCAAGCAGTTCGAGCGTTCCCGACTCTTCATCAAAGGTGATTCAAGTATCTGGCTCGGTGATTCGGATTAGAAGTCATATTTACGAAGGGAATCTTGAATTTGGTGCTCTTTTTAAGACAACAAGTTCTGGGGCACCAAAGAGTAGCGTTCACAACACGGTTCTTGCTGTTGATCCGGGCTCTGGTGTTTCTCTGTCGAGTACAAATTGGCTCAATACATGGAAAGATATGTCTGCTTGCGGAAATAATCTTTTCTTATGGATGTCTGATCGCACAATTCCATCAGACGTTGGAACAATTCCATCTTGTTTTACAGTGATCAAAGGGCAAGCTGCGGTCGATCTATTTAACAAGGCCAAGAAAAACTGGATTGACTGTCACCCAAAGGTGCGAAGATCAATCAATGATCCAGTATCTGATTTTAATCAGTGTCGTACGAATGAGTTTGGTGGATATACGAACTAAAAACATCAGAACCGTGCGCGTCTTGAGTTTTTTCCAGAGGAAAAGGAATTTGACTCAGGCGCCACTGTTACGTCGCCCACGGATGCGACGTCGATAGCCATAATTTTTAGTTATAGCGGATTCTAAAACCAGATCGTGTATTCGCAAGACATTTTATCTGGGCTCAGAATCCCACCTCGTGGACGACAGATCTCTAAAAATTCCGCAAAGCCAACAAGAGCTGGATTTCGCTTAATAATGCGTATGATGTATTCCTCGTAAATCCATTCTCCATCCAAAGAGATGCCGAATGTTTCCTCTGGAAGTACTGAACCAAGGCAATACCCAGTTTTGGCTTCCTTCGCATACTTAGGATCATCACAAGCTGGAAGTAGGTGCTTTTTCTTTGAATCTTCTTTTTCGGTGGGAAAGAGTCCAAAATCCTTAGAACCTGAAAGATGGATTTCAGCCAAAGACGTTTTATACATTGTGAAAGTACCTAGAAAAACAAACACGAATAAATTTATTTTAAACATTGGATAATCCCCCTGATTCCGGAGAGACTTGCCGAAGTTGAGAACTTTTTGGAGTTAAATGAAAGACTAGATGTAAAGTTTGTAAAATAGTGAGGAGATCGCCGCAGCATAATTCTTTTTTAGATGAATAATTTATAGTTCGATTTTTTTTAAGTGTCTTTTCGAAGTCTAAACCGAATAGTACCCCTTCAACACTAACGAGGGGATACTCCTATGATAAAGTACATAATTGTAAGTCTAGCGATGTTTGGTTTTGTTTCGAGCTCAAACGCTCAAGAGCTTGAGCCTTGGGAAGTGGAACTTACCACTTGGACAAAAGACGCGCCGGAAATGAATTCGGGATTGCTCACACTCTACTGGGCGCAGCATGTGACATCCGCTGTTGTGATCTGTGGCGTGTCGGAAACCACAGTGCTCGCTGCCATGGCCGCCGACACATTGCCGGTTGGAAATTTACTTTCTGAAATTCTAGCAAACACAGTGGACGCCGATTACCAAAGCTTGTCCAACAACACCCCAATGGGTGATGCGGCTCAAGGTGCTCTTGGTGGAGCCGGTGCGCTAGTGATCGACACTGTTCAGTATCTATTTTTGGCTCTCTCTGGCGACACAGACCAGGCTTGGAATGACGTGAGCGGCGCCTACGAGTCTTCGCGCGTGGTGGCAGAAAAAATGCGCCAAGATTCAGCACTTTGCACACGCGCCAGCCGCGTGGAACTTTTAATTCGCAAAGAATTATTTGGTCGCCTCTGGGGTCAAGACAGCGTCGAAATGCAACAGCCTTTAGATCCTGCAGCTCAGGTGACACTTCCGTAATTTTTTAAGCGATTGTACACGTGAGATCCATGAGGGTCTCACGTTGGTAGTGACTGGTAGCTAGCGGCTTGGCCAGCGGTTTCATAGACGGTGACTGAGAAGGTTTTGAAGCTAAGACCTTTTGCAAGCTGCTGATGAATAAAGCGCGCCAGGGACTCCGATGTGACGTTGTTAGCGTCCACATAAAAAATCTCGTTGCTTGGAAAACAATAAATGCGGTCTTGAAAGCGCACCTCGGTGTGTTTTTTGTAATGCGGGCTTTCGCTAATTTTTAAGAACGTGGAGTTTTTTGGCAGCAGGATTTTTTCGTCCATCTCGTCACAGAGGGAGCGCACGGCTTTTTTAACAATGTTAAAGTCCACGGCCATTTCGGTTTTTTTGTCCACATCCTCCAATTGAATTTTTACCGCCACCTGATAATTGTGACCGTGCAAAAACTCGGCTTGCGAGTCACTAAAAATTGTAAAGTGCGAAGAAGAAAATTTAAAATTCTGTTTTTTTAAAAATAAAGCATATGGCATGGCTAAACCGATACATCGAAAGTGCGAAGAGCATCGTTCAAAGACGTTTTAAGATCGGTACTGGGTTTTCTCTTGCCGATAATCAACGCGCAGGGAACACCGTAGGTTCCGCCGGGAAAGGTTTTATCAATGGTGCCAGGAATCACAACGGAGTTTTCGGGAACAAAGCCAGAATAGGTTTGTGTTTGGCTAGCGGACACATCGATAATTTTTGTGCTGCCAGTGATGGTGACACCAGCGCCGAGTACTGCGCCCTTAGACACATGCACGCCTTCCACCAAAATACAGCGACTGCCCAGAAATGCATTGTCTTCGACGATGACAGGTTTGGCTTGCAGAGGTTCGAGCACTCCGCCAATACCCACGCCGCCCGACACATGCACGTGTTTGCCAACGTAACCACAGGAGCCCACAGTGGCCCAGGTGTCGATCATGGAGCCCGCACCCACGCGCGCGCCGATGTTTACGTAACTTGGCATCAGCACTGCACCGCTTTCCACATAGGCTCCCCGGCGAACGATGGCATGGGGAACAACGCGCACGCCTTCGGTGCCAGACCAGCGTTTAACGGGGATTTTATCAATGTAATCAAAAGGTCCGTGTTCGATCTTTTCGATCTTGCGAATGCGGAAGTAAAGCAGAATGGCTTTCTTAACCCACTCGTTTACAAGCCATGCTTCTGAAGCTTTAGCGTCGACATTTTTCTGAACAACACACAGTCGACCTTGATCCAAATCTTCGATGCAAGTTTCAACGATACTCTTTTGCGCGTCGGAGAGCGGTTCGGTTTGCGCATACAACGCTTCGATATTGTTTTGTCGGTCCGTTTTTTGTGACTCAGTTGAGTTCATAAACTTTTAATCCTTCTAAAATAGCAGGCACATGAATGGCGCTAATTTGCCGGCCATCAAGGCCGCGTTCCACTTCGTAGGTGAGTGTTGGAATATTTCGTTCGATGCCGGCATAGGTTCCAAGGGAACCAGGCGTTGGGTAGCCTATGTCGTCGGTGATGATATAGCCTGTTAATGCCGATACGGCTTTTGCAAAACGTTTGCAATCGCCATTGGTGTTCAGCATAGGATTCCACGAGTGCATGCTTAAAATAAAATGCGGCTTGTAGGATTTTATATATTCCACCAAACATTGATTTTCAGGCTCGCTGTTGGAGTGCGTGCCGGGATAGTAGGATTCCTTGGTAAACTGTACAGACCAATCAGAAGTTGGTAGATTTCGGTTGAGGTCCACACCCGCAGCATTTTTTCGCTGCTTCAAATGCATGCCATCAATGTTGAGGCACGGCACAAGTGTTGCTTGATATGAATAAGGAAAGTTTTTTAAAAAAACACCGAGCAATCCGTGGGTGGCCTGCACGCCTTCGATTTCGTCGCCATGCACGCCGCCGAGGATAAGGATTTTTGTTCCGCTATGCCCAAAGTGATATGCGGGAATGGGAACGTTGAGTCGAGTGTGGCCGAAAATAAATGATCTCATGCATTGGAACCTAGCAGTTGGGATTCCTAATGTCAGCTGAGAGGCGTTAAATCTACCTGCGTTATTTTTAACGAAGCATCGCTGAGCAAGGTTTTTGCGAGGCGAATAAAGTGCGGAGACTGATCCGTCAGAAAAACTTTTAACGGCTCCGCTGTTGTGACTGGCATTGAAGACTTTTTTAAAAGGTCTGCGAGGGAATCACCCGGATCTACAAGAGCAACATGAGGCCCTACAATTTTTTGGATGATATTTTTTAAAAGCGGAAAGTGCGTGCAACCTAAAATAATCACGTCAACGTTTTGATCGAGCAACGGCTTTACGTAGCGAGCAATGACTGCCTCGGTGATCACATCTTCGATCCATCCGCTTTCCACCAATGGAACTAACAACGGGCTGGCCTGGGCGTAAAGCTCGAAGGGCGCGGCGATGAGTTTGTGGTATTGCCCACCATCCACGGTGGCTTGAGTTGCAAGCAAGCCGATTTTGCGCGATTTGGTTTTTAATTTTGCCTCTTCGCAAGAGGGTGCAATCACATTGTACAACGGAATGTCATCTTGGATGTTGTATTGCAAAATACTGCTGGAGGCCGAGTGACAGGCCGACACAACCACATCCACGCCTTGGTTTTTTAAAAAACGAATATTTTGTTTGGTATAACGTTGAATAGTCTCCGGCGACTTTGTGCCGTAGGGCAAGCGGGCGGTGTCGCCCAAGTAGATAAACGAATCATTGGGCAAAGCCTTTTTAAGACTGGAAAGAACCGTGAGGCCGCCAATGCCGGAATCAAAAAGCCCAATCATCGTTGCTCCTGTTTTTGCAGAAGATCTTGAAATAGAAACAAAAGGTAAAGCCCCTGCCAGCAGAGAAAAAAGAAGCCCACAATTTCGAGAACAAGAACTTCCATGGGCGCTTGTAAAATCGACTGGCTGGTGCTGAGGGCGAAAGCAGCAGTTGCAAGAATTAAAATCAGCGACGTTAAACTCCAAAAACGTCCGTGGGTGAGCTTTTCTGAAGCTTCGAGAGCATCCAATTCACCAGTTTCGTATCTTTTGCTGGAAGCAACGATGTAAACCACAAACTGATAGCGAATCATTTTTACGATTCCTGGGATAATAAATAGAAATCCCCAGAGGACAGCTTGCGCAAACGCGCGCAGGGATTCGATCAAACCCAGCTCCGTGTGTTTTTTTAAAAAAGCGGGTAGGGGACTCTTGTGATAAAAATGATAGCTGATTAGCAAGACCGCTAAGACTTTAAACAGCGATTGAATCACAAACCCGACAATGGCCACGGCAAACATTTGCGGAATAAAGCTATCGGATTTTGCTTCCATGCGAATTTCTTGCAAAATAATCATGGCCTGATTAAAGCCCATGTTGATAAGATGCATTCCGATGAGCGGTAGTGCAAAATGACCGAGAAGTTCGGGAATACTTTGCAATGACTTTTTACAGCGAGCCCACGAAAAAACCATCCGTTATTTATCCTATTCGAGATCAGCTTTGGCAAGTCCCAACCAACTATTAAGATAAGTCCCTTGCGGAAATTCCATGAGCATGGGGTGATCGGCAGCCTGTTGTCCCTTCGCCAGCCACAACATTTTTTTATGTGATTTCAAGGCACTGGCCGTAAGCACTTCGGTCAAGTCCACATCGCTCAAATGCTGCGAGCATGAGCAGGAGATCATCATACCGCCGGGTTTTAAGGCACGCATGGCTGCGGAGTTGACCTTGGTGTAGGCAAACTTTCCGGCTTCGAAATCTTTTTTCGCTTTAATCAAAGCGGGTGGATCGCAGACCACAATGTCGTAGGTCTGCGGGGGAATGAGCTCCAAACATTTTTCGACGATGTCCATTTTGAGCGGAGTCACACGATCGGCGTAGGGGGCCACGTTTTTGGCACAGAAGTCTAAGGCTTTTTGCGAGCTATCCACCGACGTCACTTCCACCGTGGAGCCTTGATCTTTAAGATGTTTGGCAATCTGTGTGCTCCACTGGCCCACGTAGCAAAATAAATCCAAAACCCGAATTGGCGACGAGCTTATTTTAGGAAGATTCTTAAGCAGGAGTTCAACGTTGCTTCGTTGGTCGAGAAAAAATCCCGTTTTTTGCCCCTCAAACAAATCCGTGTGAAAAATCACGTAGTCTCTGGGGTGCAGTGATTGCGCAGTGATGATGGAAATGGACTTCAACTGTTCGACCGTCAACTCGCCAAACACTTCGGCTTCGCGCACCTCGATGTTTTCCATCTTGCGAAAGGAATTATCCCGCTTAACGACGAGGG
The DNA here is from genome assembly GCA_043764415.1 of Bdellovibrionales bacterium. GTDB lineage: Bacteria > Bdellovibrionota > Bdellovibrionia > Bdellovibrionales > JAGQZY01 > JANPLN01. The sequence goes on along the minus strand of JAYUKO010000155.1, from coordinate 45,220 downwards.
TGGTTTTTGCCCAGGCGTAGTAATTAAAAGAATGCTCGGTGCAGGATTTTAAAAACATCTCGAAAATTTGCGGTAGATTCTCCAGCCATCGATCCATGCCGGCGGTCAAAATTTCGATGACAAAAATTTGCTGGCTGTGCGGCGTTTTAAAGCAATCGATCACCAAGCCCGGCAGTTGATCGGCTTCGGAAAATACCAGGCGATGGGAGTATTTGGTGAGTTGCAACTGATCGCGCACGCGCGCGGCCTTGATCAGCTGGGCCGCAAACCAGGCGCTGTCGATGGTGGCAGATTCCGATCTTTGCAAGCAGCGAAAAGCGATGAGGGAGTGGGGGTTACCGTAACCTACGGCCAGAGTGCGTCCCTTGGAATTGGTGAGTTTGACCAAGTCGCCAGGCTGGATTTTTTTGATGGGCGAGGTGATTTCGTTGGAGAACACCCAGGGGTGGCCTTCGTTAAATCGCTTCTCTCCGCGCGGTGATATGTCCCAAGTTTCCATGATGAAAGGTTTAGCACGTCTTTTTGCACCAGGTCAAACGTCTGTAGGTTGGGGGTGTTCGTAGGGAACACCCCCCGTCTACAGTTAAAAACGTCTCATTCCGATAGGGTTTTATGAGTCAATTTGGCCAGAGCCTTGGAGCCTTAAAGTCCATGGCGCAAAAAATTCGCTTTGTGTCGTTTGATGTGGTGCAGTTTCAGGACAAGGAAATGCGCAGCCATTGGTATAAACACGACTCTATCGACCTGTATTACTTCGAAAAATCGAATCATGACTTAGTAAAAATTCATGTGAATGTTTTTGGCCAGGTGGTGGAATGGAACCGCTTTGATGGCGCGCGAACCGGCGTGATGATCGAAGAGGAAAAGGCCGGGGAAGTGTTTGAGCTTTTGCAGTACGACTCGCGTCCCAACTCCCGGGCTCTAGCCCAGTGTATGTTGGTTTTAGAAAACGCCTTCCAAATAGATGATAGTGCCAGAAAGAAAATGATCAACTGCTTGGAAAATAAACAAGTCTCTACTTTCTGGAAGAAGTTTACATCATTTATTAGCCTGACAGACCTGCGAAGATCCATTAAAAAGAGGTCATGGTCAAAACGGGTGTAATCATTGGCAATCTAGGGACGCCGCAAAGTCCCTCAGTCGCAGACGTTAAAACATATCTCAAGCAATTTCTTATGGATCCCTACGTGATCGATAAACCCTACTGGTTTCGGGCGCTGCTGGTTTATGGGATCATTGCACCATTGCGATCCAGGAAGTCGGCCCACGCTTATTCTACAGTTTGGACAAAGGACGGCTCGCCGTTGTTAGTTTTCTCGCAAAAAGTGGTCAAAAAAATTCAAGCCCGATTGGGCAGCGATTACAAAGTGGTTCTTGGCATGCGCTACGGAACTCCTTCCATTGGGCAGGCCTTGGAAGAAGTGCGGGACTGCGAAAAAATTCTTTTATTTCCGCAGTATCCTCAGTATGCCGAATCCTCCACCCAAACGTGGCTCGATGATGCTTATATCGAAATTAAAAAACAAAATATCAAAGCGCAAGTCATCACAGTGTCGTCGTTTTACCAAGCGGAGGAATATCTATCGTCTCTAGCTTCGCTGGTGCAGCGGGAAATTGAAGGCAAAGACATTGATATGCTGCTGATGAGTTATCACGGTCTTCCAGAAAGACACGTCAAAAAGCTCGATCCGAGCAAAGCGCATTGCTTGAAAAAAGCGAACTGCTGCGACGAAATCAATAAAAACAATCAGCTTTGTTATCGCGCCCACTGCTATTACGTGTCGCGCGAATTGGCTCGAAGGTTAAAGCTTAAAAACTACCAAGTGAGTTTTCAATCGCGACTTGGGCGGGACCCGTGGATTCAACCGTTCACCGACCAGGTTCTCGAGGAACTGCCAAAAAAAGGAATTAAAAACCTGGCGGTGGTGATGCCAGCGTTCACTGTGGATTGCTTAGAAACCCTGGAAGAGATCAACGATCGCGCCCGCGAGCAGTTTATGAAAGCCGGTGGAGAGTCATTTCACGCCATTCGTTGTCTGAATGACGACGAGGAGTGGATGGCCCAATTGACGAAGCTCATTCAACGCAGCATACTGGCTGCCTCAGATCGACCCAATTCAGATAAAACGGCATCAGGAGGCCTTACGTGAACTTTTTAAAACAGATTTTAGCCAGCGCCATTGGAACGTTTGTGGCCTTCGGCGTCTTTAGCTTACTAACGATGTTTATTGTTTTTGGAATCATCGGATTTTTTGCAGCTTCCTACGGCGGCGGCGGTGAAAGCTCTGTAGTTGTTGAAGATAAATCTGTCTTATTTATTAACGTTGAGGGGGAAATCGCCGAACGCCGAGGCGCTGTGGATGTGGTGCAGGAAGTTCTGTACGACGAAAAACCAAAGACCATTGGTCTTTACGAAATGCGCGAAGCCTTAGCTGCGGCCGCCACCGATAAAAACATCAAAGGCGTCTACCTGCGCTTGCGCTATGCCGAGAGTGGTTGGGCGAAGATCGAGACTTTGCGCAATCTTTTAAAGAAATTTAAAAAAAGCGGAAAATTTATTATCGCCTACAGCGAAGCTTACGACGAAAAACTTTATTACCTGGCAACAGTGGCCAACGAAATCTTAATGTATCCACTGGGTGAGTTTGAATTTAACGGTATTTTTTCACAGTCTATGTTTTTTAAAAAAACTCTGGCCAAACTCGAAGTCGAGCCCACATTGATCCGCGCAGGAAAATTTAAATCCGCAGGAGAGATGATCACGCAAGAAAAAATGTCTGACGAGAATCGCTTGCAGGTGACCGAGCTCACACAAGGCCTGTGGAATACGGTTCTCGCGCAAATTGTAGAAGAGCAAAAACAACTGACGGTGGAGCAGCTCAATCAATGGGCTGAAAAACTCGAAGTATTTTCTGCCAAAACTGCATACAATGCAAAACTTGTGAGTCAACTCGTGCCGGTGGAAGAAGTCGAAAAAAAGTTGTTGAAAATGAGCGGTTTAAAAGGCGACGAAGAAGTGCGCTTAGTGGCGTGGAACTCCTACGCCGACACGGCGGTTTCCTCGCGCTCATTTTTAAGCAAAAAAGACAAAGTGGCCGTGATTCTCGCCGAAGGCGAAATACAAATGGGCAGTGGCTCAAACAACGGCACCATTTACTCCGACGAGCTCTCCTCGCTGATTCGCGAACTCGATAAAGACAAAGAAGTGAAGGCCGTTGTCCTGCGTATCGATAGCCCGGGCGGAAGCGCCCTTGCCTCGGATGTGATTTGGCGAAGTCTTGAGTATTTAAAAAAGCATAAAAAAGTTGTGGCTTCGTTTTCGGATGTTGCGGCCTCGGGCGGGTACTATATCGCCGCAGGTGCTGATTATATTTACGCGGAGCCAACTACAATTACAGGCTCCATCGGCGTTTTTGGAATGTTATTTAACGCCGAAAAGTTTTTCGACAACAAACTCGGCATCACCTTTGACGGCGTAAAAACCCATTCGTCTGCGGATATTATGTCCAATTCCAGATCGCTGACTGAGTTCGAAAAAAATCGCATTCAAGAAGAAGTCACCGACATTTACGGAACGTTCCTTGGCGTGGTTCAACAGGGGCGAAAGAAGTTTGAAGACAAAGAGGCTGTGCGCGAAGTGGCCGAAGGCCGCGTTTGGCTTGGCTCAAAAGCCATGGAGATCGGACTCGTTGACGGCATGGGATCCCTGGATGCAGCCATTGCTAAGGCGGCAACGCTTGCAGGACTGAAAAGCTACGATGTGATTTTGTACCCGGATGAAAAACGCTGGATCGACAAAGTGATGGACTCACTCAGCGGCGCTTCCATCGTCCCCACCTGGTTGCAGAAAATATTCATCCGCGACCCCAAGCAAGAAATCTTCTATGCCCGCTGGCCTTTCGACGTAAAACTCTAAAGGTACGGACACACTTTTTGGGACTTGTAGCGTCAAGTCCCTGGCATTGTTTTTGAACATGAGAAAAACATGCCACGTAAAAAATTAATTTATACTCACGAATTCCCGTACCATGTTTATGCTCGTTCAAATAACAGAGAGTGGTTTTATCTGCCACTCCATGAGACATGGAATATTTTCGTTTCAGAGGTAAATCGTACCTTTACAGAGCATAAGATGTCACTTCATGCATTTGTCTTGATGAGCAACCACTATCATATGTTAGTTACGGCTGATCCCAATTACGCTCTGGGCGAAGCCATGTGTGAACTCCAGAAATCCGTCAGTCGGAGGATTAATAAAGCCGCAGAAAGAAGCAATCATGTTTTTGGTGGCCCCTACAAAGCTGCGCTTATCAAACACGGAAAAGATTTTTCAGATGTATTGAGATATATTTATCGAAATCCGGTAAAAGCCGGAATGGTAGATCTTGTCGAAAAACATCCTTATTCTACTATTTCGAATAGTAGAATGATTATAACCCCACCGTCGCAAGAATTTATTAAAGAGATTCCATCTAATATCTTAGCTTGGTTAAATTCGCCCAGCGATCACGAGAGGGAAGAAAAGATAAAAAAAGCACTCAGAAGAACAGAATTTAAAATTCCTTTAAGGCAATATTGATTCAATTATTTGGTGTTTTAAATTTGAGAAAAGTTTAAGTACTTGGCGCGATAGAAATAACACGCCAAGTCCCAAAAAGTGTGTCCGTACCTAGCGAGTTGCTGGTGGGGCTTGCTTTGTAGCAGGGTCGTAACATAAGAATTCTTGGTTGATGGTGAGGCCTGTGTAAAAGCCAGTCATCGTCACTTTAAAATCTTGAATCACGCCTTCGGCGTTTTTAGGAATTGCGAATGTGGGAGTTGATGCTGTTGTGAGCGTTGGAAAATCAAAAGAGAGAACATCGAGATCTCTTTCGATGGTTACTTTTGCAACCGAATCACCAGCTGTGTACACAAGATTCAAAGCCCAAAGATAATCAGGGTATTTTGCGTTTTTAGTTTCGACGATTCCAGATTCGATATTTGTGTAGGTGCCGGTTGCAGCATCATAATCAAGATAAACATCTACGTAAATGTCGCCAGTTTGGTTGGGTGTGTAGTAATCACAGAACATTAAAACTTTAGACGTTTGTGCGGAAGCGTTGAGACCCATCAGCATCAAAGCCGCTACGATACATAATTTCATTTATTCTCCTTTGTCGAACCCGAAGGTTGTTTGTTGTTCGCACATAAGAACAAAATATCAAAGACATTAGCAACAAAAATAATGTTAAGGCGTCTTAAAAAGCTGAATCACAAGAGGCCAGTGGTCCGATACACCGCGCATTGAAGGCAATGTAAAGTCCGCGGGCGAACCATAGCGGTTGGTCTGAAACGGCAGTGGATTGTGCAGACGGAACGAATTCACATTCACAGTCCACGGTGTGTGCGCGGAAAAAAAAGCTTCATTCACAAGAATCATGTCTAAAAACGACCAATCCCCAGTAAAAGTTTCGTAGGTGCTTCCTTGGCAGGAGGTGCAATAAAGATGCATTGGAACCCATTTTGGCAGCAAAAGAGTTTTGGCGATTTCGCTTCCTTGCATTTCATCTCGCGGAAAATTAAAATCACCGAGGATCAGCTGCAGATTCTCTCCTGATTGACTGGTAATTTTCGACAGCATCCCGAGCCGTTTTTTAAGGGGAGAACTGGCAATGGGAAAATGCACCACGGTGATCGACATTTTATTTTTGTCGGGAAGTTCCACATTGAGTTTGAGAGCGGGACGCGATTTACCGAGAGGAATCAGTTTTGGCGCTTCGGCGATCGGCAAGCGAGTAATGACTCCAACGTCGATGCCTCGCGCATCGTTGTTTTCGATAAGGTAAGCTTTGTAATTCATGTTGGGAAGTTGCTCATCGATCAGTCGCTGCAGCAGCTGGATGTTCTCCACTTCCTGCAAAGCTAAAAAGTCAGGCCCGGCTCCAGAGTTAACGGCGCGTATCACCTGCCCGAGTCTGCGCAATTTTTCGCTCACAACGCTCTCGTTCCAATCCCATTCGGCACACTGCTCCTGCCAGGATTTGGCGTCGAGTTTTTTGCAGTCTTTAAAGTGATTTGGAATTTGTTTTTTAATTTGCAGCGGCAAGTAAGTGTCGTCTAATTTTTGCGGATCGTCCTCGGCATCGTAAAGGTTTTCCACATTCCAGGTCATAATGGTGATGGACGGTGAGGCTGCTGAAAAGTTTTGCAAAGGTTGAGGAAGGGGCAGAGCCGCGTCGTCAGGTGAGTTCTTTGTGGTCGGAGCGTTGGTTCCGAAGCCGCAGGACACTACAAGGAGAACAACTAAACATTGAAATAGAAATTTCATTTGAGTCCCCCACGCAAGTAAGGCGTTAACATAAAACGCTGGCAAAGGGGAAGAAATTTGTTATTCTTGGCCCATGGAACAAGTCACTAAAGCCTACCAAGAAGCCATGAAAGCCCGCGAACGAGCCTATGCTCCTTACTCAAAATTTCTTGTGGGGGCGTGCTTAAAGATTCGTAATCAGGATTTGTATATATCCGGCTGCAATGTGGAGAATGCAAGCTTTGGTGCCACGGTGTGTGCGGAGCGCGTTGCCCTTTGGAACTGGGTGAGCCAGTGCGAAGACGAAAGCGCGAGAGCTTCAAAGAATATTGAATTTTTAGTCTTAGTCACAGACACGATGAATCCAGTTGCAACCCCTTGCGGCATGTGTTTGCAAACCATGAGCGAATTCCTGGCGCCGGACACTCCGGTGTTCCTGGCGAATTTAGCAGGGTTGCAAAAAGAAGTTATTTTTAAAGACTTGCTGCCTTATTCGTTTCATTTAGCGAAGTTATAAAAAGACGCATTTTTTCAAACGCCAAATTACGGACCGCATCCACTTCGAATAAAATTTCGTGTTTGCTATTTTTCATCACTTCTTTTTGACATTTTGGCAACTGAGAACACGCCCAGTCCTGCGCGGAATTGTCGACAAGATAATCGGTGTCTGCTTGTAAAAGCAAAACGGGGGCATGCAGGGATTTAAAATTAAGCTGTTTGAGTTTGCCCACGGATTCACGAGCGGCGCGCAACCAGCCGAGCGTTGCCCCCTGTCGCTTCAGTTCTGGATAAAGGGTTAAAGTTTTCTGAAACTCCTCCTGTTTCTCAACACTGTTTGTAACCCAGCCGTTCTTGATATTTTTTTTCACAAAAAAACTATAAAGCGGGGGGTAGGAACTGTCGGGAAAGAGGGACAGCAGCCACGTGAGCACAGCCCCCGTCCGCAACGTGGGATGGATATCAAATAAGGGTGCCGAAAGAATCAACGCATCAATCAGACCTGGGTTTTCTGCAGCCGCACGCACGGCCAAATGCGCGCCCATGGAGTGTCCAATGACGATCACTTTCCGATGCTGCGTTCGAAGTTTTTTTAAAAACGCTTGAATCGCTGTTAAGTACGTATCGAAGCTATCGATATGAACCTTAATCAGCTCCTGCGGCAATAGATGCGAGGAAAACCCCTGACCAATATGGTCCCACCCATAGTACGTTGTATTTTGCAGCCGCAGGTTTTCGAAAATATCGTAATACTTGAGGCTGGATTCCCCCATCCCCGGTAAAAAGACAACCGCCACCGACTGACCGGGATTCACCATATAGTAATGGTTGTAAAGCGGCGGCTGAAACGGGTGTGGAACCTTGATGGAAGTGGCCGTTTGCAAAAACTTTTGCGCAGGGAGAAGCTCCCCATGAACGAAAAAAAACACTAGAACTGCAAGAAGAGTTGCCATAAATTCTTGTAGCATAGAGCTCTAAATATCTGAAGTCCTTAAGGCTTGACTCCCTTACTAGACAGAACTACAACTTGGACGAACTTTGTTATCACGGCGGGGTAGCTCAGGTGGTTAGAGCAGCGGAATCATAATCCGCTTGTCGGGGGTTCAAGTCCCTCTCCCGCTACCAATCAAACATCATTAAAAGCGCTGCGTCATTTGCGGACGCCCATCTCATGGATGCAAAAAGGGGCGAGGGCCCCTTTTCGTGATTACTTGCTAAGATACAGCTGAACAACACCGCGAAGGCCGGCAGCCACTTCGATACTGTTTTGCGCTTCAGTATAATTAATCATTGGAGAATAGCTAAGTCCGCCAATTTCAAGGGCGCTTTGGGCGTCGCTGATGGAACCATCCTCTTTTGTCATACGGACGTTGATAACTTCGGGACGCTGATCTTTGCTGAGAGCAAAAACCTGCACTCCAGCCTCAGACTCAATCACGGCGATTTTTTGCGAACCGCGAACCAAGCCAACCATCGTTGTGTAGCCTTTGGCTCCATCAAGGTAGGCAGAAGTTGTCACAAAACGTTTGTTCTCTATCGTAACGGTGATGAGTTCTGGTTCTTGCAAAGAATTCATCCAAGAGTCCGACTCTGTATTGCGGATCACGTAAAAGTTCTGATCACCGCTGAGGCGTGAAGTCTGTTCCATACCGTAATTCGTTGAGATATCAGTTGTTGAATCAAGAAGAGACGCTTTATTCGTTGTTTGTAACTCAACAAGAGATAAAGCATTTACATTTTTGCTTTTTAAGCCATAAATTTTTGTGCCATCTTCGTTGGTATACTCTTCTTCAATAATTTTTACGTCCGAAGCAAACAAGTCGTCGGTTACAACTTGCGTCCCAGTGATCATTACTGGGGTGCCAGGAATGTTGATTTCAGCGGAGCAAACCAAGGTGCCAGCTTTGAGTGTGGCTAAAGAGATCGTATTTTTTGTGGCGGCCCCTTTAACATTTTCAACATCAACTGTTTGCTGCGTAAAGTATACAAGCTGTCCGTCGATTTCTTTAACTGTAACAGCTTTCACATTAGAAGCTTGTGGGCACGTTGAATCGTTAATCGCCACCAAGCCCAGTGTTTGATTGGCTTTTAAAATCTGTGCTTGTTCTGTTTTAACTAAAACAGTTCCATCTCTCAAAAGCGTGAGGCTTTCGTTGCCATCAAATTGCGTTTTGGCAGCCGCCGAAGGATCCCATTGGTAGCTCTGTGTTTCAGTCCAAGATTGTGTGCTAGTTTGCATTTCTTGGTTGGCATTAAGATTTACTTTGGTGAGGGAGTATTTAATCGTCGTCGAGGAGTTTTCAACATCCTGCTTTGTGTTCACCGTCTGTGAAGTTAAAAGGAGAACACTTTTGTTGTTTTCATAAACAATACTGCTTTGCAGGGAACCTTCAATTTTTACAACACCAGACACTTTATTGCTTTCAGCATCTGCCTGGTTGGTTTTTACGGTCCGCAACTCGACGATGCTTGTGTCATTGTAGTTATAATTGGAAATCACTTGCACACCAACGTCAGACTGAGCGGCTTTGAGGACATAATAAGCCGTAATATTTCTTGCGAGTTCAAGAACGCTGATTGTTTTTGCGAGACCCTGACCAGAACTAATTGTTTCAAAAGTCGAAAGGCTTGAGTCTGAAAATGCGTTGTACATGTTTGCGAGCTCTGGGTTTGCAAACATGCGACGTAGCCAGCCTTCGTTTGCTTCGAGGAAGGGACCTTTAGAAATCGCAGTGGAACCAAGACCTAAAACAGCCTCGTTCATGTCGATCTGAATGATTTGTCCACCTTGGCGATAAGATCCAGCTTCGTAAGAGGCGGCTTCGAAAAGAATTTGTCCTTTGCCAGGTGCTGCGGGATTCATGAGCAATTGAATGTAGCGATCAGGACTGTTGAGGTCAGCGTACATGCTGCCGCCATCCATTGTGATTACAAGTTCGGCACCAGGAACAACCGTTGCAACCACTTTATCCTTAGTGATTATATTGCCTGTTATTGGATCGCGTTCAGAAATTTTTTCTGTTTTAACTTCAAACAACTTGGCTTGCATTTTTCTTTGCGTGTCTTCTGTGTCCACAGCGGGAACAACCCAACCAAGACCAACGATGAATTTGCGACTTTGAAAAGTGATGGGGAAAGATTTTTCGATCCAACCGTCAAACTCAAGGCGTCCCAAATGTTTTACGCCTTGATCTAAATTTCCAATGTCAAAAACATCGAGAGGGTCTACTTGATCCGCAGGAACCCAAAAGGCGTACAAATAATTTCCGTCATAACGTACGTCTTGGAGAGAAGCACTTTTTCCGTTAGTGTCGCCAACAGTGACGTCAGAGTCAGCAACGATTTTCTTGAGAGAGCCGTTGTCTTCTTGAACAAAACGGCCTTTAAGTCCAAGTGCTGAGTCTGCTAGAAGTTGCTCGTGGAGTTTTTGTTTGTCGGAGTCTTTTGCCGCACTCACTTGGCGATCGATGTGAAGCTGACGATATTGGGCTTCTTGCGGAGAGATGACTTCTGAATTTGCTTTTGGAAGTTGGAAAGCTTCTACGGCGATGCGGAGCACTTGCTCCTCTGCCTCTGCATTGATGATATAATTGCTAGTAACGATTAAGTAGCCGTTGCGAATCAGTGTGCTGCTGCGTTCGCTGATGAAACCTTTTACATTGGCTGTCATCAAGGGTTTGATTTCACCTTTTGGATCCGTGATATCGATGACTTCTACAGCCGCTGGGCCGCTCCACCAACTCCACCAGTCACGATTCATTTCTGTCTGAATAGCGACCAAATAATATTTAGTATCTGCGCCCGCGCCGGTAACTTGGATGTTCATCATTTCTGGGCTTGCGATGGGCAATTTCATTTTAAATTCAGCGATGGCAGTGATGTCTTTGCCTTGAATATCAAAGGAGAGAACTTTTCCGTTGCTGGCTTCATCATTAAACCAAATAGATCCGCTGGTTTGACTCTCGTAGGTTGCAAGGTAAAGCACAGAGCCCACAATGCGTGAGTCAACACTGTAGCCAGCGATATCAATGATGCTCGAAATGAGAGGAGCAGAGGAGTTGCTAACATCATAGACCACAAGGCGAGATGTCATTTTACTATTATTGTAAGTGTTTTCGATCACAATCAGGCGATCGTTGGTGAGATCCGAATACATTCTTTGCGGATAATTTCCAGTAGGATTCACGCGTCCTAAAATTTCTGGATTGTTGGCGCCTTTTGCGAAGGAGACAATTTGCAGTCCGCGGTAGTTATTAAGAAGATAGACTTCTTTTGAGCCTGGTTTGCCGATTTTAAAAACATCGGCCTCTTGTTCTTCGCGCTCGTTACTCGCTTCTGCTGAAACAGGTACTGCCGCTTCCATTCCGCCATCGCTCCAGGGATTGATCGTCAGAAACTCAGTTTGCCCTGCGTAGCGGCTGAGCTGAGAGGTCCAGAGCGTTTGGTCGGCGGGAGTGGGCATGAGACGAAACGCGTGCGAAGTTTCGACGGCAGGAGATTCACCTGTTTGTGATTGGGAACAGCTCGCCAGAGCGAGGCCTGCAAAAGAGAGAACTATGAGGAGGCTTTTTGACATGTATAAAGTCCTTTCCACCAATCATTCATTTTAAAAAAAACTGGCAGTGTTTAATGTGAATAAGGGGATACATACCTGACTAAGAAGTGAATTTGTTTTAATTTAACGCAAAGTATAAAACTTCTATGGTTTTTGTGTAAAAATCATAAACTACAAAAACCAGGGCATAGTTTTACGGGAAGTGCCCTTTCGGTCGAATTGAGTGTTTCGTTTTGAGATAATTAAAATCTTTGCAACTTTTTTCAAATTCAATCGTCTTTATTCCAAAGAGCAAATGGGGGAGCAATGAAAAATAAAGGATACGTAGGAGTACTACTTATTTTCGTGGCGATGATCCTCGCAGGATTTCAAAACTGCAATTTTAAATCACTCGAAGGGCAGAAGTCCGAGTCTTCCCTTCCGGGAACGATAGATACTAACGGCGAAAATGGAAGCGCGACACAAAACAGCCTTCAAAACGACGACAAAGCTCCTTTGGGTTGTAAGCGCTGGCCGCAACTCTGTGGCCGAGCCGGTCCCTATGCTGTGATGGGCTCAGCTGACGAGATATTCGACGTTAAGGCGGCTGGCCTAAATATGGTGGGTATCAACTCGCCATATCCCGACATCCTAGATCCCTATCGCAAGGTCATCGCCGATACCCAGATGGCCTATATCGATCTTTCACCCTCGCAGTTAGTGTTCTCCGCTTGCCACGAAGCCGATCAAGTGCCGGGCTCTTGTAATTTGTCGGAACAGCGCAAAGATAAAATCATAAGCGACTTTCAAAAACACCTTGCGAATACGGCGGCCGATCAGCAGTTGATTGCCTATTGGATTTTGGATGACAATCCAGGAGGAGATTTAAAAGACATCCTCGTGCGAATGCGCAATGCTGTCATGCAAATGAACGCAAATGGGGCAGCGATTCCGCGTCCCACGATCTGCGGTTTTGGTTCGATTTTGGATCCCGCGGTTGGCACAAGTCTTAGCGAAGCTATGAAACAAAATTATGCGGGATGGGATAATTACATCAAAGCTGCTAGCAAGAATTTCACTCCGCTCGGCTGTGATTTTGTAGCCTTTTATAATTATGCCTATGCCATCGAGAGCGGAAGAGACAGATCTATGTATGATTGGACGATGTCGGAGCTTTTGCCTCGGTTGTATGGCTATCTGAAGGAGCAAGGCTGGGATCAGGATATACAACCTGTGATAGGAATGCCTTCCGCCTTCGGTTGGGAGATGCCGAGCATTGGTGTCACCTACGTCACTCCGTTAAAAACAGACCTGCAAACGCAAGTGATCTCGTACTGCGATCAAGGCGCCGTCGCTTTGTTCCCGTACACGTGGAATGATACGGTCCCAAATTCACAGGAGATGGGGAACAACAAAAACCTGCTTGATGGTTTTTTACTGGGTTACAATGAATGCAAAAAAAATTGGCGTACATTTAAGCCAACGCTGAAAATGACTCCAGCGGTGGCTTACTTTACGCAAGGGCCAGGCAACCAACTTTTCGAGGTCACCGGCGCAATAGGCACGTGCACGTTTACCATTTACGGACCAAATGCAGAAATCATATATCAAGCTGCAAGTAATGATTCTCCTACCAAGATTTGGCCCAACAAATTTATTCCCGTAGGTGATTATACAATCATTGCACGCGACGAAAACGGAGCCGTGGGAACGGCGATTTTTAAAATAGTCCCGTAGAGTCAGTTTAAAACCTTTTTGGTGTCTCATTATGAGATAATAAAATAGTTCGCAACTTTTTTGCGGCCCGAGCGTCTTATTACAAAATGCAAAACGGGGGATTTATGAAAAATAGAATACGTGGTTTGCTTCAGCTTGGTTTGGTTTCAGTGCTGATGGTGGGCTTTCAGAATTGTGAAAATTTTGAATCTACCTCCGAGCAAACCAATGCGCCAAGTGGTTCTGGCGCCAATAACCTGCCTCCTGCAGCTCCCTTAGGTCAACACGTCGTTCAATCGAGAAAAGTTTTCGATGGCCAAGTGAATAGAGACTATATTGTTCACCTTCCCAGTGATTACGCCAGCAGAACTACTGAAACACTTGTCGTGATGGGATTCCATCCAGGAAGTAATTCCGCCGAGCAATTCGAAGGTATTTCTCGCCTGCACGAGCAAACGGGAGCAGAAAACCTTATCATTGTTTATCCGGATGGAGTACAGGGGCCAGGCGGTAAGCAAGCATGGAATGTTGGTTTTTGCTGCACCGGAGGTGATGATCTTGCATTTTTTGATGCCATGTTAAAGGATTTGGCGAGTCTCACTAAAATTAAATCGAAGGTTGCAGTGACCGGTTACTCAAGCGGCGCCATGATGGTTTATCGTCTGTTGTGCAGTCGATCAGATAAAATTTTGGCGGCAGTTCCCTTTGCTGCCTACTTACGAATGCAAGATGTTACCAATACAAATTCTTGCGTCTGGGGAGCCACAATTCCTGTTTTTCATATTCATGGAGCCGATGATGCGCAAATGAATATAAATGGTCAGGCCGATGGGTACTATCCAAATTCAGGAATTCAAACTCCGCCGCTTCTAGAGTATTTAGAAGTCATCGCTGGTCGCAATGGCGGTAAAACCAATCCTGTCACAGAAACCTACGACGCAGATTTGGACAGCATGCGAGTGAAGCTCAATTCAAATACGCACTACACCATCATTGAGGGGCAGGGGCATACATGGCCGGGAGAGGTCGGGTTTGGTAAATACGGCCCCGGCCGATTGGATCTTGAAGGTTCAAAAGTTGTGATGAAATTTCTGCTCGAACAAAAATAATGTTTAGTAATGGGGGATTTATGAACTATCGAATCGTAACTTTTCTGCAAATAGGACTTTGTTTCGTCCTTATGACTGCATATCTGAATTGCAGTCCCATGAAATCTTCTACCATTTTAAATCCAACGACTTCTACAAGTGGTGATTCTGACGATTCCTCTGGTAGTGGTGACACAGTTAACACCATTGAGAATTTGACACGAAAGCAATGCTTAGAGAAACCAGTAAGTGCTTGTACTGCAGACAAACCGTGTGTAACCGATACAGGTAATATTATTTTGCCTTCCGATGTCCCGGATTGCGCTCAAGACAATCCAGCCAGAACTTTTAACAATGCCGATCAGGTGACTAGACACTTCTGTTTCTACAACGGATCTGCCTCGGACTCCAAACCTAGACCCTTGGTGATTTATCTTCATGGAGGATCAGGTAATGCCTCCAATATGTATGGTAGCTCCCTACTTCGCGCTAAGGCCGAAACTTTTTCTTTGAGCCCCTCGGTTAACGGATTCCACATACTCTCACTCCAAGCACGCAATTTAAATGGCTACGAGATTGGTTTAAGTCCGTCGACACATCATGATGCTTTTTGGTGGGATTTTCGCGCTCCATCTACGAACCCAGACATGAGAGATTTGGATGATATTATTGCTTCTATTGTGGCCAAGTATGCTGTAGATAAAACTCGCATTTACCTTGTGGGATGGTCTGAGGGGGGAATGCTCTCTCAACTCTATGGGATTTCTCGCCATCAGACACCATCCGTTCACGGAATAAAAATAGCGGCTACAGCCATTTACTCCGCACCTTCGCCGTTTTTATGGCGATATTCTGCTAACGAGGATTATTGCAGTACAAATTTAGATTTCACGACGCAATTTCCGATACAAATTATTAGCCGCAGCTGCGATATACCTTGTAACCAGGAGCAGCAGGATTTTTTTGGAAAAGATGCAGTTGCAAACCATGGCACGCCGATTTCTTTATGGAAAGATATTTTAATTAATACTTTGAAAGACTCCAACGCTGAATTTAGTTTGATCGATGATGACGGAAACCCAACAAGCAGTTGTATGCCCGTTGGAAACGGTCCCAATGAGTGCAATCAGAATCATGCATTTCAAAATCATGTAACTTGGCCAAAAAAATCAGAAACAAAAATGCTCAATTTTCTTAAAAATTTTCAAAGCTTGTAGAGATAAACGATCAATTCTTCGCTTACTAGACCTCGACCTTAATGGCGCTGCGTCATTTATTTTGATGGATTCATTCTAACTCTCTATTTAGACTAAAAAAAATGACTTTTAGTCATAATACAAACGACTCAACAAAGAGGTACTCATGAAATTTATATTGGTCACAATCGCGATGGTGAGCTTGGTGGCTTGTTCATCAACTCCAAAAAGCACAACATCAACCACGACAGAAAAAACGGAGACGACAACTGCGGCAACTCCTGCAACGTCTACGAGCACTGACGCTCCTACAAAAAAAACCACGACAACAACAGAAACGACAACTTCGTCTGATACAAGCGCGTTTCCAACAATCACTGGCACTGAAAAATCAGCGGTTACTTGCACAAATAAATCAGACACACGAAAAATTTCTGTTTTAACTGTGTCTGAAGGTGGCTGTGGCGTTGTTTATAACAAAATGGGTGCAGACAAAACTGTGGCCGTTGCAAAATCAATGAGCTATTGCGATTCAGTATCTAGCAAGATGAAAACAAATCTTGAAGGTGCTGGTTTTAACTGTGGTGGCGAAGCTTCTACAGGTACTTCTTCCGACCAACAACCTCAGTAGTATTTAATTATTTGGTAATAGGTTAAAAGATGCCGACTTCGTGTCGGCATTCAGTTAATTGCGTCGGTCTTTAATGCGATCGACGATATTTTGATAGGCCAAGTCGCCAAATAGATCGCGAGCGGCTTTGTTGTAAGCTCTGGCGGCGGCCTCTTCGGTGGCGTAATCTCCCAAAAAGAAGGCCTTGCTGTTTTTCTCGATGCGAGCTCGCCAGATTTTTTTAGCTCGAATGTACGAAACTCCGCGAAATTTTGAAGACGTTTTTTCGGCGCGCTTCGGAAGCATGCGCTGGCGTTCCTTCATGCTGCAAACGACGATATTTTCTTTTCGATAGTCCAGCCCGGCTTGCCAGCGACGGGGGTAGGCCATTTTTCCTTTTTTAGGCTTCATCAAGTATTGGCCCAACGACATGGTCCGTGAGGAATCACCCGTGCGAATACTTGTTACAACCAGCGGCTTTTTTTCTTTGCCACGATAAATCACTCGCCAGCTGCGGTTGAGTAATTCTTCGTAATCTTCGGCATCCACTTTAACTTTTTCGCCGGTTTTTGTTGCAAGTAATTTCCATGCTTTGGACATCGAGGCTCCTGGTTTTTAGCTCCTGGTTTTTATAGGGCGATTTTACACGATTCCGCAAGTTTGTCCATGGTCCATTGGGCGAGTTCGCTAAGCTCCGGATTGGAAAGATAAGCTTTCACAGAGGGGGCAAGGGCCGTCAGTTTTTTATTGGCAATGACAATCAGAGCATTGCGTTTAAGTCCGCGGCCGCCAGCGCGACTTAATGGCGTGTTTGCAAACAGGCGCATTAAAGTCTTGTTAGAGCTTTCGAGAATCATCCGTAAATCGTCGGTGGGGTCTTGCGGCGCAGGCTCCGCGAGATCGCGAACTTTGATGTTCCACGGACAGACTGTTTGGCAAATATCACAGCCAAAAAACCAATCGGAAAATTTTTCGCGAAGCTCTGGCGGCGGCACTTTTTTAGACTCAATGGTCCAGTACGAAATGCATTTAGTGGCGTTGAGAGTTCGCTCGGGCTCGATGGCATTGGTGGGGCAAGCTACGATGCAGCGGTCGCAAGTGCCACAGTGATCTAGGCTTGGTGAAGGAGCCTTTGTCTGCGGATAAGCTAAGGTGGAGTAAATCTCGCCAATAAAAAAAAGACTTCCGCGTTTTCGATCAATCAAGCACGTGTTCTTTCCAAACCACCCCAGACCGGCCCGGTATGCCAAGTCTCTTTCCATCACTGGCGAGGAATCTGTAAAACCCACAAATTCGTTTTGCGGAAACAGAGCTTTGAGATCTTTGCAAAGTTGCAGGGTTTTTTGTTTAAACCAGACATGATAGTCTTCGTCTTTCGCGTAAGCCGCGACCCGGAGATTTTTTGTTGGTAGCGTATTGGGCTTCAGTCCGTATTCAACGGTGAACACAAAGGCGCTTTGAGCTTGCGGCAAAAGATTTTGCGGTTGTTCTTTTTGCGGAATGTGATTTTTAAGATAAGCCATGTCGCCGTGGTAGGACTTTTCGATCCAGGTTTTATAAATGTCCATGGAAAGCGGCGTCTGCAAAGGAGTCCAATTCCAGTGCTGGAGATCGTGATTTTCGAAGACTGATTTTAAAAAACCGTGGTTTTTCATCCGACAAATCCAGTAACACAGAACATAATATTCTGTTATCATGAAATTCATGGAAACTTTACTTGCTCAGCACCCACAGTGGAAATACGTCGTGCAGATTTGCCAGCAATTGCACAACCAAGGGTACGAGGCGGTACTGGCGGGTGGGTGTGTGCGCGATGCTTTGTTGGGTAAGCTTGCAAAGGACATCGACATAGCCACCAGTGCCACGCCCGAGCAGATCGAGAAGATCTTTCCCCGAGTCATCATGGTGGGCAAAAGCTTTGGTGTGTGCCGAGTTGTCATGGCCGACGACCAAGATCCTATAGAGCTCGCAACGTTTCGTGAAGAGTCGGATTACAAAGACGGTCGTCATCCTGAGCACGTTGCGTATTCGGATATGAAAAAAGATTCCGCGCGCCGGGACTTTACCGTCAATGCCATGTTTTATGATATCGGTCAAAAGCATGTGCTGGACTATGTGGGCGGTCTGACGGACCTGCAAAACAAAGTGCTGCGCACGGTGGGTGTTCCGGAAGAGCGTTTCGCTGAGGATTCTCTGCGCTTGCTTCGGGCTGCGCGCTTTGCTGCGCAATTGGAATTCACCGTGGAAGAAAAAACTTTACAAGCGGTGCAGAAGGCGGCCGGGCAACTCACGCGCGTGTCTTCGGAGCGACGTCACGACGAAATCAACAAGGCCTTCGCCATTGAGAAACCGTTTTTGTTTTTTAAAAAACTTCGACAAATGAATTTGCAAACTGTGCTCTTTAGTACTTTGGATTGGAATGAAGCGGATCTACAAAGATTTTTCAAAAATCCACGTCCGCCACACTGGGGTTGGGCCGCGCTTGTCTGTCTTGAAAGCAGCAAAAAATCTGCGGAAGCGATTCGAATTGTATCCACCTTTAAACTTTCTAAAGACACTCTTAGTTTTATTCATTTGTGTTTAGAGTTAAATGTTTTTTTAAAAGCGGGAGCTGAGAAAACAGAAGCTGTGACGCTCGCTCCATTTGTCTCATTGATGCAGAAGGCGCAGATCGGGGACGTTGTGGCTTTTTTAAGAAAATGCCTTGCGGCAACAGAAGGCTTTCGACAGGAGCTCGATGCGTTCGCTTCCTGGGACTCATTAACAAGCAAATACGCGGCTGCTGGCTTACCGGTGGCCATGGTGGCGGGGAAAGACCTGTTAGATGCTGGAGTGAAGCCTGGGCCTGAATTGGGACAGTTGCTTCAGAAAGCCTTTTTGCTTCAGCTGCAAAATCCAAATTTCACCCGCGATGAAATTATAAGTAAAATTTTGCTGTAAAATATTGACCGTCGATTCAGTGACTATCGAATGAGTGGTTGTCCGATTTAATGGCTGTCGGTAGGAGCTATGTCGCTCTTTTTTTCTGCGCGGCCCTGGTGCTGGGTAAAGTCGTAGTCGGGATTTTTTGTAAAGCGATCTGTCCAGCCAGACCACTTTTTTGCTCCCAAATCGTGTTCTACGACGCCTTTTTTATTAAAAATTTTCGCGTCTTTACCAAAAAGAAAATCGAGTACAGGTTTCAACATGCTTCTTTTTTACTGCGATCCCTTAGTGTTTACAATAGGTTTTGTTGACGCAGTCTTCAGCGAAGAGAATTTTTCGTTCTGTGGATGGAATGTCCCCACGAATTTTAATGTAGCCTTGAACCCGTGCTTGCAAACAGGCTCTAGCAGTTCGCTCAAAGGCCTCTTCACGTGATGTGCCGCGAAATTTCATCTTGCCCACGTCTGCGGACTCGAACACACAAGTTGGTGTTTCGCTAGAGCTCACGGTTCGCTCTTCGTGTTGTGGAATTGCCAAAGCCGAGAACGTTACAGACATTGTTAGTAGAACTAATAGTGTTTTCATAAATCACCCCTTACTTGGTATTAAAGCAAAGGGAGTGCCAAAAAGGCTTGAGATTTATCCCGCAAATTATTGAAATAACTTATGAAAATTAGTGTTTCAAAATGAGTCAAGCGAAGTCTGCGTACGGTCAACAGCCAGTGACTAAAAAGTGATCACTCTGACATCCATTGAAAGATGCGGTCGCGGTGTTTTGCCCCTAAGTAACTGAGGAGATCTTTTTGTGAAAGCTCTGTTTGAGTTTCGGAGTTTTCAATAAACGCTTCCCAGGCTTCTAATTTTCCGAAGCGCGACCAGCTTTTACCGGTAGCGCTAACCACCGTATCGACGAACACATCAAACAGAGGAGTGAGTTCGTTGGCTTCGGAAGAGAGCTTAAGAGCTTGTAATTTTTGAGCCCAACGCTCAAGCTGCATCCCCGCATTTCTATCGCGGCTTGAACGCTCGTTAGCCACAGCCATCATGCGGCCGCGCGCTTTATCGATCAGTTGATCAGAAATTGTTGAAGTGTTTGTCTTGTCAAAATATTTAGCGGATTGAATCAGCTCCTCGACTTCACTTTCGGGGCTAAGGAGTCGTTGGATTTCGTCGTAGGGAATATGTTGATGGGAAACTTTGCCTATGTCGCCATCGCCTTTCACAGCATATTTCTTGACCATGTCGCTGAGGTTGTCGTTCCACACACCCAAAGTGACAGCGTTGAGAGCGATATCCACTGTGGGATCTATCTGCGAGCGAGCCTCCTCGAGCTTTGCAAAGTCGAGAGAGTCTTGCCCATCAGTTAAGAGAAGAATATTTGCCCGTTCCAAATCTCCACCATTTTTCTGATGTTCAGCAATAAGGTTAAAGGCTCGAACTAACGCAGCTGTGATGCTGGTGCCGCCGCCGGAACCCGTTGGATGAGCCCGAAAGTCATCAAAGGCCGTTTGTGCTTGCGCGAGATTTGCGATCAATCGGGTCTCATGGGGACGATCATCAAAAGGAATCAAGTAAACGGTGTGTTCACCCTCACCCTTGGCCACTTCGATCTGACTGCGGTCCATGAATGCTGTTAATAGCGCATTTCGCAGATCTTGTTTATGATTCTCCGTCATGGATCCGCTAATGTCGTAAAGCACAATACTTGCACGTTTTGGATAGGGTTTGCGCGGATCCATCTTTTTTATTTTTTCTGGATAAGCAAATTTGAGCATGTCGCCAGCGAGGAGGCGAAGCAATTCGAGTTCTGACGAAAACCCTTCCTTCACAGCGTGGGGGATGTCGTCGAAGTCTTCAAGTTTTTCTAATTTCCGATCAGACTCATTGATCGGAATATAAGGGCCTTCGAACTTTTCGAAAGAACGAGGCTTAAATAGATCATTAAAGAGAATATCCACATACGGTTTTAACCGATTGTAAATAACGAGATCGTTTAACGTTCCATTTTTTAAGTCTTGGACGAGCGTGTCTGCATCCATTTGTTGCGATTTAGTAACCGGGGGATAGTTTTCGTCGACGACTTTTCGCGAAAGTGGTCCAGCCAAAAGATCGCGAAAGGTTTCGCTAATAACTTCATTATTCGCAGATCCTAAGCTTGTTTCCAGTTGATTTAAAATTTCGTTAATTGTTTGCAGCGCGCGTTCTTCGCCGTTTTCTAAATTGTGAGCGTCGTCTTTGGCTTCAAAAATGGTTTTGAGATATCTGATTCTTCGAAGAAATTCGATTTTTGCAGATCCGCTGGACAGGGAGGTGGCAAGATCTTCGATGTCTTTATACTCCACGGCCAGCAGGCGTAGTTTGTCTGTTAGTTCGTTCGCACGAGCGATTTTTTGTTGGAGGATATGGGCCTGATGAGGGTTGTTCACGGCTAGGGACTGACATAGCGAAGAAAAATCTGTCACCATTCGCATAAAGTGTGAACTATTCTGATATTGATTAAGAATTTGCGACCAGATCGAATCGAGCAGTTGATCTAAATTTTGCACGAGATCTGGTTTTTTCGGAGTTTTGGGATTTCTTGTTTTGCTTTCTTTGCCAAAATTATCGTTGTTGCGCGAGGTTGTGTCTTTTGGCAATTCTCGATCAGGACGTTCTTGTTCTGGGTCTTGCGTTGAGTCCTGTTTCTGCAAATCGAGTCGCTCTTTTTGGTCGGCTTTGAGTTTATCGAGAAAATCACTGAGATTGCCCAATAAGTCTTTGATGCCCGAGCCGTCACCGGAGCTATCTCCGCCTTTTTCGTCTTTTTGTGATTGGCTATCTGGTGATTTGCCGTCTTGGGGTTTGCCTTCACCTTTGCCGTCTTGCGGTTTGCCGTCGCCTTTGCCGTCTTGTGGTTTGCCGTCCTCTTGTGGTTTGCCGTCCTCTTGTGGTTTTTCGCTTTCTTTAGATTCCTTCTGATTCCATTCTTCGAGTGCTTTTTTATAAGCTTCCTCAAAAAGGGAACGGGGAGGAGGCTCGGACTCAGCAGCTTCTTTAGGTTCGCCTTTGGCTTCCTCGGGTTTGGAATCTTGTTCTTGATTGCGCTCCTGCGCCTCTTCGGCCATTTTTTGCAAACGCTCTTCAAGCGCCTCCTGGGCTTCACGGTTTTCGGATTGGGGCGAATCTTTGCTTTGGTTGGGATCAGGCGGCGAAGATTCGTTGTTCTTCAGTTGGTCCATCATTTTTTGCGCTGCTTGCTCTTGTAAATCGCGAACGTCCTGCTCGTTCAGTGCGTCCACATCTTGGCGGTTCACTGGGCGCTGTTTTTGCTCGCTGAGCTGCTCTGCCATTTCCTTTGCGACGTCTTCGAGGCTCAAGCTTTTTTTATCAATGCGCGGTCGCTGTTTTTGCTCAGCAGACTCTTCGACAGGCCGAGTGGGCTGATCTTCGGCAGTTTGCGGCTCCTTTGCAAGCTCCTGAGCTTTTTGCGAAAGCTTTTGCAGTTTCGATAAAAGAAGGCGGTAGCCCTCTAGAGTTTTTCGCACCGGCGCGGCCGACGGATTCTGGTCCGTCAGAATTTGTCGCGCATCCTCTGCCAGTCGACGAGAGAGAGCTTCGACTAATGTTTGGGCCACCCACGGATCAAGCTGTTCGTTATCGAGCGCCGCTTCGATGTCTTTGATCCGAGAGTTTGGATCTCGTAACGACGATATATCATTGAGGAGTGAATCAATACTTTTTTGCAAATTCGAATAGTCCAAAAAGTAGGGATTGAGTTTTTTGATGGCATCAAGAACGTCTTGCCCCTGATACAAATCAGCTTCTTGTTTTTGAAAGATAGAAAACAAACTGGTGCACTTGTCTGCGGCAAGTGCATTCCAACCAGTTAGAAAAATAAGAAAAAAACTCAAAGTAAGATTCATGCTTTAGTTTTCGTCTTTTTTCTGTAGAGCAGCTTCAGAATCACGTCTTTTGATAAGCGCTTCGATCGTCGCTCGAGGTTGTGATTTTAACTTCAAAACTCTGATTCCGCTATTTCCGGCAAGATCCAAATACGTTACCAATAATGTCTCGTTATCGATCCAAAACATCTCTGTCACGTTTTTAGACTCACTATCCAACATTATGGGTTTTGCTTGATTTATATATTGCTGTGACTCGAGATCGAAAACAAGAAGGTCTCCATTGTTTTGCTGTACGGCAACGTATTTATCGCTCTGCGGAAAATAAATATCGGTATCGTTATTCAGCTTCCCTCCTGTCTGATCAACAATTTGAATCGGTTTTGACCGCGTATCGTTGTCTATTGCGGTCGTGTCTTTGCTTCGCTGGAGTCTTATGCTGAACGGCATAATGATATGTCCTGTTCGAGCATAAACAATGTCCTGTTGGTCTGAACGTTGCGATGTAAAGAGAGGAATTTCAGATCGATGGAGTGATGTGGGTAAGATATGATTCCACGAAAGATTTAAACCCTGGGATGGATCACCAACTTTAATTTCTGCCCAAAGTATATTTCCTTGGGAAGGCTCATTGATTATAAAAATAAATTCACTAGAACTGATTTGTATAATTTTGCTCTTAAGTGATTCCGAAGTAAAATATTGCAATTGACCTGTTTTAAACACTTCGGTCGTACCAGTTTTTATATCAATGCGACGAAATTCCTGGGTTGAAAAACTGGTCGCCCAGATTTGCTTTTTATTTTGATCGAGGAAGACTTGAGAGACATTTTTTAAGATGATTGTTTTGTTCACCTTAAAATCGGGGAGACTTACGATCTGTGCCACGCTGTTATGGTCCGAAATCAAAAGCGTTGTTTCGTCGATCTTTTCAAAAACCTTCGTGGAATCCGACATTAAAAGTTCTCGCAAAACGGAATCTGCCACATTTTTGTAGTCAATGATGACGACGGACCCATCCTTTTTGACCACATATCCAGCGTCCCCTGGCAGCAGCGCGTAGATATCATCGCCGGACTTAATATAATGCGACTTTCCCTGTTCAAAGAAAATGCTCCTGTCTATTTTGTTGATGGGAAAATCCGAATGGTTCACAAATGAATGAGGTATATCTTTAAGAGCTTCGAGGCCCTGGTTCGCAAGATATTGATCTATCTTTTTCTCCATTTCGGCGCGCTTTTGTTGAGCTACAAGCTCCCGCGCCTGGCGTTCTATTTCCTCTTTTTGCTTTTTTTCTGCCAAACGTTGCTGTTCAATGGCCTCGCGTTGAGCCGCTTCGATCTCGAGAACTTTCTTTTGTACAACGTTCTCAAAATCAGACCCTGCAATTTGGCGAAGTTTTTGTTCCACATAGGTCGCTACAACAGCATAGCCAATCTCTCGACCGGACATGTCTGCCTGAATTTCTTGGCGACTGGCCTCGCGGGTTTCTATCCATATTTTAACCAGATTGAGAATAACCGCTTGTTTTTGATCCTTGGTTTGCGAATTGATCACACTGTGTTCCAGGTCTTCAAGCGCGTATTTATAGATAACGTCATTTGTCTCGGAAGATATCTCACGATAAATGTCTTCGAACATTTTTGACTCTTCGATAATTGTCGACAGCTGGCTGCGCTCGTACGGGTTCGAAGTTCTTTCGAGCATGGCGAGAACAAAAGTCTGCTCGGGGCCGCTCAACACAAAAAAGTCTTTTAACATTTTAATATCTTCGATGGTTGTGCTTAAAGGACGAGTTCCACCTGATTGCACCCAATCGTAAACAACAAAGGCTTTTAAAATGCCTGCGGCTTTAAACAATGTGCGGGGGGAGTGGTACTTCGTTGCTCTGTAGGGAGGTGGTGGATTTTCGCCCTGTTGAATTCTCTTGCGGTAGTTTTTTAGCTCCGCCTGTTCCATGGCCTCGGTTTGTGACTTCATACGAAATGATAGCAGCGATAAAAACTGGCCCACATCTTGGGTGATTTCCACGTCCTTTACGAGCGTTCGCAAACTTTCTAAATCGTCAAAAGTAAGTTTTGGTAACGGCTTTCGATCTTTTTTTGAAGAGCTGATGAGTCGATTGTAGCTTGAGGAAAGATGGAATTCACCTGGCACATAAATATTAAAACTAAATCGATCTAAAAGCGCTTTGGGCCCTTGATCTCCGGCTTTTTCGTAAACTTCGTCAAGGTATCTATTAGTGGCACCGATAACCGTTTCGATATCTCCTGCAACAATTTCTGTTCCTTGGGCGTGTTGGCGCTCGGCGAGGAGACCTAGAATATTTCTCTGTGCGTTGGCTCGAGCATCAAAAATTTCGTCGATAAAAACATTTCTGGAAAAAAGCATGCCTTGATCATACTCACGCACAATTTTTCCAGATTCAAAAATCTCTTTAGGGTTGATGGGACCATGTGTTTCAGACATGGAGGTCTCGGGCGTCATTTGAATTCGGTAATAAGACTTTTCGCCAGTGGCTTTTTCGGTGATTCCACCTAAAACTAGATCTGCCACCATGGACTTTGCATTTCCTGGAGGTCCCATGAGTAAAACGTGTTCTTGGGCAATCAATGCCACTTGAATTAAATGCAGCACTTCCTGACGTTCAACGAGTGTTTCGTTGAGTGCTGAAAAATAGTCGCGAAAGCGCTCGGCCGATTCGAGGGGTGAAAGTAGAACTTGTGATGGTGCCGAAAATACGGCCTCGCATTTGAGCCCCTCGGCACTGGCCGCAAGCGGCATCAATAATTGAATCGTAAAAAATAAAGCCCCAAAACTTAAAGACCACCCCATAAAAACCCCTTTTTACCTTTTTGTTTCTGGTAGGGTGGTGCTTGAGATCAAAAAAAGTGTCAAAGTGGCATCATCGACAAGAAAAAATTTATACACTCGATTGTAATTGAAGGTACGCATCATAAATTTTTTGAAATTCAAAATATTCTGAAATGTCGCAGAGCATTTGCGTATTTAGACGATAAAACCAGTAAAAATTAGTTGTTCCAAAATCGTAAAGGAATTTTATGCTTAGAAAAATTTCCAAAAGCTACGCTAATTTTTTTGTAGGTAGACTTTTTGTTAGCAAAAACAATCTGCTTAATTATTCATCATCAATGACGCAGCAAATTTCGTCCTATTCATGGTGTGCATGGGTGTGAACATCGAGCTCGATGGCGATGCGCACGGTTCCTTCATCCTGCGCGGTGTAAGCGTTAAAAGCGTCGCTCACGAGCGAATCCTTATCTAATTTAAGCGCCCACACAGTGTATTTTCGTTTCCACGTCCACGCGATCATATTTGCTGTTTGTGTATGGGCTTGTGGGAGCGGACCAAAAGTATCTTTAATGGCCTGAGCGGCCACGCGCAGGGAGTCTTTATTCGGGGGGATTTCAAAAGACATGTGTTGGAGAAAAGGTTTTTGTTTATCGCTCGAAAAATATTGAGCATGAAAGTAGCGAGTTCCGTGAAGGGGTTTTTCTGTTCGCACTACAGACATAGTTCCCGTTTCTGGATTCGAATCCTGATAAAGGCTTGGCTGAAGGCGAAGTTTTTGTAATTGGTCTAACGTGCTTTGCAAGGAAGGTTGGAGTGCCGACAACTTAAGTGTTTGCGTCATCTGTTGAATGTTTTTAATATTTAACGGAATTGATTTTTGTTTTTGTGGAGTATGATTTAGTGCATTCGGGTCAACCGTCGACCGTGCATAGCTTTGTGTCTGCAGTTTGGGTTGGTCGTAGGTTTTTAAGTGAAAATGTTTTTCTGATATATTTTGTTCTTTCTGTTTTAACCAGTAAACAAAAAAGACCAGTCCTAAGATCACAAAAAGTAGCGGCCAGCGTTGATGTAACATAAGAGTCCTCCGTCGTATTCGACGTTTTAACGTTAAATTAAAAAGTTAATTCTTCCCATTGTTTTAAAAAATTCGTTGGATCGATAAGGTCCGAGCGGCGAGAGTACTCATCACGCCCTCGGACGGTGAGGGGGCCAGAGCCTGAGCCCGAATACATTTCGAAATGCAGCATTCCAAGGTTTGATATGTAGCCAAGGTGCTGTCCTTTAACGACACGCGCGCCGTTTCCAGAATGGCCAACGGTTCTTGTGGAAACCTCTCCGTAGCGCATCACATGGCCACTGTCGTGTTTTACTTCGATGGCATCTGTCCCTTCGTAAAAGCGATAGCGTTGAAGAACAGTTCCTCCAGAGACAGCAAAGACTTTTTCACCGTTGGGGCGCAAGAGATCGCAGGCGGCATGTTTGCGGCCCGAACGGCTGGCTCCGAAATATCGTCCTCCATTGCCGCGAGTGTATTCGGCTGATGGTTTATTTTCTGTGGGAAAGCGGAAGTCACCAGAGGTGTTATCAACAACGATGGTGGAACCTTCGATGATGGTTTCTCCGCTGGGGCTTCCCACTAAACCGAATGCTGGGCAATCATCGGGGCGTTTGATGTAGGTGGCGGCGGCCCAACCCACGAATTCTTGGCCGCGGGCATTGTGAGCTAGCACCTTTATGTACGTGGTTCTTCCAGATTGTCGTTCCTCGCGGTCGCCATCCCAGGTTTGAAAAATGCGAATGGCTTGAAATCTTTGAATGTTGTAGATCACTGTTTGCATGGAGTCGTCGTAAATGCGAAGGGGATCGGAGCGGGTGCAGACAATATTTTGCGCAATTTGCGAAGTGGTGGAGTCGTTGTAGGATTCATGGTCGTCTTCGTCGCCGGCCGTGGCAGGTACCACACTCACCGAGGCAGCAACGAGTGATGACGTGTGGGCCGGAGTCGCACGAGGCGCCAACATTCGCGGTTCGACAAGAGATTGTTGTCCCTTTGCAAGAGAGTAACTTTTTAAGAAGTTTGATTTTTTTGGATGAAACGAGATTTCGGCGAT
Organism: Bdellovibrionales bacterium; assembly: GCA_043764415.1. Lineage (GTDB taxonomy): Bacteria > Bdellovibrionota > Bdellovibrionia > Bdellovibrionales > JAGQZY01 > JANPLN01. Next base: position 17,561 of record JAYUKO010000155.1, on the reverse strand, counting down.
TTGTTTTTGCCCATCCAACACTTTATAGACGGGAAGGATTTCGCAGGAGTTGCCGGTGCAACAGCGATGGACGGTGAATCTTCCGTCAGCGGTTTTTTGTGTTTCAAGAGTTTTATTGATTAAAGAAACCTGCGGAATATCTATTTGAGTGGTAAGAACTTTGATTTTCCATTTTTCTGCGGTGTCTAAAAAATTGTCAGTGATGGCGACGCTCAATTTACTTTCCGTAACTAAATTCCACGAGCGAATGATTTTATCTTTTTTAAAGTCCACAAAACTACCGCGTCGGAGATAGTTGTTGGTATTACTGAGATCGTTGTTAAGGATATAGTAGGGAGAAAACTGAACGGCGAGGCGCTGGCAGGAGAGATTTTTTTGAAAAGTGTTTCCAAAGTAAACATAGGAATCCAAAGCCACAGATGGGTTTGTTACCAAAAGTAACGGAATAGCGATTATCCATAATTTGATGTTGTGTACTTTCATCGGCACCTCTCTCCCCACAGCTACCTATTACAGTTTCTGTACCACGCCCTTGTGGATTGAGAGTGCTGATGGAGGGGGGTCGAGGGAAAAGATTACCTTTTGAGTGACAATATACGTTCCGATGCACTTTCTTTTCTATAAAGAAACACAGCGAGCGATCCCAAAGCTGTGGTGATGAGAGATATAAGAGTGAGTAATAGTAGTAAAAAGATGTGCTGATTTTGATCAATCATCCAGCCAAAAAATAACGGGCTGACAGACGTTACAACAACGATGATCGTGGCGAATAGACTTTTAATGGCGCCCAAATGTGCCACCCCGTACAACTCTGCCCACAAGGAAGATTTGATGGGAGCTGCAGCGCCAACAGTGACTCCGCACAAAAACAGTCCCACGCTGGCGATCCACGGGGATTCAAAATACCACATGAGTGAAAATGCTATGGCCAGCGGCAGCTGATAAAATGGAAATAGTCGCAAAGCTCCCAATCGATCCACCAACGGCCCGGTAACGAACGCCGAAAGCAGCCTGCCGCAGGCAAAAAGACTCATGGCTAAAGCCACCGTATTGAGGGGCCAGTTTTTGCTTTGTGCGTAGGACATTTGATAGATTAAAAAACCAGACAGTGAAAATGCCGGAAAAATACTGTGAGAGATCAAAAGATAAAAAATCTTGTGGCGAAGAACATCGTGCGGTGTCCAGTTTTTTCGGCTGGTATGATGATCGGGAACTTCTTCGGAAAGGAGAGGTTTGTTAAAATGGGAATTATTTTTTGTTATAAAAAATGTCATCGGAAAATAAATGAGCACGAGTAAGGTGAGTAAAATATAAATTATAAATTGCGGTGAATAAACCACAATCAATCCCGCCATGATCGGTGTGAAAATTCCCTCGGCCAAGGGAAAACCCGTATTTGTAAGACTGAGGGCCTTTCCGCGATTGTTACCGAAGTAGCGGGCAGTACAGACGCCGTTGATATGGGTGCATAAACCTTGACCACCCATGCGCAATAAAAAAAGGCTGATAAAAAGAACCACCAAGGAATTTGTAGAGAGCAAAAAATAATATCCAATGATGAGCGAAAATAAAACCAACAAGCAGTATTTTCGCACGTCCACGCGATCGATCCACGGGCCGATCACTGGTAAAAAAAAGGCGCTCAAAAAAGTGGCTCCAGCGTAAAGGCTACCAAAATTTGTATTTGAAAGATGATATTGCTGCAAAATTGTTAAACTAAAGAGAGCTAAAAAGTGCGATTGCCCAAAGCACGAAAAAAAAGAGTTACACATTGCAAAAAGGAGGGGTCGAGGCTCGGCTTTCATCAGACTGAAGTAGGTCATCAAGCAAATGGTGCCACATGCTTTTTTCACCGGCAATGTTCAATTTTTTCAATAAATTGGTCTAGTTTGAGGCGTAGATGACTGATCATTCTCAAATTGAGAAAATATACCCATACAATATGCCCAACTTTTGTCTAATCCCTTAATTTTTCGCATTTAAAACCGATAAGTTTATCGTGGTGCTACGTCTTTTAATGTTCTTAAAATTCAAAGTGTTAGCGGTTGTGGTTGGGTCGGTGATTTTGACATCGATGGCCTTCGCACAAACTGAACCTCCGCAGTTTATGACTGTGGATGGACGTCTTTACGATTCCGCCACTCCCGAAGATCCGCTTCTCGACAATTCCGTGTTGATGAAAATTCAGATTTTAAATCCTGCAAAAACTTGTATTTTGTACGAAGAAGAACAAACGGTGAGCACGTTGTCGTCGAACGGATACTTCAACGTGCGAGTGGGCTCGCCCACGTCTGGCGCTGAGTCTTTAAAACGCACGACTGCTACCATCGACGTTGGAAATTCCATGATGCAGATTTTCCAAAATCAAAACGCATCGATTGCTGGTAAAACTTCAGGCGGTGCAGGTTGCGGGTACATTCCGACAGCGGGCGACACAAGATACTTTCGTTTTATAGTTACACCGAGCACCACGAGTGTGACGAGTACGCTTTCGCCTGATATGCAAATTGATTCCGTACCGCAGTCTTTGGTTGCTGAAACATTGCAAGGCATGGCGCCATCAGATTTCGTGCAGACCAATACCGATGTCACCCAGGCTAAAGTGAACACGCTCTTTGGCGCCAGCTACACCACACTGAGCGGCCTCCTTGCCGGTAGCAGTTCGCTGTATTTACAAAATACAACAAACGGAACGGTAATTCCAAACCGTGCAACAAATCCTGGAGCGCCCACTGCGGGACAAATTTGGTACGACAGCGACGACTTTGTGCTGCGCTACTACGATGGCACAGTTGTTCAAACTTTAAGTTCAGGAAGTGCCGATCCCACGAAGCTTCCTTTAGCCGGCGGTATAATGGCTGGCACCATCGACATGGCAACAAACGACATAACCGACATTGGCCACATGACTCAAGCTGCGCAAAGAACATTTCGCTTTGGAGTTTATACCACGGCTCAGCAAGCGACGCTTGTTGCGACTCCGCTAGTAGCAGGGCACGAAGGCACGGTGTGGTACAACACCACGACGAATAAGTTGATGTTTTGGGATGGACCGGCTGAATTTGCAGTGTCTCCGGTGGACAGCGTGTTCGGCAGAACGGGTGCCGTTGTTGCAGCAGCCAGTGATTACGATGCTGTGCAAATTGATAACACTCCTGCAGGTGCCATTTCCGCTACTGAAGTACAAGCTGCGATCAACGAATTAGATACAGAAAAAGTAGCAAAAGCCGGCGACACAATGACCGGTGCACTTAACATCGACAACGAACAAGAATTAAGACTTTCCGAAGCCGATGGTAGTGGTGCAAACTACGTGGCCATCAAAGCGCTTACCACATTGGGTGCGAATTACACTCTTACACTGCCAGCAGGCGCTGGCGCTGTAAACCAAGTGCTCACCACAAATGGTAGCGGAGTGTTGAGTTGGACATCTCCTGCAGCAGTAGGCGAGACCAACACGGCAAGCAATCAAGGTGTTGGTGGCGTTGGATTTTACGATGCGAAATCGGGTGTTGATTTGCAATTTAGAAATTTAAATGCCGCAAGCAACAAAGTGAGTGTGGCTTTGGATGCCGCAAACAAAGAAGTGGACATCAATGTCAACGAAGCCAATTTGGATTCCGCAGTGATTCCAAATACCGCAGCAGGCACAATCGCCGCGACCAATGTTCAAGCAGCCATTAACGAACTCGATGCCGACAAAGTTGCTAAAGTTGGCGACTCTATGAGTGGTGCATTAACTTTTACTGCGCAAAATCAAGCGCGCTTTGCAGATAGCGCAGGCGGTGAGTACGCGGCGATTCAAGCTCCTACAACAATCGGAGCAAACTACGTTCTCACGTTGCCAGACACTGCAGGAACAAATGGCCAAGTGCTTTCAACGAACGGTTCGGGCGTTCTTAGCTGGATTGCGATTCCATCTGCGCCAGTTACAACTGTGTTTGGAAGATCAGGCGCTGTCGTAGCGGCAGCGAGTGATTACGACGCCAATCAAATCGATAACACCGCGGCAGGAACAATAGCTGCCACAGATGTACAAGCCGCGATCAACGAGTTGGATAGCGAAAAAGTGGCAAGCACACGTGCTGTCAATACCGCTGCAGGCAGCGGACTCACCGGTGGTGGCGACCTGTCTGCTGACCGCAGTTTATCAGTGAATATTAACGGAACCACAGCTGAAACAGCAGTTGCCGGCGCTGACGAAATTTTGATTTATGATGCAAGCGTAACGGCACTCAGAAAAATGACCCGCACAAACTTCGTGCTCAGCGAAACCGAAGTGGACGCTATGGTGTCGAATAACGGTTATCTAACAGCTGAAGCCGACACATTAGCGACTATAACAGGTCGCGGAGCCAGTACGGCTACAAGTATTACACTCAACACTCAAGCCCAAGCTCGTTTTGCCGACAGTGCAGGCGGCGAGTACGCAGCCATCCAAGCTCCTGCGACGATTGCAGCAAACTATGTGTTAACTTTACCCGATACCGCAGGAACTAACGGCCAAGTGCTTTCCACAAACGGCGCGGGAGTTCTCAGTTGGATTGCGATTCCTTCGGCTCCCGTAACAACAGTTTTTGGAAGATCAGGAGCTGTCGTAGCGGCAGCCAGTGATTACGATGCTAATCAAATTGACAACACTCCGGCGGGTTCAATTTCCGCTACGGAAGTGCAGGCCGCGATTAACGAACTTGATACTGAAAAAGTAGCAAAAGCCGGCGACACGATGACTGGTGCATTGAATATCGATAACGAGCAAGAATTAAGACTTTCCGAAGCCGACGGTAGCGGCGCAAACTACGTGGCATTCAAGGCCCTCACAACTTTGGCAGCAAATTACACTCTCACGTTGCCTCCAGACGATGGAAATAGCGGTCAGTATTTGCAAACCGATGGTAACGGAGTTCTTGCATGGGTCACTCCAGCAGGAGTGGGCGAAACCAACACTGCGAGCAATCAAGGCGCTGGTGGCGTGGGCGTATTTAAACAAAAAACTACTTTTGATCTGGAATTCAGAAACATCAATGCTGCTAGCAACAAAATCAGTGTGGCCCTTGATGCTGGCAATAACGAAATTGACCTTAATGTTGCAGAGGCAAATTTAGATTTAGGAACAATTCCTAACACCCCAGCAGGAGCACTCGCAGCCACAACAGCACAAACCGCAATCAACGAGTTGGATACGGAGAAAGTTGCGAAGTCTGGCGATTCCATGACTGGAGCATTAACATTGAATGCGCAAAATCAAGCCCGCTTCGCGGACAGTGCAGGAGGTGAGTACGCAGCGATTCAAGCTCCAGCCACCATAGGAACAAACTACGTACTAACACTTCCAGATACGGCCGGCAGCGCCAGCCAAGTTTTAACTACGAATGGCTCGGGAGTATTGAGCTGGACAACACCGTCAACAACTCCAGGTGCTGATACTTTAGACTTCACACACTTTGCAGATTCCATGACGTTAGACGCAAGCACAGACATCGCGGCCAGTGGAACCAATGTACTTTCGATTACAAATACAGGAACTGGTGATTCGTTCCGCGTGAATGATGCGGCCGGAGATACATCTCCATTCGTGATTGATGCCAGCGGAAATGTGGGGGTAGGTACCTCAGCTCCAGGTGCCGCCTTTGAAGTGGGTGCAAACTCAGGTTCATCTTCGTCAATTCGTTTTGTACCATCCGCTGCCAATCAGGGGAGTCTGCGTTTTACAACAAATGCGGTGGCAAATTGGTTTCAATCAGGTCTTGATTACACAGCGGGTAGCCAAAAAGATCTTCGTTTTTCTAATATGAATGGTTCAACAACTTGGCTGACAATTAATTCTTCAAATGGCAGTGTGGGTATAGGAACAACAGCTCCCGGAACATTACTAGATGTATCTGGAGCCATGACATCACGACCTTATGGAACGGCCACTGGTGAAACCGGTCAGTTGACCATGCGTGAGCTCGCAGCCGGTGGAGCCGAAACCGCAACGATTCGTGCACCGGATGCCATCACAACGAGCTACGCTCTCACGTTACCTGCTACAGCAGGAAGTTCTGGCCAGGTTCTTTCAACAGACGGAACAGGCATACTCAGTTGGGTGAGCTCTCTCGCGCCAGCAGCAGACAGTTTAGACTTCACTCACTTTGCAGATGCCATGACTTTAGATGCAAGTACAGATATCGCAGCCAGCGGCACAAATGTTCTTTCGGTCACGAATTCAGGTACTGGTGATTCCTTCCGAGTGAACGACGCCACTGGCGACACAAGCCCCTTCGTGATTGATAACAGTGGTCAAGTGGGTATTGGTACTACTGCGGCCGGTAGACAGTTGCATATCTTATCGTCTGGGAGTTCCTACGCTCGCGTCGAGCGAGCAACGCAAGCCGGTGGTGAAGTTGGTATCGAATTATTCGGCGGTACCGGTGGCCAAGCGTGGGCCATTGCTCAGCCTGTAGCTTCTGATGATCTTATGTTTTATCGCGGTGGAGAGCGCATGCGCATCGGCGCCAACGGCGGAGTTGGTATCGGAACAAGCAGTGCAGGCACATTACTCGACGTGGCGGGTGCTATCACTTCAAGGCCCAACGGAACAGGCACAGGTCAAACAGGTCAGTTGATTATGCGCGAACTCGCAGCCGGTGGTACCGACACCGTAGCGATTCGAGCGCCAGATGCCATAACCACAAGTTATTCACTCACACTTCCAGGCACAGCAGGCACTTCGAACCAAGTTCTCACAACCGACGGTGCTGGAATCTTAAGTTGGACATCCAGTGGAGCGGCATCGATTGCTGATGACAGTTTAAACTTTGATAAATTCTCAGACACCATGTCATTGGATGCATCTACCGATATCGCAGCTTCAGGTACAAATTTTTTATCGATTACAAATGCAGGCACGGGAGATTCATTCCGTGTGAATGACGTCGCCAGTGACACCAGTCCATTTGTTATTGATCAGAGCGGCAATGTGGGTATTGGTACAACGGTTCCTGCTCAGCCGTTGCATGTGACTGGTAACGTTCGAGTCGACGGGAATATTGTCGACAATGTAAACACCACAGTTATTTCAAGTAACTCCAAATTTTACGCGGCAAGTGGAACGGTCAGTGTTCCAGGATATACATTTCAGGGTGACGTTGATACGGGTATCTATCGCTCTTCAGCAAATCTCTTCCATATGGTAACAAATGGTGTTGAGCGCATGACCTTTGATGCTTCCGGCCAGGTTGGTATCGGAACCACCACGCCCGGCTCATTGCTGGAAGTTTCTGGAACTACCAATGGGCAGCTGACAACTCTCACTGTTGTGAATACAGCGACGGCAGCCAGTGGCCGAGGACCCCGTATTTCGCTGCAAGGAAATGGCACCACAAACATGGCCTACGTTGCCGCAGCCTGGGAATCAGCCGCAACGACGGATGCTGCATTGACCTTTACAACTCGAACTGCTGGAACGCCCACCGAAAAGGTGCGAATTGATTCTGTTGGAAATGTTGGAATCGGTACGACAGTACCAGGTACCATCCTCGATGCGGCTGGCGCAATTACATCGCGTCCAAACGGAACAGGGACAGGCCAAACAGGTCAGTTGATCATGCGCGAGCTCGCAGTCGGTGGTACCGACACTGTAGCGATTCGGGCGCCGGATGCGATCACGACAAGTTACGCGCTCACACTTCCAGGGACCGCTGGAGCTGCCAATCAAGTTCTAACAACTGACGGCGCAGGTATTTTAAGTTGGACAACTTCGTCGACAACGCCAGCCTTTCCACTACTTGGAAGTCTTGGGTCCGTTGGAGCTCCCACTTACTCCTTTTCGGGTGATACGAACACGGGTTGGTATAGTCCCTCGGCAGATATTCTCGCTGCAAGTACGGGCGGAACCGAGCGCCTTCGCATTATTGATAACAACAACAATACGATGGCAGTGACAGGCACGATATCGGCCTATTCGATTACAACCTCTAACTCATTTTATGATTCTACCTTTGAAGATATTGGCTCAACAAACAGTACAGATAATATCGTTAATTTTTACAGACTTCGCGGGGACGCTACGGCACCGGGCGCAGGATTTGGCGGTAAGGTATCATTTCAACTGGAAGGCTTTACAGATGGTTCACGAGTATCCGCATCGCAATTCAGTTGGGGTTGGGAAGGTGCCCAATCCAACGACACGACGGCGCGCGATAGCTATTTTTCGATTTCGACAACGCTCGACAATACCACAAGTGAACGTTTGCGCATCGACTCTGCAGGGAACTTAGGAATTGGAACCACGGTCCCAGGGACATTGCTTGATGTGAACGGAGCCATCACGTCACGTCCAAACGGAACAGGGACAGGCCAAACAGGTCAGTTGATCATGCGCGAGCTCGCAGTCGGTGGTACCGACACTGTAGCGATTCGGGCGCCAGATGCTATAACTACAAGTTATGCACTCACTCTTCCAGGCACGGCGGGGGCTGCGAACCAAGTTCTCACTACTGACGGGGCTGGCATCTTAAGTTGGACATCCACTGGAGCGGCATCGATTGCCGACGATAGTTTAAACTTTGATAAATTCTCAGACACCATGTCATTGGATGCATCTACCGATATCGCAGCTTCAGGAACAAATTTTTTATCTATTACAAATACGGGCACGGGAGATTCATTTCGTGTGAATGACGTCGCTAGTGACACCAGTCCATTCGTAATCGATCAGAGCGGAAATGTGGGTATTGGCACTTCAGCGCCAGCGGCTGTTCTTCATCAATCGTCAAATCGCTCGGCTGCAGCCTGGGCTGCAAACGGAATCGGTATTCGCCAAGATGCCGCAACTTATACGGACACCACAAGCTCCGGCACCGTTGCTGCTAACTACGTCAATGCGTTTGCCACGCCCACGTTAGCCGCATCCGGAGCCACAACATATACCAAGGCGGCAACAGTCTACATTGCGGACAAACCAACAGCTGGCGCTAACACCACGTTTACCGATGCGAACGCTCTTTACGTAGCCTCTGGTGGAGTTGGTATTGGTGGCTTTAATACGAATCAATATGGCCTATGGGTCGAAGGCAATTCGGCGGGCATATCTCCGGTGGTCACCGTAAAAAATTCGTCCTCAGGGGTCGGTTCGGGTACTTCCATTCAATTTAAAGCTGGGACGGTAAACGCTGCGAGCATTTACACAGAGGTGGAGTCAGCAAATAACAATTTTATGGCGTTTGAAACCCGCACCGCGAGCTCGCTCACAGAGAAAGCAAGAATACTGGCAAGTGGGAACTTTGGAATTGGAACCACGATTCCGGGCACGTTGCTAGACGTGGCTGGCGCAGTCACTTCGCGACCAAGCGGAACAGGGACAGGACAAACCGGTCAGCTGATCCTACGCGAACTCGCCGCCGGTGGTGCCGACACGGCCACAATCCGCGCTCCCGATGCCATCACTACAAGCTACGCGCTCACACTTCCAACGACGGCTGGAAGTTCGGGACAAGTGCTACAAACGAATGGCAGTGGTGTTTTATCTTGGGTGACGGCATTAACCGGGACCACTGGCTTCGTGAACGCCGGGAATTCCTTTACTGCTGATGCAACCTTAGGGACCAATGACAACTATGGTCTGTTGTTCGAAACCAACAATTCAACACGGATAGAAATTAAAAATAACGGAGATATTGAATTTGGCGGCGCATCGTTTAACCCTGCAAAATTTGAATTCATGACAAATCCCTATTCCGAAACGACCGGCACAGTAATTAATCAATCGAATTACGCTTTTGTTAATGGAGTTGCGGCTGGAAGTGCCAATTTTATTGGGCAAGAGAGTTATGTAATTTCGAATCGTTCTGGAAACCAGACTGGTACGATGACGGCGACCCGCGCACGCGTGGATCACACTGGAGCAGCGGGTGGCGCCAATCTCTCGGCCGCAAAAGTCGGTGAATTTATCTTTCAAGGTAGTGCGGAAACTGCCACCAACGTGAGTATTTTAGACGTAGTTAGCGGTGTCGACGGAACAGGGAGCATCACTAACAACTACGGAGTCAGAGTCCGCGCCGCAACCGACACAAGCACCGGCGCCATTGCCAACAACTACGGCGTCTATATCGACAGTCAAACGGCAGGATCAACACTGAATTACGCGCTCTATTCGGCTGGTGGCGCCAACTACTTCGCCGGCAATGTTGGTATCGGCTCCATCACCCCAGCCGTTGCATTGGATGTGGCAGGAACAGCAAGAGTTCTGGCCTCTGACGAGGGCGCAGCCACGGCCACGAACTCGAGCACGACCTACACGATCCCGGATTTAAGCCGCAACGTGCGCAGAATTACACTCAACGGGAATACCACTTTAACACTCCCTACGATCGGTACACTAGCGACAGATCAGGCGTTCACTTTAACAGTGAGAGTTGTACAGGACGCTACGGGTTCGCGCACCTTAGCGTGGGCCGGTAACGGAAATACAATCAAGTGGGACACAGGGACAGCAGCAGCTCCGGCAGCTGGTGTTGGCGAGACAACAATTTATCAGTTTTTAATTATCGGTGGAGAAACAACATGGTATGCATCCATGGTATGGCGAGAAAACTAAGCTATACACTATTTGTGTTAGTGATATTGTTAATTACGCCAGCGGAAGCTCGGTTGGGAGGCGGCACGCGCAAAGCCAGCGGCCCTATACTGTCTGATTTAGTTTTAAACTTTGATGCACTCAAAGCGAACAGTTCAACCACAGCAGCTTATACTGCGGGCACCGGCTGCGCCAGCAACCTGACATGGTATGATCAGAAAGGCCTTTATAATGCAACTCTCGCAAATTTCGACACCTGCACAACAACGGGCTGGTTAGACTCTCCAAATCGCATTAGTAAAGATTCCACTAACGACACTATCACAGTGAGCGATCATAATAATCTTTCATTTACAGATGGCAGCGGCAACGACCGTCCGTTCACTTTAGAAATGTGGGTCAATGTCACAGATTCGGCAAGCAATCGAACTTTAATCAGCAAGATGGGCGCTGCAAACGCAGGCGAGTTTGTCGTTTGGCTGTCGGGCACCGAAACCATCACTGTTGATTTGATAACTACAAATTGGAGTACCAATCGAATCAGGTTTGCAACGACTGCATCGCTTTCGACAGGAGCATGGAACCATGTGATCGTGACTTATGATGGATCAGAAAGTCCTAACGGAATTCGTATTTATAACAATGGAATTTTGATGGCAGGCGCGACGAGCACTACGGGCACTTACACAGGAATGGGAAATACCACTGGGAATGTGCATATTGGCTCTTGGGACGGAACGCAGTTCTATTTAGCTGGAGCTTATGGCATTGTTCGCATTTATAACGTGGCACTCAATCCAACAGAGGTGGCCCATAATTGTAAAATACTTAGCAGCCGATTTAGTATTACGTGTACAGCCCCAACTCCTACACATGTGGTCACAGCGAGCTCCTATACAATGAATTCCACCTACATGCGACTCAATAAACCTTCGCAGCTGACCATCAACGATCTGATGGTGGTCTATCTCTCCGTACAAAATACGGGAGTGTACACGCCACCCACAGGCTGGACCGAACAGGTTTCGTTTAATATTAGCACTTTTGGGAATCGAATTTTTACAAAACTTGCAATCAGTGCCGACGTCGCTGCTTCGTACTTTGATTTTTCTTTTTCAACCTCAGACACCAGGGCAGCGTACAGTTACTCCAATTTTACAATCTACCGCGGAGTCAACATAACGAACCCAGTCACTGTTGCGACAGCAAACACTGGAAGTGGCACCACGATCACTTATTTGGGCGGAACCTCTTTGAGCAATTCAGTTATATATGCACTGGGAACAGGTTTTGGAACTCCAGGTTTGATAACAGGCTTTACACAAAGAGAGTATTACGCAGGGTGGGAAACAAGAACTATGGACAAAGTGCAAGCCACAGCCGGTGCCACCGGAAATTTTACAGGAACACATTCCACGAGTACCGGGTGGGGTAGTGGTTTGATCCTTATTAAAGGGCCTTAATAATGAAGGCAAAAAAGTCGGGAGATTAAGTTGTTGTTGCCTCGATTTTAAATTTTGAGCCTTGATTGATTTCGCTTTCCACAGTGATGGTCCAGCCGTGGGCGTCGAGAATGGATTTTACAAAACTCAGTCCTAAACCCATCCCTTTGGTTGTTCGACTTTGATCGCCGCGGTACAGACGCTGCCAAATTTTATTAATATCGTCTGTAGACATTCCCACGCCGTTATCTTCGATGGTGATTAAAATTGCGGAGTCTATTTGTGCACAGCGAATGGAGATTGTAGGGCTGTCTCCGCAGAATTTGATGGCGTTGTCGATGAGGTTGGCAAAAACTCTCTTGATGCGGTTTCTGTCGGCTTTGAGCGTAATCTCAGGTTCGCAATAAAGATCAATCTTTGATTTTTTGTCTTCTAAAACGTACTCGTAAAGATCGATACATTCCTGCAAAAGCGGGCGAAGCGGGAAGGCTTCTTTTTTAAGAGTTAAACTTTTTGAATCCGCTTCGGTAATTTCAAGAAGCGTGTTGACGAGCTTGGTGATTTCGTTAGTTTCTTCGAGCAGGTCACCGAAGGTCTCTTTACTGATCTGCTGGTCGGAATTGATTAACGATTCTAGTTTGAGCGAAATATGGGTGAGGGGAGTTCGCAAGTCGTGGGCGATGGAGTCGATGGAGCCTTGCAGCGAGGCAATGAGCTTTCGGATGTGGAGAATCATTTCGTTAAATAATCTTGTGAGTTCGTACAGCTCGTATTTTGAGTCGAGATCCATGGGAATTGGTGTGAGATTACCCAACTGGATTTGTTGAACTGTTTCAATAAGCTGATTGATAGGCTTTAGTTTTCGAATCGTAAAAAAATACACGTACAGCGCACTTAAAAGTGATGTTATTAAAACCAGATAGATGGCCGATTTAAAATACAGATTGGCAAAATCTTCCGAGGAGTCTGTATCAAAACCCACAGCCACTCGGTAAGAAAGCACATTTTGCGAAAAGATCTCGATGGTTTCTTCTAAAGGTAGTTTTGGATTTACAGTGTGCGCGCCTAAGTTGTCTAACGACTCTTTGAGGACTGTTGCGATCTCTTCCTGGCTAAAATTTTTCAAATCCACCGGCATTTTTTCAAAGATTTTATTTCCTAAAGCATCGGTGACAACAATAAGCAATCGGTTGAAATCCTCTAAGTGAATTGCAGCATCTTTTGTTTTGAGGTAGTCGATGCCATGGAGCTCGATAACGTCACACACTTCATGGGAACGAATGATCGCGACATTTTTGTCGCGTTTCGCCAATTCAAATTTTAACAAGAAAAAAAGAGATCCGGTGATGAGCAGATGACTTCCAAGCAGCGTCAGTATCAAATTGATGGACAAGGCCTGACTTAATGTTCTTTTAATTCGATTCTTCATTATTTAAAACGTATCCCATGCCGCGTATAGTGGTTATATACCTCTTGCTGGTGGCCCGTTCAAGCTTGTTTCTTAAACGACAGACCAACACATCCACCACGTTGGTTTGTGGGTCAAAATCAATATTCCAGATTCTGTCGAGGATAATATTTTTAGATAAAACCCGATCTTTGTTTTTTAAAAAAAGCTCGAGCAAGGAAAACTCTTTCGATTGAAGCTCGATGGTTTTGCCAGCCCCGCTCACTTTTCGGCTATAGCGGTCTAAAATCAAATCGCCGAGATTGAGATATTGCGATTCCTTCACCACTTCAATTTTTCGTCGAGAGAGGGCATTCACCCGGGCATTGAGTTCCGAAAAAGAAAATGGTTTCACCAGGTAGTCGTCGGCACCCATGTTCAAACCCTCGACCTTGTCGTCTACGGATTGCTTGGCACTCAAAATTAAGACGGGTAAAGAAATGTTTTCTTGCTTTAAAATTTTTAAAACCGACAATCCATCAAGCAACGGCAGCATCAGGTCGAGAATGAGAAGATCGTATTGTTTTTGTCGTAAAAGGTCGAGACCAGTGCGCCCGTCAAAAGCAGTGTCCACTTGATGGCCTTCTTGTTTTAACCCATTGGTTACAAACTGCGAAATTTTGTGGTCATCCTCGACGATGATAATATTCATGCCTGCATTCTAGCATAGTTACGAGGGTAGATTCAAAAAAAGAATGATTACTAATTTGTAATGCGCACGCAATACTGGCGCAAGGGTCACCTGTTAACCTTTTCGTATGACAACTCCGGCATCTGTTTCTTCATCTGGCAGCTCCAAGCTACAGCGCATTAACCTCGAGCCTGCGACCTTTATTCTCCTAAATGCGCTGATCATCTGTCTTTTCTTCAATCAAAAATTATTCTCAATTATTTTCAATTTGGATCAGATGCCCAGTATACAGGGCATCTTTTTTGTTTTGTCTAATGTCTTTATCGTGGGTGTACTTTCCGCTATTTGTTTGTTGCCGTTTTACCTTCTCAATATTCTTCGTTCTGGGGCTTTTTGTCTGTTTATCGTTTCGGCCTACGCAAATTACTTTTCCACAAGGTATGGAATTGTGGCGGATGATACGATTTTTAAAAGCTTCTTTGAAACCACGTTTGCCGAATCCTCGCAATTTTTTAATCGCGACCTTCTCTTTTGGTCGGTTTTATGGACCCTTGTTTTTTTGCTATTAAATTTGTTTGTGAATCTGCAATCCCAACGACCCCTTCGAAGACTGCAAGTTACAGGAAAAGTGGTTTTGCTTTGTTTTTTAGGAGTGGGAGTGATTTCGGTATTTTTTTATAAAGACTATGCTTCTTTCCTTAGAAATAATCGCCAGGTCAGACATCTGGTAAATCCCGTGGGGCCCGTGTACCAAATTAGCAAATACTGGAAAGGCAGAGCCTTTCCAAAACATCACACCTTTATACCCATCGGCCAGGATGCCAAGTTCAGTGCAAAAAAAGGTCGATTGGTCGTCCTAATCTTGGGCGAGACAGCTCGCTCCGATCATTTTTCGATAAATGGTTACAAGACCAACGAAACAACTCCGCTCCTCAAAAAGCTAGATATTATTAATTTTCCTAAAGTTGTTTCCTGTGGCACGGCGACCGCGACATCTGTTCCCTGCATTTTTTCAAATTTGGGTCAGTCGAATTTTAATATGGACTCGGCCGACGCTCGCGGGAATTTATTGGATGTGGTTAAATCTGCAGGTTATCAAGTTGCATGGATCGACAACAACACAGGATGCCAGGGTGTGTGCAACCGCATTCAGCAAATAGATCTCACAGCGTTTAAGCAAGCAAAGCTGTGCAACCAAAATTCGTGCTATGACGAAGTTTTATTGGAAGCACTCAAGTCGATCGTCGATGTGAAAAAAAATGAAAATCAGCTTGTGGTGTTACATACTCTAGGAAGTCATGGACCTTCGTATCACCTCCGAGTGCCAGAAACATTTAACAAGTTTCAGCCTTCCTGTCAGACCAGCGATTTAAGTCGATGTGCAAAAAACGAAATAATTAATTCCTATGATAACACAATTCTGTACACAGATCATTTTATCGCAAAGACCATTGAATACTTAAAAACTTTGCATCAAGACAGAGATACGGCTTTAGCGTATGTTTCGGATCATGGAGAGTCCCTCGGGGAGAACGGGGTCTATTTGCACTCTTTGCCATACTTTATCGCGCCCAAAGAACAGAAAGAAATTCCGCTGCTTTTTTGGCTGTCTCCGGAGCTGAGGAGCACAACCCATATGAGTTCTACTTTTGAACATCTGAAGAAATGCAAATTTAATCACGATTACATTTTTTCTACGGTCCTTGGTTTACTTTCGATCTCAACCCATGAGTACAACAAAACCTTGGATTTGTTCAGTCTGGATAATCATGCTTGCGAAACAAATTCGGTGAATTAGGATGATAAAAGCCATTTTTTTAATTCTATTAACCACTAGCTTTGCGATTTCAGGATTTGCTGACGACGGCGCAGATGAAGAAGTTGAAGAAGAAGCTGTAGTCGGAGAGAACCCAGAAAAGATTGAGCTTTTTTCGGTCATCACCGAATTGCCTGCCACCGGTTGGAAATCGCTGCAAATGGGTTTTAGCAAAGAGAGTTTGCCCTATTGGGGATTGATTATCGGTTCGACGGCCTTGCTCTACGAGTATGACGAAGATATTTACGCGGACACGCAAAAAAACGGCAGAAAGTGGGGTATTGGCAATGGCGACAATACCCACGCATTGTTTGAGATTGGTCCTTGGCCAGTGCGATTTCCCACAGACGCAGGTTCAGCCATGTATTTTCTGGGCGATGGGATCACACACTTCACAATCGCAGGATCGATGATCGGTTACG
Source organism: Bdellovibrionales bacterium (assembly GCA_043764415.1). GTDB lineage: Bacteria > Bdellovibrionota > Bdellovibrionia > Bdellovibrionales > JAGQZY01 > JANPLN01. Next base: position 1,245 of record JAYUKO010000155.1, on the reverse strand, counting down.
GATATTTTTCCGAAAACAATCGCGCCTACAATACGGGATTGCAAATCGTGCATGGGATGACCGTGTCGACAGTCTTTAGCCAAATACTAAAAAGAGCGACCGGGCGCGAAAGTCCCTATGTAAAAACTCAAGAGCAAGGTGCTTGGCGACCATTCCCTTCGATTTCTGAATACGCAAACAACACTCCAAGTTACGATGCTATGCCAAGTGGCCACGTTATGACTGCCACCATGACCTTTACTGTGCTTATTGATAATTACCCAGAATATGAGTACTGGCTGCGGCCGCTCGAGGTCACTTGGGTTACGCTTTTAGGATGGCAAATGGTCAATAATGGAGTCCACTGGGCCAGTGATTATCCGCTAGGCATTGCCTTAGGGTACGTTTGCGGAAAAACCGCCTCTCAGCTTGGCAAAAAAGAAAAAACCCAGGAGTCGTCGGACGACTCCTATTCGTGGTCGGTGATGCCTGTATATAAAAACGGCATGATGACTACTCAACTCGTGGTCAGTTTTTAAAGCATTTAATTTTTGTAATTCAGCACCGCTCATGTATCATTTATAAATGACAAGAAATCTTCTCTTTTTGCTGATTGTTGTATTGGTACAAAACTCTCAAGCGGGATTTTGGGGAGATCGACTCGATGAGCTGGCATCGCCATTCACGACGGATGCAAAATATTTTTTGCTGGCCGGGTCTGCAACCACTGCGATATTTGCTCTGGACACGGTGGAAGACACTCTGGGACACGACGTTCAGAACGAAACTGTGGAAAACAAACCCCTGGGCTCTTTGTCTACTATTGGCGACTATGCTGGACAAACTATTCCTAACGCAATTTACGCGGGCGTTATGTACGGCCTCTATAAGTATTTTGGTGACGAAACCTATTATAAAAAGTCAGTACTCATGTTTAAAGCATCTTTGTATTCGGGTGTTGTTGCAAATGGCTTGAAAGCCATCGTGCGGGAGCCTCGTCCCAATGTACGCAGCAGCCGTGAGAGTTTTCCATCCGGTCACACAACAACAGCTTTCGCTTTTGCATCTGTCGTAGGTACTCAACATGAGTGGTACTGGGCAGTGCCTGCTTACGGCCTTGCCACCATGGTCGCCTTTAGTCGAATCAACGATAACAAGCACTGGTTACACGATGTGATTGCTGGAGCCGTGTTAGGAACAACCTACGGACTGAGTTTGACCTACTTGGCGCAGGAAAAAGAAAAAAGCAATGTCAGCTATTTTGTG